>MGLW01000033.1:29030-56586 GCA_001794905.1 Chlamydiae bacterium RIFCSPHIGHO2_12_FULL_49_11
CTCTGGGAATGTTGGAACATGCGTATTATTCGGTCATTTCCCCTGAAGGGTGTGCGTCGATCCTCTTTAAGGATGCATCGAAGAAAGAATCGGCATCCGAAATGCTCAAGATGCACGCCGAATTTCTGCTGGAAAACAGGATGATCGATGAGATCATCAAAGAGCCCCTCGGCGGTGCGCACCGCAATCCCGATCTTGTATATCATAATGTGAAACGGTTTATTTTAAAAGAAGCGGTAAGGCTCTCAAAGCTTTCTTCCGAATTTTTGCTCGATTGCCGGGCCGCAAAATACCGGCAAATTTTTTAAAGGGTCATCATGGCTGTCCATGCAGTTGATCTATCTCATTTTTATTACGGATATGCTCCTGTAGAAGCACTGGAAAATTATGTCGATATGTATCGGCAACCTCCCCGTTTGGGGAAAATTTTTCAGTATCATGTGAAACTGCCTTTGAATGTATTCTTAGGACTGACGATAAATAGCCTCAAATTCTGTGTCGACATTCTCTTTCCGAATCAGGACTTCTCTTTGCCGGACAATCTCAAAGTCCTGGGGCTGCGCATTGTTAAAATGGTGCTTTACCCTTTTTATTTGCTCGCTGCCCTTTTTGCCCTCATTGCTGCACCCGTGACGATATGGTGGCGCACGGCCCATTCGGTTGTCATTTTTCCCGTCATTCGGATTGCTTCGCTGATGGTCTATTTACAAGAGCCGATCATCGGGGTGCTGAGGGCGAACCTTTATTTACCGCCGGCAGCCCCAACACTCCCCGATCCTGATATTTTGAGAGCCATTCGCTACGAGTAAATGACAATATCTTTAGAATCGTGTATGATTTTTCCATGCGTCCTCTATTTCGAGCACTTGTCCACGCGAAAAGGCATTTGTATTGGCTCTTTTTTTCCGCTCTCACCTTGATTGGTCTCACGCTCACAAGTCAGCTCGAAATTTTTTCCATCGGGCTCATCACGCAAAATACGGTCGATGTATTCACCCTTTTCGGCTCCGGTTCTTCAAAAATCACGCGGGATGAACTAGCGAGAGGATTTGACGCTCTCGATCCCGAACATAAGGGGTTTTTCACCGATGAAGATGCGATGCGCTACTTGAAGGAAAGGGGAAATACCGGACTCATTCAAAAAGGTTTTTTGGAAGTACGTTCTTTTTTAGGGGAGAAAGGGGGAGCTTTTTCCTCTTCCCTCATGATTCTTGTTTTGGTCTCTCTATTCAAGGCCTTTTTCCTTTTTTTCAGCCGGTTCTTTCCCCGCGTGCTTAGCATAAAGGTGTCGAAAGAACTCCGCGAGTTCTATTTTTCCCATTTGCAAAAACTCTCGATGAGTTATTTCCGGAATGAAAAGATGGGCGCGATTGCCACTCGCGTGGTAACCGATTCAAAGCAGATTGCCGATGCGCTCAACGCTCTTGTCACCAATTACATCTACGTTCCCTTCACTTTTGTTTCTTCCCTTCTCTTTTGTCTTTTCGCCTCATGGAAACTCACCCTTATTTTCTTTTTAGGGCTGCCCCTTGTCGTGATTCCGATTGCAGTGATTGCGCGCAAAGTCAAGAAAGTAATGCGACAGCTTCTCTCCAACCAGGAAAATTTTACTTCGATCCTCCTCGATTTTCTGGGTGGGATTGAAACGATCAAACTATTTCGTGCCGAAAAATATTTGGAAGACAAGTTTGCCAAAGAAAATAGCGCCATTGAAAAATGGGAAATCCATACCAACAAGTTTGATCTCCTCACCCGGCCCATCATTCATTTCATCACGATGCTCTCGCTTGTCGGCATTTGTTTCATTGGACTTTACGTGCTTTCGATGCAGCTTGCCGAACTCATTGTCTTTTGCGGGTTCCTCTATGTCCTTTACGAGCCGGTCAAAAAGTTTGCCGACGAAAACGCCCAGGTACAAAAAGGGGTGGTGGCTGCGGAACGTCTTTTTGAAGTGCTAGCCTTGCAGCCCGAGATTGTTTCAAGAGCCTCAGCACAGTCAATCCCCCTTTTTCAGGACAAAATCGTCTTTGACGACGTGAGTTTTAAATATCACGACCGGTGGGTGCTCCGGAATATTTCTCTGGAAATCCGGAAAGGGGAAAAGGTAGCCATCATTGGCAAAACCGGCTCGGGGAAGACGACGCTTCTACAGTTATTGTCTCGCCTCTACGACGTTACTTCCGGCCGTATTTTGATCGACGGCATAGATGTACGCGACCTTTCGCTCGAATCGTTGAGGAGTCTTATCACCTACATTCCCCAGAAACCATTTCTCTTTCACGACACTAT
The DNA here is from genome assembly GCA_001794905.1 of Chlamydiae bacterium RIFCSPHIGHO2_12_FULL_49_11. Taxonomy (GTDB): domain Bacteria; phylum Chlamydiota; class Chlamydiia; order Chlamydiales; family 2-12-FULL-49-11; genus 2-12-FULL-49-11. Next base: position 31,320 of record MGLW01000033.1, read on the forward strand.
CGTGGGCAATATCACCTTCGGACATCCGGACGGCAGTTTGGAATCGGTTTTACGGCTTAGTCATGCGGATGAGTTTATCGCCCTCTTGCCAGAGAAAGAGCATGCCCTCGTCAAGGAGCACGGGCGCAACTTTTCGGGGGGGCAAGGGCAGCGCATCTCGATTGCGCGCGCGCTGTATAAAAAAGCGCCTATCTTGCTGTGCGATGAGGCGACATCCCAGCTGGACACCGGTTCGGAGAAATTGATTACCGACGCTCTTTCCCGTCTTCCCGGTGAGCTAACTCAAATCATCGTCACGCATAGACTCAGTGGTGTGCAGCACCTCGATCGGTTTATCGTGATCGAAGATGGACAGGTCACCGCTGACGGTACAGGGAGCGAACTTTTCCAAACAAGTCCATATTTTGAAAAGCTTTTCAAAACACACGGCCTAAAAGTGTTGAAATAGAATTTCTCTTTTGTTAAAAATACTCTTTCATTGTATCAAGGAGGAATAAATGGTTTGGTGCTTACGAAATGTTGGAGCTGCGATAGCATATCCGTTTCAAATGATTACAAGGGATCGTTTGGCTGCTTTTTTGACCGCGACGATTCACCCGAATGGCGTGCAAAAAGTTGCGAATGCAGCAGAACAATATTTGACATCTCAAGCAACGAATGAGAAGCTGCGCCAGTATGTTCACAACCTTTTGCGTCAATATTCCGAAGAAGGATGTGTTGTACGACTTAGTCAGGGTCTGTGGATGGGGACGTGTACGATACTTATCGCGGGTGTTGTTGTGGCGCCATTCCTTCCTGCTTGGGGTATTGCATACGGTGTCATTACGACCGCAGGATTAGCGGGGAGGCTTGGGATTACAACGGGATTGATGTGCAATTGGTCTCGTGCAGAAAGGGCTGTCGCCGCAGGAGAGGTAGATATTGAAAGTGAGGAGACTCCGCTCTTTCCTCTTGCAAGGCGATCCGAAACGTAGTTATGTTATTTTTGCGAGGCTGGCTTTAAGATCCTGGTTTCCTTGCTTGTCCAGGGCGCCGCTTTCCATGAGCCATTTCAGATAGTGTTTCGGAATTTCTTCGAGCGGTTTTCCTTTATACTTGCCGAACGGCATGTAACGGATAAGAAAACTGCGCGAGTAAAGGAGCTCGTAAGCGGTCATGATCGGGAGATCGCCGATCATGTGAGTGAATATCTCGAAAAGCACCATCACGTCATCGAGGGCACGGTGGGCCGTCCTCTCTCCCACTTGATATACCTCGCGGAGATATTGCAAACTGTGCTTGGGAAGGTCAGGACGGTAGCGGCGCGCCCACTTGAGAGTATCGATGTATTTGTATTCGGGAAGTTGCCGCTCGGTACGCTTGAACTCTTCTTGCAAAAAGAAAAAATCGAATGCGTCGTTATTGTGGGCAATAAGATAGGCGTCTCCGCTACAAAACTCGAGCATCGCATCGATCACTTCATGAAAGGCGGGAGCCCCGCGGACCATCGCATCGGTGATACCCGAAATTTGTGAAGACTCGGGAGGGATCGGCATCTTGGGATCGATGAAAGTGCAATACTTTTTTTGTAGTGTGGCATCATAAAAAGCAATCTCGATGATGCGGTCTTTATCCGCTTTAACTCCAGTTGTTTCAGTGTCGTAATAGATTGCTCTGGGCGCCATTTGTCAAGATTTTATGTGAATTTGGGTTAAATTCCTAGCCAAAAAGAAATCTTTCTAGATAAGTGAAAGTTGGATAAACTACTTGTTGAGCTATGGTTCGATACAATTTTACTAAGATCGACAGAAAGAGCACGTTAGAGGAAATCGGGAAGGAAAAGGCCCTCCTGATGCTTTCCGACATGCTCCTCATCCGTCACTTTGAGCAGCGGGGCGAGCAGTCGTATCAGATGGGCAAGGTGTGGGGGTTTTACCACTCGTATATCGGGCAGGAAGCAATTCAAACCGGTGCGGTGTATGCTCTCGGACGTGATCACACTTTATGGGCAACGACATATCGGTGTCATGCCCTCGCACTTCTACTCGGAATGACGGTGGAAGAAGGAATGTGCGAATTGTATGGGAAAGCAAACGGGAACGCCAAGGGGCGGGGCGGTTCGATGCACATGTATACGAGCACCATGGCCGGGGGAAGCGGGATCGTGGGAGCACAGTGGCCGCTGGGTGTCGGACTTGCGTTTTCGATCAAATATAAGAAAGAAAAAGACAAAGTTGCTGTCGTCTTCGGCGGAGACGGCGCCGTAATGATGGGGACCTATCCGGAATCGCTGAATCTTGCGTGCCTCCACAAGTTACCGCTCATCATCGTGATTGAAAATAACCAGTTTTCCATGGGTACCCACCTGGAAAGAGGTGTTGCCCATCCGCCGCTCGGTGAAAATACGGCAAAGGCGTTCGGACTCACTTCATATACCATTGACGGAATGGATTTGATTTCAAGCTGGGCTGTGTTTCAGGCGGCAAAAAAGGACGCTTTAACGCAAGAAAAGCCGGTCATCATTGAAACGGTCGGCCATCGTTTCCGCGGCCATTCGATTTCCGATGCGGCCCTGTACCGGTCGAAAGAGGAGCTTAAACGGGTGATGGAGCTCGATCCGATTCCGATTTTTTTGCAAGAGTGTATCGACAAAGGGTGGATAACCGAAGAAGAATATAAAGATTGCGACACCAAAAAACGGGAAAAGGTGCAGGCGGCGATGAAATTTGCCGATGAGAGTCCCTGGCCCGATATTGGAACGCTCGAAGAAGGAGTATTTGCTCCGTGACGGGGAAAAGAGAAGTGGAAATCCGGGAAGCGCTCCGCGAGGCGATCGATGAAGAGATGGCGCGCGATTCTCTTGTCTTTATTTTGGGGGAAGAAGTTGCCGAATATAACGGTGCTTACAAGGTCACTAAAGGGCTTCTGGATAAATACGGGCCCGGGCGTGTGATCGATACGCCGATCACCGAAGCGGGCTTTGCAGGAATGGCCATTGGGGCTGCCATGATGGGGCTGCGCCCTATTGTAGAGTTTATGAGTTTTAATTTTTCTTTCGTTGCATTTGATCAGATTGTCAATAACGCTTTCAAGATGCACTACATGTCGGGAGACAGGTTCAAGGTACCTATTGTCTTCCGTGGTCCCAACGGTGCGGCGGCGCGCGTGTCATGCCAGCACTCGCACAATGTCGAGTCAATTTACGGCCAGCTTCCCGGGTGCATCATCATTGCTCCGAGTACAGCCCACGATGCCAAAGGGCTTTTAAAGTCGGCCATCCGCTGCGATAATCCCGTCCTCTTCCTTGAAAATGAACTCATGTACGGCAGGAGAGAAGAAATCCCCGACGGAGAATTTCTCGTTCCGATCGGCAAAGCCAAGGTGCGAAAGGCGGGCGCTGATTTGACCCTCATCTCGCATGGACGGATGCTTCTTTTTTGTGAAGAGGCGGCCGGTGTCATGCAGAAAAAAGGGGTCGATGTTGAAATCATCGATCTTCGCACGATCAAACCGCTTGATATTGCCACCATTGTACAATCGGTTCGCAAGACAAAACGTGCCGTCATCGTTGAAGAGGGGCACTCGTTTGCAGGCATCGCTGCAGAGGTGGCTATGCAAATCCAGGAGCATGTGTTCGATTTTCTCGACGCTCCCATCGGACGGGTGTGTCAGATGGAGACACCGCTGCCTTATTCTCCGCCGCTCGAGGCGGAAACGATTCCAAACACAAAGCGTATTGTACGCAAAATCGAAGAGACAATGGGATAATTATGGCGATAGAACTATTCATGCCTGCTCTTTCTCCGACGATGAAAGAAGGGATCATTGCCAAATGGCATAAAAAAGAAGGGGACATGGTTGAACCGGGCGATGTAATCTGTGACATCATGACCGACAAATCCACTGTCGAATATCAGGCACTCGACGGCGGCATCCTCAAAAAAATCACCACTCCTGAAGGCAAAAGTGTCAAAGTCAATGAACGGATCGGTGTCCTCGTCAAAGACATGAAAGAAGATATCTCAGCCCTTTTTGAAAAGCCGGAAGCGAAACAAACGGAAGAGACGCCGGTGGAAGAAAAGCGCGAAGAGGCTTTATCGGTCAGGGAAATGCCCGTCTTTGCACCCTTTGGACCCGTAACGGGGTATGAATTTCCGAGCAGGGACAGTCAGGGAATCCGCGCCTCTCCTCTTGCCAAACGACTTGCCCATGAACAAAATCTCGACTTATCGAAAGTGAAGGGGACAGGTCCCCATGGCCGGATTGTGGAAGACGATCTCAAAGGGGCACCTAAACTTTCACAAGGCTCCATAGAGCCCAAAGAAGGGCCGCCTGTTATCCTTCCCGGCACCTACCATGAAATCCCCCTTACCCCGATTCGCAAGGCGATCGGTTCGCGTTTGCAAGATGCGAAAGCATCGATTCCTCATTTTTACGTAACGATGGAAGTCGATGCTTCCAAGCTTGTTTCCCTGCGTAAAGAAATTGCCGAAGTGGGACATATCTATACCTATAATGATTTCATTCTGCGCGCCGCTGCCCTTGCTCTCGAAAAACATCCGACGATCAATCGCGGCTACAATTCTCAAAATGAGACGCTGATCCAATTTGAAACGATTGATATCTCTCTTGCCGTCAGCATTCCCGACGGGCTCATCACGCCGATCCTGTTTCACGCCAATTACAAAGATCTCTCCATGTTATCGGTCGAAGCAAAATCTCTTGCGAAAAGAGCGGTGCAGGGCACATTGCAACCGTTCGAGTACCAGGGGGGGTCTTTTACCGTATCCAACCTGGGGATGTTCGGGGTAGCGAGTTTTGATGCAGTGATCAATCCGCCGCAAGCGGCGATCCTGGCTGTCGGCGGAATTCTCGAACGTCCCCTCGTGCGCGCAGCAGGTGTGGTCGCAGGTTACGTGCTCATGCTCACCCTGTCCTGCGACCATCGCGTTATCGACGGCGCTGACGGGGCAAAATTTTTGCAAACGATCAAATTCTACCTGGAAAAACCCGCCGCCCTACTCCTTTAGCAGCTCAGATTGAATATGTTGTGTTTTTTGCAAACTACGATGCCATTTTAAAGCCAAATTTGGCATAATAGGGTACAACAAGATGTATCAAAGATTTTTTAATCCTCCGAAGGATAGTTATTTTCTCTTTGGGCCGCGAGGGACGGGTAAGTCGACTTTTCTCCGGTCTTATTACCCAGATGCATTCTGGGTGGATCTGCTTGATCCGGAAACGTTTCGGATTTTTGCTGCCGCACCGGAACGGTTGTATCAAATCCTTGGCACCATATCGGAAAAGACGATTGTTATCGATGAAATCCAGCGCGTGCCCGAACTACTCAATGTGGTGCACAAATGCATCGAGGAGAAGAAGGGATATCAGTTCATTTTAACGGGTTCAAGTGCGAGGAAATTGCGTGAAAAAGGGACCAATTTACTGGCCGGGCGTGCTCTTTTGTGCTATATGCCCCCGTTTTTTGCAAAAGAGATCGGACAAGCCTTTGAACTTTCGAAACATTTGCGTTTGGGAATGCTTCCTGTTGTTCTTGATTCTCTGCTGCCTGAAGAAGTGATTAAAGCCTATGTCGGGATATACCTAAAAGAAGAAGTGCAGGCGGAAGGGCTTGTACGAAATATCGGTGATTTTGCTCGATTTTTGGAGACGATGAGCTTTTCTCATGCATCGGTGGTCAATACCTCCAATATTGCTCGTGAAAGCCATATTGCGAGAAAGACGGTTGAAAATTATCTCATCGTCCTAAATGACCTCTTGCTCTCATTTCAACTTGACGTATTTCGTTACAAAGCAAAAAGAAGTCTGATGCAACATTCTAAATTCTACTTTTTCGATGCGGGAGTCTATTCTTCACTGCGGCCTAAACAGTTTTTCGATGTGGTAAGCGAAAGCGAGGGAGCCGCCTTAGAAGGGCTTGTTGCACAGCACCTCATGGCCTGGCTGCGCGCGCAACAGGAAAATTATCAGCTCCATTTTTGGAGGACCGGTGCGGGCGTAGAAGTCGATTTTATCTTAACGGGACACGACACATTTCTCGCTCTAGAAGTAAAGAACGGTACAACTCTTCACCCTTCTGACTTTCGGGGTTTGCACAGCTTTGCGGAAGATTACCCGTCTGCAACTCTTGTCATTTTATATCGGGGAAAGGAAAAATACCGTGAAAAGAATGTGCTTGCCTATCCTGTAGAAGAGTTTTTAAAACAGATTGATCCTGCCGAAAAAATCCAATTAAAATAATTATATCAATCACGTATTGATAAAGTCTGATGGCCCTACGTTCCGGATCCCTTTAAAGAGGGGAGAGCGGAATCTGCTCACTTTCGCCCTCTAGCTGTTCCGTGTCAACAGCCCTTGCTGCGCGAGACCAATTGCACATCAATGCCGTTACAATCCCAAGCTTCCCCGCTAATCCCGCGGCCGTAATGATACCGTATGCCATACCCCAAGGGGGATTTAATGGCGCCACAAAAACATTCGCGACGAGTATCCCGCACGTACCTATCCACAGACCCTGACTAAGTCGTACAACCCATCCGATTTCCGAATAATGACGCAAAAGGTCGTGAACACACTGACGCACCTTTTCACTCGTTGCTTCATTTATCAAAGATTGTTCTGCTTCACTCGCAACTTTTTGCACCCCATTCGGGTGCATCGTTGCGGTAAACCAAGCGGCCAAACGATCCCGCGTAATCATTCGATACGGATATGTTACCGCAGCACCAACATTTCGTAAGCACCAACCCACTTATTCCTCCTTGATAAAATGAAAGAATGTTTTTAACAAAAAAGAAATTATATTTCAACTTAAACTATGCCACGAAAAGAGGCATGTATTTTGAAAAGCTTCCACAGAGGCGGAAAGTGCGATTCTCGAGGTGAGATTGTCTAGATCCGGCGATGGCGCAAAGTGTGATTTTCGAAATGAAATTGTCTAGATCCGGCGGTTGAGCAAAGTGTGGTTCTCGAAATGAGATTGTCTAGGCCAGAGGCGCAAGGTGTGATTCTCGAGACGGCACTGTCTAGAGCCAGCGGCGGCGCTGGAAGAAGAAAAAGGCGCCGATTAACATGATGACGATGAAACCGATGATGAAAAGGAATGCGTACGGACTGTGGGAGAAGGGAAGAGATATGTTCATTCCGTAAATGCTCGAGATGGTGGTGGGGAGATTGAGGATGATCGTGAGCGCGGTGAGGAGGCGGATCGTCTGGTTGAACTGGTTTGTGATCACGATCTGCACCGAATTGCGAAGCGAAGTGATGATGCGCAGGCTAAGGCGGCATAGGTCTTCGGCTTGGGCTGTCGTATGCAGTAGGTCCTCTAACGACTCCTGGTCTTCTTCATTCAAAATGGTAAAGCGGCCGGTCAACATTTCTTCAATTACTTTTTTGAGGGGGAGGAGAGAGTTCAAACACTGGTTCAGGTTTTCTTCTTTTTTCGTGAGCTCGGTGATTTCAGCGTCCGAAACTTGGCTGATGTCTTTTTCCTGATTGATCACCTCGGCTCTGACGCGTTTGACGACTTTGTTGTACTCCTGGATGATGCGGATGAGGATGTGAATCAAAAATTTGGAGCGCATTTTGGTGGCAAGCTTCGACGGTTCATTGAGGATACGCTGCATCAGGGTAGAGGAAATGGGACAGATCGTTACAATGGATTCTTTTGCAAGGATGATGGTGAGCGGTGTTGTGTAAAGGCCAACTTCCTGCATGTAGGGATACCGTGTGTAAATCACGACGGCGTTGTTCTCGATCCGCTCAATGCGGGCAATTTCAAGCATATCAAGGGAATCCTTGAGATCTTCGGGATCGACACGGATGATTTTTGAAATTTCTTTCAAATCCTGGAGAGTTGCCCCTTCACAATGAATCCAGCTGTCGACGATCGGCTCGGAAATTGCATGAAACTGGGAATCGGACTCATTTTTTAAATAACTTTTATACATACCTATGCTCCTCTTCCCGTTTCTTGTAATTTACACAGGGCGTGATGCAGCTTCTGAAATTCGCGGAGGGGGACGGCAGGCGATCCGCGGTATATTCCCGCCACGGTCAGCGATTTGGAAACGCCGCTCTGTGCGGTGACGACGACGCCGTCGGCAATTTTTAGATGGCCGGCAAGGCCGGCTTGGCCTGCTAAAATCACGTTTTTTCCCACTTTGGTTGAGCCGGCAACCCCCACTTGAGCTACGACTAGTGTATTTTCGCCGACCTCTACATTGTGACCGATCATGCAAAGGTTGTCAATCTTAACCCCTTTACAAATGCGTGTCGGTTTAAAGCGGCCCCGATCAATCGTCGTGCCGGCGCCGATTTCAACATCGTCTTCGATCACGACCCCTCCGCGGTGGTCTATTTTTGCATGGGTTCCATTCTTTTCATCGGTGATGTAGCCGAAGCCGCAGGAGCCGATGACGGCCCCGGGCTGGAGGATCACACGGTCTTTGATGACAACCCCTTCGCGGATCGTGACATTGGGATGGATGGTGCACCCTTTGCCTATCATGGTGCCGGGTCCGATCGATACATTGGCTCCGACCACCGTTCTTTCGCCGATGGTGACAAAGCGATCGACCGTGGTATGGGGGCCGATGCAAACGGTATAATGGATTTGTGTTTCGGGATGGATGGTGGCGTCAGGATGGATGCCCGTGAAACCTGAGACCCATTTTTGCAGGAAGAGTTCAATGAGAATTTGGAATGTTTGCGAAGGGTGGGGAGAGATGAGATAATTTAGGCCGGGCACTCCGGCGTCTTCCTTCCTGGCACACACCACACCGGCACGCGTCTTTTTCATGAGGGGGGCGTATTTTGCATTGGCAAGGAAAGAAGCGTCGCTCTCGGTAGCCGACTCCAGGTCGTCTACCCCGGTAATGAGATGCTCGGGGTTTCCTACAAGTGCCGCTCCCGTTTTACGGGCAAGCTCATCAAGAGTATAAGCGGCAGTTCCCATTTTTAACCTCGAGTTATGCGATTACTTCTTGTCCCCCTTGGCAGAATTTGCGTCGTAATTCTGGTTCATTTGGACAATCACTTCGTCGGTGACATCCAAGGACGGAGCAAAGAAGAAGGCGACATCTTTATTCAAGACCACTTCCAGACTGTGTTTTTTAGCAACCTGATCGGAGGCTTTCTGGATCTGGCTCATGATTTTTTGTACAATTTGCATGTTAGCCTGCTGTAAAATCTGAGAGTATTGTGCTTGGTAGCGACCCATCTCATCATTCAGTGACTTCAATTTTGCATGCAGTTCCTTTTCCGCTTCGGGAGAAAGGGAATCAAGAATTTCTTGATTACTGAGTTTATTTTGCGTTTCGCCGAGCTGTTTTTCTAGGTCTTCCAAGGTTTTATTCAGCTGGGTCCGGACATTTTCAAAATTTGTTTGTTCCTGCTTTCCGTAGGTGCTGTCCGTGATGCATTTGGTAAAATTTACAATCCCGATGGAGGCTTTTTCGGGGAGGGCGGCGGCAAAAGAGGGGGAAGTGCCAATCAAAGCAAGGGCAGATAAGGTTAATAGACTCAATCGTTTCATGACGATCTCCTTTTGTTAAATGTTGTATACAGCGTACCGCGCTTTCCCTTTTATGTCACCCTAGAATTCACCGGCCATGCTAAAGAAGAGCCGCTGTACCTGACTACTACTATCGGGGTTGAGCGGAAAGCCCACACCGACGACAAACGGCAAGCGTTGTCCATAATTGAGTCTGAGGCCAAGGCCAACGCTCTGGTAAATTTTCGGGACATTCCAGGATTTATTTGTCACGCTACCGAGGTCAAAGAACCCAAAGAGGTCGATCGGTTTGAGCAGGTTATATTGGTATTCGAAAGACATGAAGGTAGAAGAGATACCTCCGGTTGGTTCATCGGGGCCGTACTCGGGACCAACAAAGCCAGGACGGAATCCTCGCATGTTCGACTCGCCGCCCAAGAAAAACTTTTCACTGAGAGGCATTGCCTGCGCCGATCCGACCCATAGGGGCTGGATGAAACGGAGCTCAGTTTTCCATTTAAAGGTGCTTTTCAGTGTGACGGGGAAGTAGAAGTGATAGTTATAGAGGAAGCGGAGGAAGGGGAAGTTGGAAAGACGTGAGTCGTTCCGGACAAGGCCTGCAAATTCGGTTTCGAACGTGGAGCGCATCCCGCGGTGAGCGCGGAAGGGGCTATCGGTCGTATCGTAGTTGAGGATGAGTCCTACTCCGGAAGTGACACCGCTGTTTAGAGCTTGGTCTAGAGCGGGGGGAGGGGAGCCGGGTTGGATCGAGATGAGGGCGTCTTTAACGCGGAACTTGTAACCGTAGCTGAAGTATGGGGTGAGCGGGTAAGTAAGTCCCAGAGCGGTGCCGAAGGTGTGCACTTTGTAGTCGGGGATGGTGCGGTTGAAGTTGTAGTTGAGGTCGGTCGAGAATCTCCACAATGAGTCGTTAAAATACGGATTAAGCCACGACACGTTGACGCCGCTATCGCGCGAACCGATCTGGCCGCGGATTTGCAAGAACTGGCCGCCGCCGCGCAGTGCTGCCGGGCCGCTCGTGAACATCTCCTTGACCCCTGCGATGTTGAAGTTGTTTTCGGAGAGCTCTACACCCCCGAATACTTTTTCGGTCGAGTTGAATCCGGCAAAGGCGTTGACGTGGGCCGTCTTTGATTCGCTCACTTCAACGACCACATCGCGGTACTCAGGGCCTGCATGGTCCATATCTTCATGCTTGACCGTATATACGTTGACGTTTTGGAAAAGGCCGGTTGACTGCAAGCGCCGTTGGGTGCTTTTTAGCTTGCGCGAATCGAACACTTCGCCGGGAGTCAGGTCGAGATTATTGTAGATGACGTTTTTGTTGGTGCTGTAGTTGCCGCTCACGCGGATGAGGCCGATGCGGTACTTTTCCGACTCTTCGATCGTGAAGTTGATGTTGTATTCGGCTTTATCGGGAACGACATCGAGGGTGTAATTGACGACCGTATCGAGATACCCTTCCTGGGAATAGAGATCTTGGATAGTTTCCTGGGAGGCGCGGATTTTGTCGATGGAAAAAGTGTCTCCCGTTTTGAGGGGGATGGAGCGATCGAGTTCGTCGGTCGTTTTCAATTTTTCACCGGAAAAGGAAATGGAATTGATGTGGTATAACGTTCCGCGGTGCAGAGTGATGACCATCACAAGCCCTTTACGGGGGCGAGGCACATCGAGCGGCATGGGAACGAATGTGATTTCGACGTAAGCGTCGGCATACCCTTCATTTTGGATGTAATTGATGATGACTTGCTGGTCGCTTTCAACGATCGGATCGCGTGCCACACCGGCGCCTGTGAACCAGTAAGCGATGGGGTTGTAGGTAGAGCTGTGGAGAAGCTTTAATACCTCTTTTTTTTCTTTGGGGGTGAAGTTGACGAGGTCAATTTTTTGGATGAACGCCTTTTGCCCTTCGGAGATGCGGATGATGAGGGTAACTTCGTTGGTGGTGGGGTCGTTTTCAAGTTGGGTGTTCACGGTGGCTTTGAGGTAGCCGTGCTTGATATAAAAATCACGCAGCTTATTGATGGACTCGTACAGGTCGTCGCGTTCGAGGGTTTGACCTAGCTTGAGGCCGGCTTCACCGAGCAGTTTTTTCCGCGTGAATTGCTTGTTTCCTGCAATTTCGATGCGGATGATTTTGGGTTTGGGCCTTACCAGAAGCGTGATGTACACTTTGCCGTCATCGACGCGGAGGGTTGGTTCTACCCAGTCGTATTGCTTGGAGAGGTTCTTCAAATCAACGTCGAAAATTTCCTCGTCAAAAGGTTCTCCCGTTTTTGTTTGCATTTCGTGGAGGATCTTGAATTTGGTGTCTTTTTCACCAGAAACCTGTTTTTCAACCTGGATTTGGATTCCGCCCACGTTTCTGCCTTCAAAACTTTCATAGGCGAAAAGATGGACATTCAATGCAACAGCTGCAAGACAACTTAGGAAGAATTTTTTACTCATGAGACCGACGACTTAAAAATTTACGATTGTTCCATGATATAACAATCCTCAAAATTATGTCAACACCTGGCGACCGGATAAGGCCTGATGCAATGTTTGACTGTCAAAATAGTGGATATTGCTCCCGATCGGAATGCCGTAAGCAAGCCTTGTCACTTTTACTCCGCGCGGCCTTAACAAATTCTGAAAATACAAAGCGGTGGCGTCCCCTTCCAAGGTTGTATCAAGTGCCAGAATCACTTCCTTGACGGGAAGTTTTTCAAGCCGGCCGAGGAGTCTTTGGATATTTTCGCTCGCGATGTCTTTTTCCTCGAACGGGGAGAAAAGGTTTGGAAGGACGTGGTAAAGGCCTTTGAAAGCTCGTGATTCTTCGATGAGAAAAGGGTCTTTTATGTGGGAGACGATGCACAGAATTTCTTCGTTTCGCGTGACCGGATCACAGAAGGGGCAAGAAGCGCCCGCTTCTTTAATGCAAGAGCAGGCGTCGCACCGTGTCAATTTGTTTTTGACAGCTCGGACGGCTTCCGCTAAAAATTCGGTTTCCTGGGTCGACCACTCAAATAGCTCAAATGCATAACGTTCGGCGGTCTTTTGCCCGACGCTCGACAATTTCCGAAAGGAAGAAACGAGATTCTTTAATGTCTTCGGCAATATGCGCATGAGGGTCATGATACCAAACTACGATTTTATTCCTTCCTTTTTTCCAAAAAATCAATTAAAATTACTCAGATTTAACTGATGTCTTCGAATGAAACAACGTAGAGCAAAAATTTTAGCGGTTGAGAGTTACTTGCCCAAGAAAATTCTGACCAATGACGACATGGCGGTCATGGTCGATACGTCGGACGATTGGATCGTATCCCGTGTCGGAATTAAACAGAGGCATATCGCTGCGGAAGGCGAATTCACCTCTACGATGGGGGTTCGGGCGGCTCAAAAAATTCTTGATAAGACAGGGATTGATCCGGCATCGATCGATATGGTGATCGTGACAACACTTTCTCCCGACTACCTATTCCCTTCGACGGCATGTCTAATCCAGAGCGAACTGGGGCTCACAAATGCGGCCGCATTTGATCTTCAGGCTGCCTGCTCGGGGCTTGTCTATGGCCTGGCGACCGCAAAAGCTTTTATTGAATCGGGCCAGGCATCGAATATTTTACTGATAGCAAGTGAAAAATTGTCTGCCTTTGTCGATTATACCGACAGGAACACCTGTATCCTTTTCGGAGACGGGGCTTCGGCAGTTCTGGTGACCGAAGGTTCCGGCATTTTCACGATCGGGGAGTTCGTTCTTGGCGCAGACGGTACATGCCGAGACCTCTTGTGCCTTCCCGGCGGCGGTGCGCGCAATCCTGCAAGTCATGAGACGGTCGATCAAAAAAAACATTTTATCAAGATGGAAGGACGCGAAGTATTCAAACATGCGGTGCGCCGGATGGAAGAAGCGATGGAAGCCTGTCTGAAGAAGGCGGGACTCGAAAGCGGAGATATTTCGTATCTGGTACCCCACCAGGCAAATTTGCGGATCATCGAAGCACTCCGAAAGCGGTTCCAAATCAGCCCCGAAAGAGTGATTGTGACAGTGGATCTCTACGCGAACACATCGGCATCTTCGATCGGAATTGCGCTGGAACATTTGATGCACAATCACCCCCTTGCTCTGCATGACAAAGTTCTCCTTGCCGTTTTCGGCTCGGGATTTACTTTCGGCTCGATGGTGCTGGAAGTTACCGGAGAGGTGAAATGAAACGGAAAGCGGCGTTTATTTTTCCCGGACAGGGAGCTCAATACATCGGAATGGGAAAAGATTTTTTCGAAGGGACAAGAGAGGCGCGCTCCACGTTTGAGGAGGCAAACGACATTTTGTCGTATTCCATTACCGACCTGATTTTTTCGGGATCGGAAGAAGAATTGATGCTGACAAAGAATGCACAGCCGGCCATTTTTGTGACTTCGGTGGCGATCATGCGGGCAGTGCAAGCCAGGATGCCGGATCTGACCCCGGTTTGTGCCAGCGGCCTCAGTTTGGGCGAATATTCGGCTCTCTACGCCGCCCAAAAAATCTCGTTTAAGGAGTGCCTCGAACTGGTGCGCTGGCGGGGATCTTTCATGCACGAAGCGTCGGTCCGGCATCCGGGGACAATGCTTGCCGTGCTCGGTCTTTCTGAAGAGGAAATTGCGTCGGCCGGATTTTTCATTGCCAATGTGAATACGCCGGGACAAATCGTGATTGCCGGAACTCTCGAAGATATGGCACGAGCAAGAGAGGTGCTGTCCTTGCGCGAAGGAGTCCGTGTGATCCCCCTCAAAGTTGCAGGAGCATTCCACTCGCCGCTCATGGGATATGCGAAAGAGAGACTTCTTCCCATGATTGAAAAAACGTCGATCGAAAAAAGCCCCATAGACCTTGTGATGAATGTGGTTGGGACCGTTGTAGAAGAAGTGGGCGAGATGAAAAAGAATTTGACCGATCAGGTGGTTTCGACGACAAGATGGGTCGAATGCGTAAAAACGCTCATGCAAAAAACCGATACTTTCATCGAATTCGGGCCAAGCCAGGTGAGCGGGATGGTGCGGAAAATCGGCGTGCCGAAGGAAAAGTTGCATTCAATTTCCACCTTGCGTGAATTAGAGGAGATGTATGACACAATTTCAAGATAAAAAAGTGCTCGTCACAGGCGGAACGCGGGGAATTGGACTTGCGATCGCGCTCGCTTTTGCCGCTAAGGGTGCTACCGTGCACGTTTGGGGAAAAAGTGAATCGAACGGAAAGAGTGCCAAAGAAAGGGTCGATGCGGCGGGGAGAAAGCCGGCAACGTTTCGCGTGGTAGACGTTTCTTCCTTTGCAGGTGTTCAGGCAGCACTGGAGGCTGAAGCGGGGTTTGATATCTTGGTCAATGCGGCCGGCATCACACGCGATAAGCTACTTCTCGGCATGAAAGAGGAAGATTTCGACGCAGTGGTCGGGACGAACCTCAAGTCGGTCTTCAACACTTCAAATCTTCTCATGAAACACATGATAAAAAAACGCTGGGGGCGTATCATCAACATAAGTTCGGTTTTAGGGGTTATGGGAAGTGCCGGTCAATCCAATTATTGCGCATCAAAGTTCGGAGTGATCGGGTTTTCCCGTGCCCTCGCAAAAGAGATCGCGAGCAGAAACGTGACGGTGAACGTGATCGCTCCCGGATTTATCGATACCGACATGACACGGAGCCTGAACGAAGAGCAGCGGGATGCGATCCTCAAACAGATTCCTGCCAAAGCTCTCGGTGCAGCCGAGGACATCGCACATGCCGCTTTATTTCTTGCTTCGGATGAAGCAAAATACATTACCGGAAATACCCTCATCATCGACGGGGGAATGACCGCATAAATTTTTCACTCACAAAACCAAAATAGGAAAAAAAATGAGCGATATACAAAAAGAAATCGTAGAAATCATTGTCGATCAGCTTGGGGTTGAAGAAAGCGAAGTTTCTCCCGAGAAATCGTTTGTGGAAGACCTCAACGCCGACTCATTGGACCAAACCGAGCTCATCATGGCTTTGGAAGAGAAAATGGGCGTGGAAATCTCGGAAAAGGACGCTACCGGCCTTAAGACCGTCGGCGACGTCATCACTTTCATCGAGAAGAAAAAATCGGAAATTGAAGCGTAATATAATGGACCTGCCCTCGTGCAGGTCCACCACTTTTGGAGGAAATATGATCACTTTGGTGTGGCAGCATGTTTCGCAAGGCGCCCTGCGAGGAGTGTTGCAGGTGATGGGGGCAAGTTTATTGCTTGCCGTTTTTGCACAAATCTCACTTCCGCTTATTCCTGTTCCCGTCACGGGGCAAACGTTCGGTGTAATGCTCATTGCGGCTCTTCTCGGCAAAGAAAAAGCGCTCCTTGCAACCCTTCTTTATATGGCGGAAGCGGCGGCAGGACTCCCCGTACTGGCCCACCAGAGTGGCGGCATCCATGCCCTCACCGGTGTGACCGGCGGTTACATTTTCGGTTTTTCCGTCCAGGCGTATTTGATCGGCCTCTCTTTTGAAAGGCGGCTACCGGCTCCCTTCCTTTGGGGAAGTCTGGTTCAATTGATATTGGGCACCGCATGGCTTGCCGTATTTATAGGTTTTGAAAAGGCGCTCTTTGTGGGGTGTCTGCCATTTATCCCCGGCGAGCTAATGAAAATTGCCTTAGCAACGACGTGGATTAAAAAATATGCGAATAGCTCTCTACAACGGTGAAGGGACGAGGTCGTCCTGCGTCAGAATGCTGTACATGCATTTTTCGGAGATGGAATGTGAAGTAACGCTCGTCGATCCTGCTTCGATTGCAGGCGTGCTGCAGGAAAAGCCGACTGCTCTTGTCTTTCCCGGCGGCAGGGACGTTCCATATCATGAAGGGCTACAAGGGGATCTCAATCGGAAAATCCGGGATTACGTGCAGGGTGGCGGGCATTTTATCGGGATCTGCGCGGGTGGCTACTACGGGACAAGTTATACCGAATTTGATCGGGGAGGACCTCTCGAGGTCGCCTCCTCTCGCGAGCTGCGATTTTTCCCGGGACGCGCCGTTGGCCCGGCGTTCCCTTTTCCCCGTTTTTGCTATGATAGCGAGCAGGGAGCAAGGCCTGCCCGTCTACAAGTTGGCCGGGAGAGCATGTTTGCCTACTTCAATGGCGGCTGTTACTTTGAAAATGCCGAGGAGTATCCCGGGGTAAGGGTGATTGCCCGCTATGCCGAACTCGCAAACCGGCCGGCTGCCATCGTGCAATGCCGGTGTGGAGAAGGGAAAGCCGCTCTGTTCGGTGTCCATCCCGAATTTCCCCTCACCGTTTTGCCCGAGGGAAGCGGCATGCGTACCGAGGATATAGTGCGAAAAAGATTTTTTATGAATTATCTGCAAAGGTTTGTGCGAGATGAGCAGTGTGATTTTTAGATTTCATAATGAAAGGGGATAGACTTGTGATCCGATGTGTTTTCTGTATTTTCCTTTGGCAGATCCTGTTTGCAATTCCGGTCGACACGTTCTACGGGACGCTGGAGGTGACCGAGCCGGTGCTCATCGATCTGATTGAAAGCCCTTGCATGCAAAGGCTAAAGCTCATCCACCAGTACGGTGTGGCTTACTATACGACGCATTCGGAGGAATATTCACGCTACGACCACTCCATCGGTGTGTTTGCCGTTTTGCGCCTCAAAGGAGCGTCGTTGCAAGAGCAAATTGCAGGTCTTCTCCACGATGTCTCCCATACCGTATTTTCCCACGTCGGAGACTGGGTGTTCGGTAAGGCTAACGAGGAGAAAGATTATCAAAATAGCATCCACCTGGAATTTTTGGAAAAGTGCGGAGCGGTGAAAATTTTGGCACGGCACGGGATTAAGGCTGAAAGCGTGATGCCAACATCCGAACTTTGTCCCCTTCTTGAGAAACCTCTGCCTGACCTCTGTGCCGACCGGATCGAATATAATTTGCAGGGTGCCTACCACCGAGGGTTCATAACACGGGAAGAGGCGCGGCGCCTTGTGGATGATTTTTGTATCATGGATGGGGAGTGGGTCTCGACAAATGTCGATCTCCTCCTCAAGATGGCACGGTTTTCCCTTTTCATGAATGAACAATGTTGGGGAAGCGTTGACAATTACCTGAGATCGATGTGGCTTGCCGAAGCTCTCTTGCGCGGAAGTGAAATCGGGGTGCTTTCTCTCGATGATATCCGCTACGGAACCGATGATGCCGTATGGAAACGGATGAAGGAGAGCGAGGATGAAATGATTCGATCGCTTATGCTTCGGGTACGGTTCCTTTCCGATTCCAAAGTGGCTGCAAATAAGGTGCTCCGGTGCAGGTTCCGTGGGGTTGACCCGAAGGTTCTTTGTGTGGCGGGAATTCGACGCCTCTCTGAAATTCATTCCGAATTTGGCCGCGAATTTAGAACGATGAAAGAGCGATATGCGCAAGGATTTTCAGGATGACAAACCCTAAAATCCATGACCAAATTGGGGTTTCCGATTTCACTTAACAATAATCCGAAAAAGTCGGAAACTTGTGTTTAGCAAGCGATCTCAGACTGAGCCCGGCTTGGGAGGTCGCTTAAAAAAAATGCCTAACACAGGTGAAATATAAATTATGGACATGAAAAAGAAAGATAAAAAACAAGACAACAAATTTCGGTCTAACTCATCCACTGCTACAATGCAAAAACCTGCTCAAGCTCAAAAAGGCAAAGAGCAAGCCCCACAAAAAAAGAAATAGTGGTTCTTAATTCCAAACAAGGCATGCCCTACGGCATGCCTTGTTTTTTGATCGTATTCTGCATCAGGCACGCGATCGTCATGGGTCCTACCCCGCCCGGGACGGGGGAGATCGCGGCAACATGATTTACCAAGCTTTCAAAATCAGCGTCACCGCACAGTTTTCCTTCGCGGCGCGAAATACCGACATCCACGACCACTGATCGGGGAGATACCATCCCCCTCTGAATCAGATGCGGAATTCCCGAGCACGCCACCACGATATCAGCCGCTTTTGTGTGCCGGGAAAGGTTTTCTGTCGCAGTATGGCATACCGTGACTGTGGCGTTATACCTTTTTTGCATGAGAAGATTGGCAAGAGGTTTTCCGACAATGGTGCTTCTTCCCACGATGACCACATGTTTGGACTCCCATGACAAACCTGATTTTTCTACAAGAAGCGTGATTCCAAGAGGGGTACAAGGGACAAAACCGGACGGGTCGCTATAAAAGAGTTTTCCCTGGTTGACCGGATGAAAACCGTCCACATCCTTTTCGGGATCGATGGAGAAAATAACTTTACGGGCATCGATTTGCGGCGGCAGGGGCATTTGAACCAGGATGCCGTCGATGTGCGGGTCAAGATTGAGTTTTTCGATTTCCCCAAGGAGCTCTTTTTCGGTGATGAGCGTGGGAAGACGTACGATCCGGGAGCGGATTCCCGTACGAAGACAAGCTTTTGCTTTCATGTTCACATAGGTGAAGGAAGGCGCATGTTCTCCGACAAGAACAAAAGCAAGTCCGGGGGAGCGTGAAAAAGTTTGCACTTTTCTTGCAACCTCGTCCAAGATAGTATCTGCGATGGCTTTACCGTTTAAAATCATAACTTATTTAAAATAGTGTGGTACAATTTCGGATTTGATGCAACGATCGATTCTTTTTGGGTGGGGAGCAAATCTTTCTGCTGCCAGTTTGTAACTATCCCGCCCGCTTCTTGTACGATGAGGGCGCCGGCGGCAAAATCCCATGGAAGGACGTCGTGTTCAATGAAGGCTTCGAGCGCTCCTTTCGCAACATAACACAGGTCAAGGGCAGTGGCACCCGTATGGCGGATCACGCCCGCCTCACCGGTAAGGTTATGGGTGAGCATAAGACCGCTCCGGAGGGAAATGCCGGCACTTTCCAAATTTTCGACCGGACTCGTATGGATTGGAAAGCTGTTGAGCGTGGCGCCTTTGCCCTTTTTTCCCACGTAGAGTTCGCCGGCCATCGGGTCGATGACAATTCCCAAAATCAGTTGATCTTTGTAACTAAGGCCTATCGAGGTGCAGAAGGAAGGGATTTTGCGAACAAAGTTCCATGTGCCGTCAATCGGATCGACAATCCACGTAAAATTGGAACCAAGTTGGTTATATCCCGTTTCTTCTCCCAGGATCGAATGGTCCGGAAATTCTTTCCGGATCGTTTGAATGATTTCCTTCTCAATCCACTTGTCGTACTCGGTCACATAGTCGTGCGCGTTCGACTTGATTTCAAATTTCACGATATGAAAATAGGCTTCGGATAATATTTCTTTCGCTCGCAAGGCGGCTTCACTCGCTACGGCAAAAAGCTCGGAGAGGGAAATCGTATCGTAAATAGGGTCGTGACTCATCTCCGAACCAATTTCAATAACGGTCTCTGATATTTTTTGATCAAAAACAAAGGAAGAAAAAAGGTGAGAGTCGCGGCTGCAGCATCGAGCAGGGGATAGATCATGATGTCGGTACAAACGGTTTTCCAGGTGAATTTCAAATTCGGATCGCTAAAGGGGTAAAAGATCATAAAGAGGGTGTTTCCGATCATTCCGCATAAGGTTGCAAAAAGAGAGAGGGAGAGGATCTTTTCCTTGTCGAAATATTTTTGCATCCGGCGTGCCGCAAGAAAGGTGAGCATGTAGAGCAGGGCGTGCATTCCGAAAAAGGTGCTCTGAGATGCTACGTCTCGAAAAAATCCTAGGGAAAAGGCGATCCAGAGAGAAACGGAAAGGGAAAACTGAAGCGCGAGAAGGGGAAAAAGGCCGAAAATAAGCGAGAGGTGCCACTCATCGCACACCCTTCCCCACATCAAATGAGCCGTAAAATAGACGAGGAGAGGGAGAAGCTTTTCCATTACATTGCCTTTCTATGGCCGGCTGCCCCGTCGATAAAATTTGCTTCTAGGTACCCCTCGAGCTTGACCGTGTCGGCAATGAAATTGCGGATGCCTTCATGCAGTTTTTCGGTGGCCATTTCACTTTCGCAAATCACGTATCTGAACGACTTTTCGTCCAGCCGGAGCTCCTGAAGACGGGCATTTTGTGCATTTTCGGGCGAAAGGCGTCTTTCGACGGTCCCTTTGGCTTCCTGCAGCTCCTTGAGAAATTCGGGGGAGATTGTGAGCAAATCGCAACCGGCGAGGTAGAGAATTTCATCGACGTTGCGGAAAGAAGCCCCCATCACCTGGGTGTTTTTTCCATACAGTTTTAGATAATGGTAAATGTCGGAAACCGACTTTACTCCCAAGTCTTCATCAGCGGGGATTTTATCTCGGTTTTCTTTTTTCTTTTGCCAGTCAAGAATACGGCCGACAAAAGGGGAGACAAGGGTTGCGCCGACCTCGGCCGCTTTGGCTGCCTGGGCAATATGGAACATCAGTGTCATGTTGCAATGAATACCCTCACGCTCAAGTACTTGAGCTGCCATCATACCTTCCCATGTCGAGGCGAGCTTGATTAAAATCCTCTCTTTCCGAATTCCGGCCTCTTCATATAGTTTGATATACTCGTGGGCACGACGGATGCTCCCTTCCACATCGAAGGAGAGGCGGGCATCGACTTCGGTGGAAACACGGCCCGGGATGATTTTCAAAATTTCGGTGCCGAAAATGACGAAAAGCTTCACGATCACTTGGTCCATGAAAGCGCGGCCATGGGCTCCCGAGGCATGCGCAAAGTCCACGGCTTCACGGAGTAAATGCCGATATTCCGATTTTTGCGCCGCTTTATAAATCAGCGAAGGGTTTGTGGTGGCGTCTTGAGGCTTATATTGTTTGATCATGTCAATATCACCCGTATCGGCGACAATTGTTGTTAACTTTTTAAGACTAGATAGTTTCGATTTTTCTAACACAAAATCCCCCTTCCCTCTTTTTTCTTTAGCAAAACAGCTCCGCCCTTTTTTGAAAAGGCCTACTATCTAAGATGAGGTCGTTCCCTGGTGATCTTTCACGAAGCCGAAGCAAATTCCGAAAATGGCGGCCGAGATAAAAATCAGCCAGCCGCGTTCAAACTTGCTGATATTTTCTTCCATCTCTTTCGATTTCACCGCATTGTTGACGCGAAACTGCCGGTTCAGGCCGGTCATGGGAACGGCCTCGTCGTCCTTGATAGGCCGGCGCGGCAGAGCAAACATCGCACTCGAACTGAAAATGATAAGGACAAGCAGCCATTTTTTCATGAAGCAAAGTCTATCCCAAATGAAAAAAAAAGTGAATCAGAAAACGTTGCTCGTTGTCGGAGCCGTGGAGGAGCTGGTTGAAGAAGACGAATCGGCGATAAACCCGCAGAGGACAGCGGTGGCCAAAAAGAAAAGGATGCCCCATGCAACCTGGCCCGCGGCAATTTTCTTTTGATTCTTGTCTCCGGGCTGATACGAATATTCTTCCGATTTTTCGGTATTGAGATAAGTTTCGCCCCATTCTTCGCACATCCCACGGGTGGCGGTGAGCATCATTATTGCAACAATTATGATTTTTCCATTCATAATTATATATACCTCTATTTTTCGTGTTATTTTTCCACGAATTCTTTCGCAAGGATTTTCTTTTCTGTAATTCGAAAATCGGGTATTATCCGTCCGAATTATCTGAGAGGCTAAGACATGACACTACTCCAATCGGAAGATAAGATCCAAAAAATCTGCGACACCATCACCAAAGAGACGCTCGTGCCGGCTGAAAAAAAAGCGGAACAGATCGTCGAAAAGGCAAAACGGGACGCCGAGAAAATCCTCCAGGATGCTTCTGATGAAGCGGATGCAATTCGCGAAAGGCTGTCGCGCGATCTTATGGTCGAAAAAGAATCGTTTCATACTTCCCTTGAACTCTCCGCACGGCAAGTGGCGTCGGATTTACGGCAAAAGATCATCCGTCAACTCTTTGTGAAAGAGCTCCAAAAGAGCGTTCAAGAGGCCTTGAGCGAGAAAGAAGTCGTCGGCAATATTATCCGGGTGATTACGGAAGCGATCCGGGAAAGCGGACTTGATACTAATGTGCAGGTCATTCTTCCCGAAAGGCTGAAAATGGCGGATCTCGCCGGAGCAATCGTAAAAAAAATTTTAAAAGCCGATCAAGGTAAAGTGGTTGAACTTAAGGGACTCAAGGCAGGGGTGCAAGTGAAAGTGGAAAAAGAAGGGTTTACGATCGACCTTTCCGATGATGGCGTCCTTCATCTTCTCCTCGAGTATATTCCACGGGAAATGCGGCAAAAGGTGTTTGGCAATTTGTGAAACAAGTGTTCGTCTATGCAAGTTTGGAAGAACTTTCATTTTCAGGGAGGCCTGAAATGAAAAGTGAGACGTTCACATTGCTCCTCAAGAACAACTTGTCCCAAGCCTCTTTGAGAAAGGCAGGTAGCCTCAAACTCTTGCTCGATTTAAAAAACATCTATTCGCTCCTTGCGGAGAGGCCGTTTGACCGGCGGGGCAGTATCTCCAAGACTGCGCTGAAAAGCTTTCTCGCCGCAGAAGAAAACCTGCCCTCCTATGTATTCGAATTTTTTGATTCGTATCAAACTCGAAATGAACAAATAACAAATTTCCCCCAACTCCTTTCCCGCTATTTTCAAACCGAAATCAAAGCCAAGACGAGAATCGTAGCCGAGTTTCTCCGGTTCGAGTACGACATGTCCATTCTCTCAAGCGCATACCTGGCGCGATTTCGCGGCATTCCGATCGAACATGCGCTGAAAAATGAGGATATGGATAATCCGACGGTTCTGATGCTCATAGCGCAAAAAGACGGTACAAGGCCCCTTGTCTTTCCTTCGGAATTTTCCGATCTGGAGAAGAGGCTGACCGAAGTGGAATCCCTCCCCTTTGAAATGATGCAGGCATTTGAAGAGCGGCGCTTTGAATACTATCGCGGGCAGATGAACCGGCTTCCGTTTACACTGAGGGCGATACTTGCCTACATGATGCAGCTCTGGACGGTGGAAGAATTTTTTGCGTTGCAGGATTGCGATACGGCGGCATGGATGGAAAAGATTGTGGAGGACGTTTCATGAAAGAGAATGTAAAAGCAAGTGGGCGTGTGGTATTTGCCCTGGGCAATCTTTTAAAGGTGGCATTCGAAGGGAGGGTCACACAAGGAGAAGTAGCCGTCGTCCGGATCAGGGGCGGCTTTTTGAAGGCCGAGGTGATCGAGGTGGAAGGATCGATCGCAAAAATCCAGGTATTTGAAGACACTTCGGGAGTACAACTCGATACGCCGGTCGAATTTAGTGATGAGCTTCTGGAAATCGAGCTTGGTCCGGGCCTGCTCGGAGAAATTTTCGACGGCCTGCAAAATCCGCTCGAAAAAGTGGCTCTCCGCACAGGACTGTTTTTAGAGCGGGGAGTCTATATCCCGGCCCTGGACAGGGAAAAGGTGTGGCTTTTCAATCCGTCGGCAAACCCCGGCGATACCGTGCGCCGCGGGGACACGTTGGGGACTACGCGCGAATCCCATTTTGACCACCGTATCATGGTGCCGTTCAAACTGTACGGTACATACACCGTGGAATCGATCGAAAAAGCGGGTTCCTACACGATTGACAAGACGGTTGCCATACTGAAAAACGAGGTAGGGGAACGGTTTGAAGTACAGATGCTGCAAAAGTGGCCGATCAAATTTCCGTTGATCGAAGGAAACAAAATGCGACCCGAAGAGATGATGACGACGGGAATGCGCATCATCGACACCATGATTCCGATCGCCAAAGGGGGGACCGGTTGCAATCCGGGCCCGTTCGGAGCCGGAAAAACGGTGACTCAACAGATCGTGGCCAAATACTCGAACGTCGATATCGTTGTTTTGACTGCGTGTGGAGAGCGTGCGGGTGAGGTGGTCGAGGTCCTCAAAACTTTTCCCGAGCTGCAAGACGTGTTCACAAACGAGCCGCTCATGCACCGGACTACGATCATTTGCAATACTTCGTCGATGCCTGTTGCGGCGCGAGAGTCTTCGGTATATGTCGGTATGACGATCGGGGAATACTACCGGCAAATGGGCCTCGATGTGCTCGTCCTTGCTGATTCCACTTCCCGGTGGGCGCAGGCCATGCGTGAGATGTCGGGCCGGCTCGAAGAAATTCCGGGCGAGGAAGCGTTTCCTGCTTACCTTGCATCGCGGATTGCCGCCTTTTATGAAAGGGCGGGGCTTGTTCTACTCAGAGATGGAAAAAAAGGTTCTCTCACCGTGATCGTAGCCGTCTCTCCCTCGGGAGGAAATATCATGGGCGATCCGGTTTCGCGGGCGACAATGTCGATCGTGGGCGCTTTCATTTGCCTTTCCCGCGAATATTCCGATGCGCGCCGCTATCCGGCTATCGATCCGCTCAAATCGTGGTCCAAGTATCGGTCGATCGCAGCCCGGACTCTTTCGGAAAAAGAGAGCGACTGGGGAGAGTGGATAAAAAAAGCCGATTCCATTCTCGCCAGAGGAGAAGAGGTGGGCCGCCGGATGGAGGTGGTCGGGCAGGAGGGAACAAGCATGGACGATTATCTTACCTATCTTCTCTCAGAACTTTTTTCGTTCAGCTATTTACAGCAAAACGGATTTGACAAGGAAGACGTGTACGCTTCCATTGACAAGCAAGTGGAGATGTTTAAGCTGATCAACACCGTGTTCGCCGTTCCGTTTCAATTTGAAGATAAAGACAAGGCAAAAACGTTTTTTCTCGAGCTGCAGAACAAAATCAAGAATTTGAACTACGTTCCGCAGAGTTCGGAGCCTTATATGAAAATGTATGAAGAAGTGATGCACACCATTGATCGTGCGCGTGTTGAGATAGGGGGATAA
>MGLW01000033.1:56600-60511 GCA_001794905.1 Chlamydiae bacterium RIFCSPHIGHO2_12_FULL_49_11
TTTTACGACGAAATCCGGGAAATTACGAACAGTACTTTCACCATCTCTGCGCGCGGGGTCGACCTCGGAGAAATGGTCCGGGTCGATAAGCGCGACGGCACGAAACTATTTGGGTCGGTGATCAGTTTCAATAAAGAAAAAGTCTACATCCAGGCGATGGGGACGACCAAAGGGCTTTCTACCCGCGATAAAGTGATTTTTTTGCGTCGTGCGATGCGGGTTGTTACTTCCGAAGAGATTTTGGGTCGCATTTTGAATTCCATGGGCAGCCCTATCGACGGCGGTCCCGAACTGGAGGGGGAAGCAAGGGAACTCGAAAGCAGAACTCCCAACCCGGTCCGGCGGATTGTTCCACACCGGATGATTCAAACAAACATTCCGATGATCGATGTGTTCAATACTTTGGTCGAATCCCAGAAAATTCCGATTTTTTCCGTTTCGGGAGAGCCATACAACGAACTCTTGATGCGGATCAATAACCAGACCGACGCCGACATTGTCGTGCTTGGAATCATGGGGGCGCGCTTTGACGATTTGCAAGCTTTTATCGATAATGCGAAAGAGATGGGATGCTTGCAAAAGACGGTGATTTTTGCCCACCTTGCCACCGATTATCCGGTCGAATGTTTGCTTGTTCCCGATATGGCGCTGACGGTGGCGGAAGAATTTGCGATCCGAGGAAAACGGGTTTTGGTCCTTTTGACCGACATGCTCGCCTTTGCCGATTCGGTCAAGGAGATTTCGATCAGTCTGGGACAGGTTCCTTCCAACCGCGGCTATCCCGGTTCCTTGTATTCCGACCTTGCTTACCGGTATGAAAAAGCGATCGATATCGACGGCGCCGGTTCCATCACCCTTGTTGCGGTGACGACGATGCCGGGCGACGACGTGACCCATCCGGTTCCCGATAATACGGGGTATATCACCGAAGGACAATTTTATCTCAAAAACGGCAGGATAGAACCGTTCGGCTCGCTCTCGAGGCTCAAGCAAAACGTGAACAGGACGACGCGCGACGACCATCAAGCCATCATGAATACTATGATCCGCCTTTATGCCGAAGCATTAAAAGCGCGGGAGCTTCACGCGATGGGCTTTCTCCTCAGCGGGTGGGATAAAAAATTGATGCAATACGGAACCCTTTTCGAAGACGGACTCATGGACCTTGCCGTCAACATCCCCTTGTACGAAGCGCTCGACCGGGGATGGAAAATCCTTTCCACCTGTTTTGAACCGGGGGAAGTGGGAATGAAAGAAGAACTTCTCGTAAAATATTGGCCGAAGTAGTTATGACAGAAGTCAAGTACACCAAAAACGAATACTTGCGTCTTCAAACGAAGCATGCGCAGCTCGTACGCTACTTGCCTACTTTGCAACTCAAAAAGATGCTCCTCCAACTCGAGGTAAACAGGGCCGATGAAGAAATTACCGCTAAAGTCTTCCTCTACGAAGACGAAAAAGACAGGGCAAACGATGCGGTCAAGCTCCTCTCTTACCCGTTTATCTCCGAATTTCTCGACTCGGTGCGTGTGGATAGGGTGGTGACCGAGATGCAAAATATCGCCGGTGTTGAAATTCCGTCGGTTAAAGAAGTCGTATTTAAACCGATCCGGTGGATGCCTCTCCATCAGCCTATCTGGATGGCTCCGCTCATGCGGGTCGTCGAAAAACTCCAAAAGCTCTACCGCGAAATTCTCGTGCTGAAAGAGAAGAAAAAAATTCTTGCGGCCGAACTCAGAACCGTTTCGATCCGTGTAAACCTGTTCGAAAAGCGGCTTATTCCCGAGCTTGTCCGCGATATGAACACGATCAAGGTATTTATCGATGATGCGGCTCTGCAAGCAGTCTGCCAGGCAAAAGTCGCCAAAGAAAAAATTGAGGGCAAAGAGGAGGTTTTCGCGTGAGGATCAATGTCAAAAAATTCGTCTTTGTCGGTGTCAAGAAAGACAGGAACCTCTTTTTTGCGCGAGCCCAAAAAATGGGGCATTTCCAGTTCATCCACAAATCGGACCGGGACTATGTCGTGCCTGAAGATGTGGTGCAAATGCGCCGTGTTCTCAAAATTTTGAAGCCCCATTCGCTGGAAAAGCAAGTACTGCTTCACCCTTCCGAAATGCCGAAAGTGATCTCTCAGATCTGTACGCTGCATGACACGATCGAGAAGCTTTCCGACGAAGCGGCCGGTCTGCGCTCGGAACTGATCAAAATTGAACCTCTCGGGATGTTTGACATCAGGGAAGTCAAGGAACTATCGCAAAAGACGGGTCTTTGTTTCCAATTTTTCTTCATGAAACATGACAAGATAAAGCAGGAAGAACTTCCTTCCGAACTTATCTATATCAGTCATTGGTACGATTTCAACTATTACCTGTATATCGGGGAAAAGCCCTTCGTACACCCTTACTTTACCGAGATTATGGTCAAGCAGCCTCTCGCTGCCGTGAAAAAAGAACTCTTCGCGGTGGCGGCCGATCTCAAAAAACACGAACAGGAACTTCGGGGAATGACACGGTTTTTTTCTTCGATCGAAAGGTATCTTGTATCGAGACTCAATGCGGTCAATCTAGAATTTGCCTACGGCGATGTCGATGTGTGGCTCAAAGGGGAAATTTTTTCGATCGAAGCGTATGTCCCGAAAAATAAAGTCAAGTACCTTCGCAATTTATGTGTTGATTTAGGAATTGACTACGCCGAGGTTGCCACCTCTAAAAGCGAAACGTTGCCTACCTATCTTGAAAACAAAGGAGCGGCCAAAATAGGTGAGGACCTCGTAAAAATTTACGATACCCCTTCGGTGGAAGATAAAGACCCGTCGCTCTGGGTTCTCTGTGCTTTTGCCCTCTTTTTCGGCATGATTATTTCCGATGCCGCGTACGGCTTCATCTTTCTTGCAGCCTCCCTCTTTTTTTACTTCAAGGTACGACGGGGGAAACCGGTTCTCAGGCGCATCAGCAAGCTCGCTCTTTTGTTATCATCGTCGACCATCCTTTGGGGTATTTTGATTGCGACCTATTTCAGCATCCAGATCAGCCCTGAAAATCCGATCAGCAAGCCGTCTATCCTCCTTTACCTCGTAGAAAAAAAACTCGATTTTCAGATTCGCCACAAAGATGAAATGTACGAATTCTGGATCAAAGAGTTCCCCCACCTCAAAGAAACAAACAGTCCGGTGGATTTTATCAAGAAGGGAAAGGTGATAAACGGAGATGAGGCACGGTTTGTCATCATGGAAGAGACGAGTGACAGCATCTTGATGGAAATCTCCCTTGTGGTGGGGATCTTGCACCTGATCCTTTCTTTTTGCCGCAATATTTACCGCAACCTCGCTTCCGTCGCATGGATTTTCGTGATCATCGGCGGCTTTCTCTTTTTCCCGAAAATCGTGGAAGCAAATATTTTCGTCGAGTATGTCTTCGGCATGCGCGCGCCTCTTATGTACCTGTGGGGACAGTGGCTTTTATATGGGGGGCTGATTGGCATGTTTGCCATCTCCATCGTCCAATCGGGCTTTGCAGGACTACTCGCAGTGTTCAAAGTGATTGAGGTTTTTGCCGACACCCTTTCGTATCTCCGTTTGTATGCTCTCGGCCTTGCCAGTATCGTGCTCGCATCGACCTGTAATGAGATTGCGCACATGGTGGGCGGCGGAGTGCAAGGAGCGGTTGTCCTTCTCGTTGGCCACAGCATTAACATTTCACTAGGGACGATGGCAGGGGTGATCCACGGCCTCCGTCTCAATTTTTTAGAGTGGTATCACCACAGTTTTGAAGGGGGCGGAAAATTATTTAATCCGCTCCGGTTGTTAACGTATTGAGGAGAAAAAGAAAATGAATTTTGATATGATTGGTCCGGCGCTCTCGCTCGGATTTTCGGCTATCGGAGCGGCTATCGGCTGCGCGATTGCCGGCATG
>MGLW01000034.1:0-28026 GCA_001794905.1 Chlamydiae bacterium RIFCSPHIGHO2_12_FULL_49_11
TCAGACAAGCAGATTGCCGAACCCCTCCTCTTTCGGCTCGATGCCCTCATCGACATCGGGGTCGAATACCTCCATCTGCACCGTAAAACTATGTCCCTCTCCGGCGGAGAAACGCAAAGAGTCCGCCTTGCCAAGCAACTCTCCTCCCCCCTGACCGAAGTCCTCTACATCCTCGACGAACCTTCGGTCGGTCTGCATCCGCACAACCTAGAACAACTCTTCGTCATGATCCGGAACCTGAAAGAAAAGGGCAACACTCTTGTCGTGATCGAACACGACCTTGCCTTCGTGACTCTCGCCGACCACCTGATCGAAACGGGTCCCGGCTCCGGCATCGAGGGGGGCCATATCCTCTATAGCGGACCCGGGTCTAGCATCAGCGGCGCTCCAGAGTCTCAAATCAAGGACTACCTCTCGGGGGAAAAGACCGTTCCCGTGCCGTCTTACAGACGCAAATCGAAAAGCCGTTTCAAGGTTGAAAACGCAACCCTCCATAATTTACGCAATTTTTCCTGTACAATTCCTCTCGGCAGTTGGACCGTGGTGACGGGAGTTTCGGGAAGCGGCAAGTCAACCCTCGTGTTCGACCTGATCGAAACGGCGGTACGCAAAAATCTCGCCCTCAAAAAAAATGCCGGGAGTCGTATTGTACTGCCCCAGGTCACTCTCAGCGGAATCCACTCGATCACAAATGTAGTCACACTGGACCAAAAGCATACCCAAATCACTTCCCGCTCCGACCTTTCTACTTTCGTCGACCTCTTGACACCGCTGCGCATTTTCTATTCTTCCCTTCCCGAAGCGGCGCGGCTTGGCCTCGGTCCGCGCCATTTCAGTTTCAACAGTCCGAGCGGCATGTGCAAAAAATGCAGCGGCCTCGGAACGATCACGATCGACCTCTTATTTCTACCCCAGCAGCAGTTTCCGTGTGGTGAATGCAAGGGGAAAAAGCTGAATGCCGCCGCCCTTTCGATCCGTTATCGCGACCGTAGCGTCGGCGATATTCTTTCCCTCCCGGTAAAAAGTGCATACACTCTTCTCGCCGACCTTCCCAAACCGTGCCGTATTCTCGAATCGCTCCTGGAAGTAGGCCTCGGATACCTCACCTTGGGCCAGCCGCTCCAAACCCTTTCGGGAGGGGAACTTGCCCGTGTCAAGCTTGCACTTGCCCTCATGAAGCGCTCATCCAAAACCACCCTGTTTCTCTTTGACGAGCCCACCTCCGGCCTTTCGCAAAATGATATCGAGGTAATCACGACGCTTCTCCACAAACTGGTCGACAGAGGCAACACCCTCCTGATGGTGGAGCACAACATCGATATGATGTGTCAGGCCGATCACATCATCGACCTCGGTCCCGGCGGCGGCGAGGATGGCGGCACCCTCATCGCTTCCGGCACCCCCGAAGAGGTGGCCTCTTCCCCCGTTTCCAAAACCGCCCCTTTCTTAAAATCAGCGCTCTCAGGTATAATCGGCCGCGCTGAGGAGCTCGGGAGCGGTCATGTTTTCGAACCGGGTCAGGACCGGAAGGTAGCAGCCCTAAGAAATCCTCTCTCCGGCCCCGATGCCTCTTCAGCTCTTTTATAGCAGATTAAAAGATGAGGCCGCAGGCGATGTTGGCCGTGTAGAAATAAAGATGTGATTTTGCCCAGGTGCTCGTGATAGCAACGTTGTAGCGGTACTGGCGGGGCGCTTTTGCGATGTTCCAGAGAGCGAGAAACTCGAAAAACGGCTTGATGTAAAATTCTCCAAATTCGAAAACCACGTAAGGGGTGATTTC
This sequence comes from Chlamydiae bacterium RIFCSPHIGHO2_12_FULL_49_11, assembly GCA_001794905.1. Classification (GTDB taxonomy): domain Bacteria; phylum Chlamydiota; class Chlamydiia; order Chlamydiales; family 2-12-FULL-49-11; genus 2-12-FULL-49-11. Next base: position 1,781 of record MGLW01000034.1, read on the forward strand.
CAATCCTTGGGAAAACCGGACCCAAGTTTTTTTCTGGTCTACAAAAAGTGTCGCATCATTATCAATGTAGAAAGTGTATTTTTGCACAATCGTATTGGCATAGAGAGCGCCGCGCGTACTAATGCCCCAAGTGAAATACCAGGTGGGATTGTTTGAAAAGTCGAAACCGAATTGCAATCCTCCCAAATAGTTTTTTTCCTGGGAACTGCCTGTAGAAACCGACTTGACATTATCCGTATACCGGACCGAGGAAAGGCTCATCGTATCGCGAAGTTGAATATAGCGGGGGCCCAAATTGAGGCCGAAAGAAAAATAGTCGCGCCGCTTCGGCGTTGCCTGATAAATCCATGCAATGTCAAACGAATTGAAGAGGAGATTGTCTCTGGCATAGACATCGTTTGCCTCTGCCCATTGAAGAGAATAATGGGGTGTGAGAGGGACGTGGATGAGCTGCGATGCGTTGTATACTTCACTGTGGCCGCTCCATTGCAAGAGCCCGAGGAACCTCCCCTGCAACTCATTTTGGAATGTGGGAAGGATTGTGGCCGTAAGGCGCAGCCCGCTTGCAAACGAGCTGCCGAGGACGCCGGATTCACTCATTGCCGTACCTGTCGACACGCCGTTTTGAGCAAGAAAAAACATCGCCCTGTCCGTGGAGGGTTTGGCACGCCACGTTGCTGCATAGGCAGCGTCCACTTGCAAATAATAATCCCTTTCGGTAACAAGATCCTTATCGGCGGCAAGAAGAAGCGCCGAGAGAAACAGCAAAAAGAAGATCCTTTTCATCCCCTTCAATGTAGTGGATATGGGCCGATTTCTTCCAGAAAATAAAATCTTTACTACATAATAAAATATATGTAAACTTGTTGCAAAAGAGAGAACAATGTCGCATTTCATTGGCGGTTTATTGGGAGGAGGTTTCGAAACTCTCGTCAGCCGTATCACCGAAGGACCGGGGCAGTATGACTTGTTTCCGCGACTGAAAGAAATTGTCGATTCTCTCATGGCCCATTACGGGGCATATAAAAATTGCAAGCACCGTTTTGCAGCCAAACATCTGCTTGGTTTTCCTCGCACCGATGCAGAACAGCAAAAACTCAACCGGCGCTCCTTGAAACTCCTGAGCGATATTCATCGGCTCAATCTCTTTTTTCAAAAGAAACTCCCCTTTTTCGAAGAACTCGGTAACAAACTGCTCGACACCCCCGATATGCCCCTCAAATCATTGCCGGAAGAACTGTCGACCGAACAAAGGTTGAAACAATCGGTCAGAGCGGTTCAAGAAAGAGAACTGAGTGCAGAACAGATTAGGAATCATGTTCTGAAAAGGTTATCGCCTCAGGAACATAATAACGTTCTTCTGAAATATTTAAATACGCTTCTTCCGAAAAAGCTCGTATCGAAAATGTCGATGCGAAACAGCTTTACGAGAGAGTTTGCCCAATTGCCAAATCTCGCACGCACTTTTTTACAAGCAGTGGAAGGGCCTCACGACCTTGCAGTCATCATTCCGGAAAAAATTCCACGTCGCTCAAAACAAGCGCACAAAGAGACGAAACGTCAATTTTTCGGTAAAGTAAACGCGCTTCAAAAATTTTTGAAGGAGTGCGAGCAACGTTTCCCGGATAAATTAAAAAAATCGAACACATTGGACCTTTTATGGGAAAAAGTGCTCGAATCGTTGTATCACAAACTTGGCAAACTTTCGACACCTACGGGTGTGCAGAATGTCCCAATTTTTAAGCTGGCCACCCCCCGCTTTGAAACGGGGAAAAAAGACGAAAATTATCCCCGGCCCACCGGCAGTAGCGAAGTGGGTCTCATGATTTCCAATTTTTTTCGTAGTGACAACGCCCTAGGGGCAAAAATAGAGCTCGTAAAAACCTGGATTTGGATCATGATCCTCTCCAACACGAAAAAAACTTCACAAGGGGGGAGGGATCATACCCTCCCTATCTCCGAAGTGCAAACGGTTATTTTAGACGCGCTCCGAGGAACCATTACGATGGATCGAGCTCTAAAACGGATCGGGGAACTTTTCGGCCCTGATGTCATCTCGATCAACAACATTTATGAATTTTGCCTCGGCGCCAAAAGCCCCGCTGCCGATACAATCGACGAAATGACGAAGAGGTTGGAAACTTTATACCGGAGATATGACGAAAGAATTCCACAAAGCGTCACACGCGAAACATTGGAACAAACCATCGACTGTTTTGCGGGCGCGTCGGCTTTTTCCCTTTACTATCAACTGGTCAAAGGAATTGTCGGAACTCGGCATATTCGTACGTTTCATGCCATCATGAGTCCCCTTCCACAAGATGCGCTCACAAATCGGGAGGCTTTACGAAATGCCATATACGAAGGAATTGATTGGACTAGCGTCCCCTTTCTCAAAAAGATAGTCATCCATCTAGCTCTCCCCTTTTTCCGTATTTTGACTAATCTGGTTTTCCATCGCATCATGAACTTCAGTAGATCGATCAGCATCTCGATGGTAGACGGATCCTTGTCCGAGCGGATGCCTGTGATTTTGGACAAGCTGCGCCAGGTGTTTGAAACGGTCAAATGGGGCATGGTTTCGTGGGATGAAAAAGAAGGGGTTTCGGCTCTTGCTAAGGAAGTCTACCTTGCAGCGTATTTTAAACAGAAGCCCGTGCCCGGCATCCGGGCAAGTGCGATCACTTTCCCTTCCCATAGCAGAGATACCGAGGTCCATTCCCGTTTTGCCACCGCCCTTCTCGAACATTACGGCCTCTATTTTGCTTTCAGGCAGGCTTTTGTCGATGCGAAAGATTCGATTGACAAAGCGTTGCAGACTCTCCCCAAGCCGGTTCGTTTCCTTTTGAATGTGGTTCTTTTTGTCCCAATCCTGGCTATGATCATCACAAGGGTGCTTCTCGTCGCTCCCGTCGAAATTTTATGCAATTTCATCCTAAAGTGGATTGTCCACTTTTTTGCACGCCGTACAAGCTATATCACCGATTTCATCAAGGGACGCATCGAAGCCCTTTCTTCCCGGCACCGGGTCTCCCTTTTGACCCCCCTCGAAGGATCTCTTCTCAGGACCCTCCGTGACACCGTGAGCTCCATCGCAGAAATGGAGAGAAATGCGGAAAGCGCGCTTCCCGTATCCGAATCGCGATATATGGAAAAAATGCTTGCTCTCATGAGTTCCATGCATATGGCAACCCAATACTTTTCGTGCCACAGTCCCGATGATGTGCATCAAAAAAAGCAGATGCTCACCTCGAGCGGATGGATCGACCTCTTGGAAAAACTTCTCGCTCCCGGCCTGCGCCCTTCGATTGCCCTTTCCATGGGGCGGCTCCTCGAATCGTTCATCAAACCCGAAGGACTTCAAAACCACCTTGCCACCCTTTTTTCTTCCATGACGGGAAGTATCCTCCACGCCGATAAGGAAAATACCACAGAGGAAGAAAAAGTGGAAAACCTGGCCTGTATGTGCAAAGAACTAAAACGCATCATCTACAACAAGGAAGTGGATAACCCCGCCATCAAATTGCAACAAATTGCAACTTTCCTTAACTCTCATACCGCCCCGCTTCCGGACGATGTAGACAAAACTGCTCTCCTTGCCATCGGTGACGTCAATCTGGTCGAAGCCGGGCTACAGCGATGGATGCAGCTCCACCATATTGAAGACATGGTGGAACCACGTGAACTCATTGAAAAATACCTCCGTATTCTCCTCCTTTATTCGATCCGTTTGGGAACCCGCAAATTTGAAAAACCGCATGCGATGGACCGCGAACTCACTTTGCAGATCGAAAAATTCAAAGATCTCCTTCTTGCCTCCGGCGGTCTCATCCCGCGCCTGGAACAGCTCATTTCGGTTCTTCCCGACGCCGGGAGCGAAACCTTCGAGCAAAATATCAGGGGCGCCATGGAACTCATCCTCAATTTTCGCGAAACGGCACGGGCCGAGCTCATGGAAATGCAGTCCAATAACCGGATCGGAATGCCGACCTGGCAAGTCCATGCAGCCAATGTAAGCGCCCTGCTGGAAAGACTTACTTTCATTGAAAAACAGTTCCGTATCCTCATCGATACTCTGCCTGAAGTGCGTGAGCTTTTTGCCTTGCTGGAACAAAAAATAGGGACCGGTATTGCAAGCGAACGTCCGGCAATCCGGGAAATGGTAAACCGGCTTGAACAGAAAGAAGAATTCATGGGAATTCCGTCTTACGTATATGATCTCAACATAATAAAAAAACGCATCCCGTGGATGGACGCTTCTTCTTCCGATGAGGAAGAAATGCACCTCACCGTCGAAGATGACCATATCGTCGGACAGGCTCCTCCCACCCCTTCTCCGACGCCTCCGGAAGCTCACGGATATGAGGATGCCGTCATCAGGACCGCAACCGAGGGCGCCCTCGAGACCTTAGGCCTCCTGAGGGAACAGGCTGCCAGCCAGTTGGAAAACATTTATTTTCACCATATCGACATGCTCGATTCCCTCTTTGAACTTCCCATCGCTCGCTTCATCCAGAACCGTATTTTAGAGGCTCTTATCTCTGAGGGAGAAGAACTTCTGGAAACACTCCAAGCCCCCTCTACGCTTCGGCTTTTTGCCGGAGTCCTCATGGAATCGTTCACTAAAAAATAAACTTATTCATACTTATTATTTTACATTTACGTAATCACAAATTATAGATATAATTATCCATGTAATTCAAAGAGGATTTGCCATGGATTGGCTGAAGAGAATCGGAACCGCCGTCGTTGATAGATTTTCACATACTGATCAAGAAGGAGATGTAGCTATACAATTGGCGCAGGAAACGATCCGGCAAGCGGCCGCTACATCTTCGCCGGCAAAGCCCCAAGCACAAGAAACCAACCCGTCTTCATCACAACATAAAGAAGTCCAAACGACCACATCGTCGCAGACGGCAGCGGCCCCGGCAGCACCTTTAACTATATTGGCAATACGGGTAACAAGGGTAGTCAATGCTCACTTTTTCGTAGAACCTCGGAAGTTTTCCCCTCAACTGCAGCGACCCCTCATCCGATCGTTTTTGGATAACCTGGACCTATTTTTTTCTACCATCATCCAACCAAATCGTCATAGCCAGGGAGAAATTTATTCCCATCTCAAAAGAGTTACCGGTATATTCGATTCCCTTCTAGGAGGAATGAAACCGGAAGAAGTACTCTCCGAGATCGCAAATTACAACCGGGGAATACAGGAGCTTAAGAAATTTTTCGCAAATAGAGAACCGAAAGACGTAAAACGGTTTTTAGATTACTTGCACGAGCAAACCTCACAAGCGGATCGAAAACGTAGTCTGACTGAATTTGAGGTAGACGATGCCTTTCTGGTCGAGTTTGACCGGCTTGAAAAGATGCGGCACGTTCTGGAAAATTTTGCAACCGAATTTCCAGAGCTGGATCCTCAAGAAGCGATCCGAAAATTCCTCGGAAAACATAACCAACTGATCGTTGACCTATTTCAATACCAAAATATTTTGGAAGGGAAAGAAAGCAGCACGCGTGAGGAACTTTCCGGTCTGAGGTGTAGGATTGCCAAAGGAGTATATTTTGTTTCACTTTCGGCTTTGAAACAAATGCAAACTCAGGATGTGGTACAAAACGTCCTTTCCGCAATTGATAAAGCCTGCCATGATAGCGCAGCAGCGGTGCAAAAGTCGGCAGCCGCTTTCATTCAGGACCAAATTAACAAACCACCTGAAGGGTCAGACTGCGATATTCCCCCGATCCTTAAAAGAGGACCTTCGTACGCTTTCCATCACATGCCTCACGGTACAGGTGCAAATCGCCTGGAAGAGCTCCGGAATATTTTCATCACACCCCAGGCTGCTATTTCTCCCGAGACCCTCGTTCCGATCGATGCACTCCATGAAGCGGTTAGTCGCCCCACTACACGCCAAAAGCTTCTTTCAGCTCTCGACGGGAGTCTGGCTTCTGTCCGCAAGCTCTTAAACGGCAGGTCTCCCGGTGAATATCACGAGCAGGTGCTCGCAAACGAACAGCAAATTGCAGAGCTCGAAGAAGGCATAGCAAACGAATCTATTGATTTCGATAGTCCAGATCTTCCAACACACCTCATAGGTAAAAACCCCGCGCTTCTAGATGCGGTCAATCGGCTTCTGCTACTCCGCAAAGAGCATGAACATCTTCTCGGACATCTTTCCGCACTCTTCCCCTTTTCCGATCCTAGCGACATCTGGAAAAACATTTCTGCTCTGGGTGTATTTTACGATCTTGTTTCCCGCTACCGCACTCTCATGGATGCCACCACAACCCTGCCTATTTCGAAAGCCGACCTATTCCGGCTCAAGGAGGACTTGATCCAAACTACAGCGCGTCTTGATATAAAGAGCATTTATGCCGTTTTTGCAAAAATTCCGACCGGCAATGAGGGCTTGGCGGACCGTCTTTATAGCTGGGGAAAAACCAAAGCAGAGGAAGCGGTGCAAAAAATGATGGATCTTCTCCCCCTTTCCTCAAAGGTAGATACCGAAATCATCGATATCGACGCGCCCCTGATTGAAGTAATGGAAGAAGGGCACCTTCTCGACCGCCGTCCCGACGTTTCGATCGGACAACTTTTGAACCTTTTATGGAGGGCAAAAAAAGAGGGAGCCTCCGATGAGAAGAAGAAATGGGCTAAATGGGCTCTTGAACTTGCCGTGAAAAAATTCCTCCTTGAACATTCCGGAAAAGATCCAACAGCCGATGAAAAGACGCTTAAGACGGTAAATAGCGTTCTTCACGGACTCGTGGACCAGATCTACGATATGCACTCGGAAGGGGCTCTGCCTGAGTGGATTCATGAAAGGCTCCAGCAGTTGCACGGAACAATGCTCGATTTCAATGACCTGTTCACGACACCTCTCATTTCAATAACAGGAAGTGAAGAACCGGAAAAGCCGGATAGTCTGGAAAAAACACTCCGGCAGAATTTACAAAAATTGAAGGAGCTCAGTGCCCCGCCTGTAAACAAGACGCCTCCTTCTGCTGCGGATCTCCTCGGCGGACTGCAAGTCGCCGGCGATCTTTTCGTTTTGAAACTCGTAACCCAGTACCTTTCCGGAAGACCCGCCGATACGGACCCGATCGGAAATCTTCACAAAGTTTTGAGTAACTCCACCCTTGATACGGGTACGGTAGTTACAAAATTTGTCAAAGAACTCAGAGAAAGCATCCGGACAAATCAACATATCGGATGGCTGCGCCGCAAAATTATTTCCGCACTCATTCCCTTTTTGTTTGGTGTCATCCACCTCATTCTTGGAGTTGTCTTTGATAGCCTTCGCAAGGCATTTCATGAAGATACCGAAAACGGGGGAGATGAAAATAAAAAAATCGAAGATAGAAAAAGTTTTTTCCTTGCCTTTTTCAACCGTTTTATCTTCTCTATGAAGGATATTCTTCATCAATGCCCCGTCAATCGAAGCCTTACTGAATATTTTGACGAGGTGGCCGGACAGGTAGAGAAACCTCAGAGATCCGCTCCCCATATCCTTCCGTTTATGTCGACTGCCGATCTGGATGCATCTATGGTACGGCATTTTTTACAAGACTACTCGGTTCGCGTCACAATTCGAAGCATATTTGATGTTCCCATCAGTCATTACAAATCACTGGGCGAAAATTCGAAATTATTCAAGTTCCTTTACTACGCTCTCTCAAGCCTGAAAGTCATATTTTGGGAATATTCGATCGGGTGGGTGATAGAAACGGGACTGAACTGGCTTCTTTATAAAACGTTAGACAGAGCGCTCCATGAAACCAACATATCTGCAACGCTCATTCAAAATACGATCAAACGAATGACAAACCAAGGCTATTCGCAAGCCGGCAATGCCCTTCAAGAGAAAATCGAACACATGCTCAAAACCGTTCAAGAGGAACTAGACGACCCAAAACCCGGCATGGAGTATAAATCCGAAACGCTGGCGACCACCAAAAGCGCTCTTCAGGAACTTGCTTCCGTAGTACGAGATTATGAAAGAAAAAGTGCCGGAAGAGAACCTCCGCCGCCGCTTCCTCTCGGACTAGACTCCCTGAATGAAGAATTCAACGTGAAACTCCACGAAACTCTCGGAGAGACGGTAGATCAAGCCCTCGGAATCCTGTTTAAAGGAGAAAAATTCACAACCACCCTGACCGATATCTATAGTGATGCTCTGCGCAGCATTATTGACATGGATAAACCAATCGAACCGGCAACAAAAAGCAAAAACCTCCTCACAAAATGGATCAATAACATCTTTTATGCCCACGAACAAGTGACATGGACCGACACGATGCGACTGGGTGCAATGCAGGAACACCTGGAGGCGTTAAAGAAAGAATGGCAAAAAGCCGGATTGAACGACAAAGATTTTCCTAAGGAGTTCAGAGCTATTAAACAGTCAACTTCTCTTGACAAGATCCGGGAGCGGGCAGACATTGTGGCAGCAAAAGAAGGGGTTGCAAGACAAGTCTACGCTTCTCGCGTGATCCGTAACCTTCTTGATAAGATCATCAGTACGGTCGTAAATCGCGCTCTGCGTGAAAAATTCAGTCCTCAACGGAAAAATAACGCTATCGACGCCCAAGTCAAAACCCTCAAAAGGGATCTCGATCCTTCCTCACCCGCTTCTCTGGTGCATCGACAGATAGTTAGTAAAAAGATTAGGCATTTATACTTTCGTGCTAAGATAATTTTGGCACAAAAAACACCGGTTCAACCAGAGCAGATTCGTAATTTAAAAGTTAAAATCTGGCGAATCAATAAACAGATTCACACTTCCCAACGAATCGAGCAATACATCGCTGCCGCTCGACTTTCTCTTGAGAGTCTAGAGCAAAATGCTTCGGTAGATAAAACCTCTCTTGAGCAGCACAAGTTCCAAACAAACCTTCTCTTGAACAAACTGGCAATGCTTGGAAAAGCCCGTGCCCACCCGATGGCTCGAGATTTTGAAAATTTCGAAGCCGCGCTCACCACCGGTAATTTACGTGCTCTTCTCACAGAATTTGTTACAAAGCTGCAGCCTCTCTTAGAACATGAGAAGGCTATCGGAGCCGCCGGTTCTTCCGAAGGAGATGGCGGCGCCGGCGTGAGTGCAGCAAGCGGATCGTCTGCTCCGCAAGCCGGCAGTTCTTCTGAAGAAGACATTGGCACGAGGGCAGCAAGCAGATCGTCTTCTCCGGAAGTCGGCACCTCTTCCGATTTTGAGGCGGAAGAAACTCGAAACATTCCCGCACTGATAAACTCAGTCGCACAAGCTGCCCTTGCTTTAAGAGAGAGCGAAACGCACCAGTGCAACATCATCGCCCATAGCTGGGTGATCGACACAATGGCAAATATGGCAGCTCTTGAGGCACGAAGACGGATTGAAAAGCATATCGACTTCTTCAGTAACGCACAAATTCTGCGCTTCTTGATTTCGAATGTCGAACTTGCCTACCTCAATCCGCAAAACGGGACTTATACCAATCACAAGAAATAAATTCACAATTTGAGCACTTTTTACCTGCGGCCATTGGCTTCGCTCGGGCCAACTTTATTCAAGTTTGATCCCTCGCTCCAGCCTTCAGTCCTCGGAAAAAAAATCATCTCAAATTTATGAATTTCTTTCATGCGTTTGGTATTAACCTCTAGAATAACTTCTGGAGCTTCTTTTTTGCTGCTCGTCTTTTTTACCGTTATCTTGTTTGTTGCAAGACACAAATCCTGCGATGCTAAATACTGTAAGCATCAAAAATATGATGGTTTTTTTCATAATTATTTCCTTTTTATTTTAAATTAATCACACATGAACAGCCGCGTTTTTGTTTGCATGGCTTTTCGTCATTACTTCCACAAGCACTCAACATCATGAGTCCCGTGAGGAGCATTAATGCAGGTAACATTTTTTTCATAATACCCTCCCTCGATTTCAAGCCCAACTATATTTTCCTGCTTTTTTTTTGCAAGAAAGAGAAGTAAAATAAAAGAAACCGCATGGAAAAAAAATGAAACCTACTCTATTTCTGGGAGCTACAAACCAGCATGAAGGCAAGACAACATGCTCTCTCGGCATCCTAGCAGGCCTTTTCGGGCGGGTGAAAAACCCTGGTTTTTTCAAACCTGTGGGACAAAACCACTTAGAGGTTGAACCGGGCGTTTTTGCCGATAAAGATGTTCCCCTCTTCCGTGACAGATTTGATCTTACTGATCCTTACCATCTTATGAGCCCAGTGTTATTCACACGCCATTTTTCCCGAGACTATCTGAACGGGAAATTCCAGAGCGGCCCGATTTTGGATACGATCCGAACAGCATTCGATACATTGTCCGAGCACCATGATTTTATGCTTGTCGAAGGGACGGGCCACATGGGGGTTGGGAGTATCTGCGGCATTGATAATGCGACGATTGCCGCACTTTTGGGAGCAAAAATCGTCCTCGTTACGTCGGGAGGGGTCGGGTCATGCTATGATAAACTGATGCTCAACCTGGCCCTCACGGAAAAAAAGGGGGGAAAGGTGGGCGGAGTCATTATTAATAAGGTAATCCCTTCCAAGATGGAAATGGTACGAGACTATATGGGCCGTGCCCTCAAGCGGTTGGGAATCCCTCTCGTCGGACTTCTTCCTTATGACCAAACGCTCACCCTCCTCACTTTTGAGGATTTACTCACCCTCTTTCATCGGAATCCGCTTTCCGGTGGAGAGTACAACAGTCGCATATTCAAAACGATCCGTCTCGTTGCTACCTCGCGGGAAATATTCGAACAAACCATCCGCAAACAAGAGCTCATCATCACTCCGGCAACCCGCGAAGATATTATCCTGGCAGCCCTCAAAGCCGAGCTGAAAGAAAGGTTGCACGGAACGAGTCTTGAAACCGGATTCATTTTCACCGGCAGCGTTCCCCTTTCTCCCACGATGGCAAAAGAGCTTGAGAATGTCGCTATTCCGGCTTTTTTTACCGGCGAGAACACTTTTGCCTGCATGAAAAAAATCACGGCGCACACATCCAAAATCCGGATCAAAGACCGGGGGAAAATCGAAGAAGCGATTTCTCTTGTCCGGGCCAACATCGACTTCGACTTATTGCTTAACTGATCAATTGTGAAAGAGATTCTATAATCCGGTTCGGGTGGATCGGATTCATGACCCCCTTCTTCCGGATGCGATGAAAACGATCGGACGAGAGTCCATAGCGCCGGCGGCTTTCTTCGTAGACGTCGATGGCGTAGTGTTGCTGCAGGTAAGGACCTGAAGCGTGGGACGAAGTTGCGCCGAAAAGAGAAATTACCGGTACTCCCAAGTTATTTGCGATATGGATCGGTCCCGAATCGGGAGCGACCACGCACGCCGCCCGTTTGATGATTGCGAAAAGCTGCATGAGATCGGTCTTGCCGGCAAGAAATATAACATTTTTCACTTTAGCATACATGTTCTCAAACCGGCGATCGAATGCGGAGTTTCCACCACAAACCACGATGGGAACCTCTTCAAACCGTTCGAAAATATCGATGTAACGTTCAAAAGGGTAATTTTTTTCCCTTTGGCGGGAAACGGGGCAAAACACAAGATACCGGGGCGGTAAATTTGTTTCCACCCAAGGCAGGGCATCGAGGCGGAGCGTATCCATATCCAGTCTGGAGAGGTTTTCCTGTTTTAACATGCGCGCAATACTCAGGTACCCTTCCATCAAGTGGTTTTTGAGAAACGGGACCGTCTCGTCCACAAAAAACCTGTGCCCTTCTTTTCCGCGGATCGAATCGAACCCGATTTTTTTTCCTTTGAGCTGCATGGCCGCAAGGTGAGCGGAAGAGCTGGCCTGCGCCACAAAGACAAAGTCGTAACTTAGATGGGAAAACATCCGTTTTAACTTCCAAAAGCCCTGCAATGAGCGTACTTTATCCACCCCCACCACCTTCACATTTTCGGGAAGGTTCCACAGTTCACTAAACCCGCGGTCGGTAATCCAGTCGATCGTCACCTCGGGATTATGGCGCGCGAGGTGTTTTACGACGGAAGAGGCCATCACCACGTCACCGAGAGCAGACAATCTAAGAAAAGCAACGTGCATCGAATATCTCCAAAAACGCTTCCGGGACGGGCGCCGTAAATTTCATTTCCTCGCCGGTAAACGGGTGGGGAAAGGAGAGGGAAAAACTGTGAAGCATCATGCGAGATCCTTCATGAATGCCGTAGATCGCATCGCCGAGAATCGGAAGATGAATAAGAGCCAAATGGAGGCGAATTTGATGGGTTTTCCCGGTGAGCGGGGTAGCTTTTACTAGGGCCAAGCGGCCACTCACTGCGACAACTTCCCCCTCGGTGACCGCAAGGGCTCCATGGGGATCAATAGTCATGATTTTACGCCCTTTACGTTCATGGGCCACTTTGATCCGTTTCCGGACATCCACTTTTGCCCCCGGCCGGAACGGCTTTTGCATCACACACACGGCAAAATATGTTTTCGAAACAAGACGCTCACGGAAAAGAGCTATCCACGGTGCCGGATCCCCTTTTGCCATCATAATCACTCCGCTTGTTTCTTTATCGAGCCGATGAACGGTAAATCGGGAATCGACGGGCACAAACGGCGGCTTGTCAAATACGATCATCCGCTCGTCTTCGTACAAAACGGTCCATGTCCCTTTACGCTCCAAAGCTTTTTCATCGAAAGCGACCCGATCCCCTTCCCGGAGTTTATGGGAGGCAAACGTTTCGATCCTTCCATTCACACGGCAAGCTTTCTCGTCGATCGCCCGCTTGAGCCTTTTTTTCGAAATATCCATGCGTTCTGATAAAAACCGGATTAAGCTGCTCCCATCATCGCAGCCGGCAGCCAGAAACTCACGCACTTAAAAGGGAATTTCCTCTTCTGAAAAAATGTCGTCTTCGGCTTTGAAGCTGTCTTCTGCCGCGTTAGGCTTGCCGTAGCTCCGAGCATTTGTGCCTGCCTCCTCGCCACCGGCCCCTTTCGGTTTCCCGAACGGACTGAACGAGAGCGAAGTTGCCGTCATATTCACAGACACTTGAGACTTGCCTTCTTTGTCGGTATAAATCTCCGGTTTGGCCCAGCTGCCCATGGCAAGGACGGGGCTTCCTTTTTTCAGGTGCTGGATCATGTGGTCGAGGTTGTCTCCCCAGACGGTGACGCGGACCCACATCGTCTCTTCCTTTTGCCCTTTTCTCTGATTGCATGCAACGACCAGCGTCGTCACTTTTGTTCCGTTCGAGGTGAACCGAACTTCGGGATCGCGGCCGAGATGCCCTGCAATGATTGTATGATTCATACACACTCCTTTTCAATATGATGAACGCAATTCTAAAACAAACCCAAATTGATGGATAGACAAAAATGGAGCCTTCCCTTATAGATGAATTCATATGGCCGACTTTTTTAAAGAAAAAAATGAGTATCCTTCCAAGAAATTGAGCGATCCTGCCGAAAGTTCCCTCGAGCTTTCGGGCGATGCCGGTTTTTTTACGACCCCCAAAAGCCGCAGGTCCAAAACCGAATTCCACGATCCGTTTTCCGACCCCAACCTTTTCCTTGCCAAAAAAATCAAATTGCAAATGTTGCAATCGGACACAACCGAATGGTCGCGTAAAATTGAAACGCATGTGATCGCCGCCATTTTGCCCGAATTCACGCGCAAATTTCCCTCGTACAAGCTGGGCATCAATATCATCAAAAAAACGTGGCAAAAAGTGGCCTATTACCTGGGCCAGATCGAGAAAAAACACCAGGCGCTAAATCCCAACGGAACGTTGCACCTTCCCTTCATTATCAGGGAAAACCTCCGTTTTCTCCTTGAAAAACAGTCTGACCGTGTAGTACACCCGCTTGGTCTCGCCCATCAACTCGCCCTCAAAGTGTCCGACTGCATAGCCACTCTTGACGGAGAATTCGTCCCGCTCGGCGAGCTCACCGGACAAATCACCCTCTTACAACGCCATCTCATTCCCAAAGAAGAGATTTCAAAACCCTATTTGCAAGACCACTATACCGAACTGGACAAATGGATTGTCGAAGTGCAGCTTGAGCTCATCAACGACCATCCCAACCTCTCGGCTTCCCTTTTGCGTGAGGCGGTTGAAGAGCACATCCAGAAAACCGTTTCCCTTGCGAGCGTAAAAAATCTCACCTTGAGCGCCTTTGCCCTTACGGCTTATCAACTGTACCCATCGACCTCCTTTCACAACTTCAGTACGAGCGACAAAAATCGACTCCTCGGGTTCATCCGTTCAGAGGTGCGAGAGAAGTTAGAACCGAATTTTAATGAAAGGCACGTTTTCCAGTTCATCCGTAAAATCCTTTTCCTGGCGAAGATCAGCCAAAAGATGGACAAAAACCTCGCACAAAATCAGCTTGAAGCTGCTCTCCATTATGTTTTTTCCCTCTCGACAGATTGTCTCGACACCACCATGCCGACAATCCAGGAAGAAGTGTATGAGCTCATCCAACAGGAACTTGTCACTCTCAAAGAAAAGAAAATCGAGCAAAACATTCCTCATGCAGTTGCCGCCCTACTCGACTCTTTTGAAGAGATTGAAAATGAGCCCCTCCTCGGAAAGATCCTACAGGAAGACTTGGAGATTGTGATTTGGAAAGTACTTGAGGAAGAAAAAGGATTTATTTCCGGTCTTTCTTCTCCCAAACAGGAAATATTGCAGCGCCTCATTGCGCGGGAAATTTTCCATTCGAAAATGCCTTCCCTATCGGAGGCGGTACGGGAAGTTTGCATCAAGCTAAAAAAACGCAGCAAAATCGGAACCGAAAAACTCGCAGCACGCTCGCACCTGTGGTCGATTCAAAACGATCTTCCCTACGGATGGATCCACCTCGACACACGCGACAAGTATTATGCTTTCATCAAAAAATGCGTCAAAGAAACTCCCGGCCTCACTTTTGCCGAAATTGCAAGGGAATCCTCGTACAAATATGTCAAACTCCACTCCTCTCTCCATCCGTGGAGAGAAGAATTGGAAAAATATTTCCTCTTTTTGCTCAAATACATGTGGTACAATGAAAACCGCTCTTCCCACTCCTCTACTTTCGAGAGGCTGATCCTCTGGCATGAACATGAACTTCTCAGCCATCGGCAAGCCATGTTTCCGGATCTTGTGCAAAGCACCCTCATCGACACGCTCAAAAACCTCGTCCCCTACCTTCCCGTCGAAGAAAGCCACGTCACCTCAGTCATCCAACCTACCTAATACCAAATGCAAGAAATAATGTGATAAAGTCGGGTCAGATAACGAGGCAAATTTGCACGATCATTTCGAAACCCATATTTTTAAATATGAGTGAGAAAGGATCGTACAAAGGGGACCGTTAGATGATCCCGAATTTATGACATTATTTTTTGCGTTTGGTATAATACCAATCCCGAGAAATAAATTCACAATTTGAGTACTTTTTACCTGCGGCCATTGGCTTCGCCCGGGCCAACTTTATTCAAGTTTGATCCCTCGCTCCAGCCTTCAGTCCTCGGCAAAAAATCATCTCAAATTTATGAATTTATTTCTTGTGATTGGTATAATTATAACATGGTACACAATACTGTGGACGGAGGGGAAGGGGACTGATAATTTCCATCAAACAGCTTCATGATCTCTATCCGGTTCTGTAAAGGGTAACGCTCCGCCATATGTCGTCTTGCCTCGTCTCTTGGGGTGCACCCGTTTGCATTTCTCCTTTCCAAGGAAGCGGAAATTGCCGCTAAATTCATCAAATATTCAGCCGCTGCCAGCCGCGAATGGATAACGGCATAGTGGAGCGGCGTATTACCAAAAACGTCATGTGTATTTATACTCGCACGGTGTTCTACAAGTAGTTTCACTCCTTCAAGGTAGCCCGACCTTGTTGCATAGTGCAAGGGTGTTTGTTTGTAACGATTTTCATGATCGAGCAACTCGTAGCCTTCCTTACATAAAAGCTGCTGCAATACCCCATCCGGATTTGTTCCCGCCATCGCGGTATGGAATACCGAATCGCCCTGAGCGGTGAGAGCTTTGAGTGATTTCATTGCACCGGTTTGCAATAAGCATTCCACGACCCCTCTGCCTCCTCGGAGGGCCGCATGATGGAGCGGAGTATAACCGTCTTCATCCGCTGCATTGACAACACGAGACATACCCACAGAACAACTTCTGTCAAAATTCAGAATGTTTATTACCGCCTTTATGATGCGAACATCCGTATCTCGGCTTAAACAATGAATGAGCGTTACGCCGCTCACCTTTTCTTGAAAGAAAAGGGGCTTGCTGAGGGTCAGCGCATTGAACGCTTTCTTGTTGAGCAGAGTCAAAACCATCTGACTATTTACTCTTGCAATTTCGTTAAGGTAGCGATGGGCAATCTCGTAAACAACTGCCGTAAGCCCAGGAAGATCCTCCGGCTTGGTTGCCTTTTCAAGCCACCTTATCACCCCTTCCACATCATCCCGAATAAAATCTCGATAAAACCCGACTTCTTCCAGATTGACGGGACCGCGACTGCATGTAAGCCCGAATGCACATTCCATAGATCCTCCTGAGGATTCATTAACGGAATGATAAGGTAACACAAAAAAATTGTCGAGTTGAATTTAAAATACTCATAAATTGGTATTACCATTGTAATTTCATGTGTTTACTCTCTACTTTAGAAGAGCGGTGCGGCGTCTTTGAACAAGGAGGGCGATCCCGAGGAGGACCATTGGGATGCTGAGATATTGCCCCATCAGAAGGCTCTGTGCCGAGAGCCACACGCTCTGCTCGGTTTTAATGAATTCGATGCAGAACCGGAACGTGAAAGCCAGAATAAGTCCGATGCTGAAAAGTTGCCCTTCGGCCCAGGATCGGTAAAATTTTCTCCATAGTAAAAAGAGAAAAGCGGCAAGCAGAATGTAGAAGAGCGATTCGTAGAGCTGCACCGGATGACGGGGTAAGATCCCCGCATCGTCACGCGGCCGGAGAAAGAGGACAGAAAAGAGACCATTGTAAGGGACGCCCAAAATTTCCTGGTTGATGAAATTGCCCACCCGAATAAAACTGCACACCATCATTGTAGGAATCGAAACAAGGTCCATGAGTCCAAAAAAACGGACCGGTGCTAATTCCTTTTTACGGAAGGTGTAAAAAAGAAATACGGCAACGATGAGCCCCAGCACGCCTCCATGACTCGCAAGCCCCCCTTCCCATACCTGAAAAATGCGGAGCGGCTCGGATACATATTCGGACACATTTTCATAAAAAAGGATATGAAATAGCCGCGACCCCACTACAGCACCAATGATGGCATACACGAGCAAACTATCGGACAGGGCGCGCGCCTTATATTTCAACTCCGAAGGGGCAAGATTTAAACGGAAAGCGAGCGTTTGCCGGAGGAGCCGGCCAAATAGAAAAAGTCCGAGGTAAAACCCGACTGCGAAAAGGAAACCATACCAGCTGATCGGCCATTCGACTTTAGGAATCGTAAAAATAAACGGGGACGGATCCCACACCAGCGCCATGAGAACTATGGTATCAAAAATCGTCTTTATACCAAACGCAAAAAATAATGTCATAAATTCGGGATCATCTAACGGTCACCTTTGTACGATCCTTTCTCACTCATATTTAAAAATATGGGTTTCGAAATGATCGTGCAAATTTGCCTCGTTATCTGACCCGACTTTATGACATTATTTCTTGCATTTGGTATTATTTACCAGAAATGGACAAAAAAAACATCTCTCGATACACTGGCTCGTGTCAGTATGAAAAACGGATTTGTCTTTTTCGTCTTAACTATGTCGGCTTCCCTGCTGACGGCTCTCTTTGTGGCAGCTGCCTATCGCATGCCCCGCTTTATAAATGCTATAACCCTCTCGGGCCTAGGTCTCATTATCTCGGCATTCGTGTTCACTGCTTTCGAAAAAGCTTTTTCCGTTATGGCTTCCCTTCCTTATTCTTTTTTTCTTTTTTATTGTGTTTCCCTTTTTGTTTTCACCGCCCTCTTCCGTTTAAAAAAAGGGTTGAAAATGACTTTTCCCTTTTTTGAACTTGACAATCGCAAGAGCCATTCCAATAAAATATTACTTCATCCGAGCGCCCTCGACGACGAGCGTCTCATCGATTTTATCAATACCGGTATCCTGAGCGGACGATTTGTTGTGATCCGTGAACTCGAAAGCAGTTTGATGCAGCAAGCCATCCTTTATCCCGACAGTGAAGATGTGCACCGGCGGCGTCTTGCTGTATTGAAAAAGATCTTGCACATTCCGGAGCTGGAACTGGTGAGTATGGCTAGCAAAGGTCCTCCGGGCATCGATCTCCTTTACCAGCACCTTCTCTTTGCCGCGGAAAACCGGATGGATCTTCTCGCTTCCGATTTGCTCGACCTTGCCGATACCGAAGGGAAAAATGTCCGGGTCATCAGCCTGAATCAATTAGCAGGGGCAATGAAACCGCTCCTCTCCACCGGAAAAACAGTCTCCGTCAAAGTACAAAGGCCCGGCAAGGAACAAAGACAAGGGATCGGCTACCTCGAAGACGGTTCGATGGTGGTCATCAACGACGGCGCCGATTATATAGGGGCAACCCTGGATGTGAGCGTGATTTCGGTCAAACACTCGTCCACGGGGCGCATCATTTTCACAAGCCCCGTTTTAAAAGCAGCATTGAGGGCATAATTGAAAATCATAGGAATAGGAACCGATATCGTTCAAGTGGATCGCATCAGAAAAGCGATGGAAGCGCAGGAAGGTTTTGAGACGCGTGTCTTTTGCCACGGAGAGCGGGTCTATTGCCGCACTCATAGCGACCCCTATCCTATTTTTGCGGGACGCTTTGCCGCCAAAGAAGCGTGTGTAAAGGCACTTGGAGAAGGGTTTGGCTCCCTTGGCTTGCAAGATATCGAGGTAAAACACATGCCGTCCGGAAAACCGTACCTTTCTTTTTCCCACGATGCCAAGAAACACGTAAGCGCCGTCCAGTTTGAAATCTCGATCGCACATGAAAGAGATTACGCCGTAGCCACCGTTATTGCTTTCACAGATCGAACGGATAATGGTAATAGATGAGCACCCCCTGCCGTCCTTTGGGATAGGCATATGCAAAGGCTCGAGCCAAATAAGAAACGGACAATTTGCCCCACGGGCCGAAAAGGCGCTGCAATTTCACTTCCAAATCGAGAGATTGATGCCCGATATTGCCCCAACCGTTGAAATCGGCAATGTCGACGACCCGGGTCCCCGCTAAGCCGAAATAGCCGAGGAGGCCTACCCCCGCAATCCATTTTTCCCGGAATTTTAGTTCCAGGTTGCCCATGACATGAAACCACGGATAGCCTTGATTTGCCATACCGAAATCGGCACCGAGCCACCATCGGTTGGCCCAATCGTCGTAGCGCGTCTTTTCTTTCCCGATCACGGCGCCGATCGTGAAATTCCACATGTTGTGCAGCGTCGTCACAACATTGGAAATCCGCTCATGGGGGGAAAATACAAGGGAAGCATACGTAGCCAGCGAGATCGGATCTCCTGCGATATCGTTATAAAATTGATGTTTGAACAGAAAACCGGCCGTATCAAAATTGAAATCGAGGGATCTGGCCTCGTTGAAAGTGATTTCGGCCTGAATGTCGGAAGAGGGGCTGAAGGGAACGTCAAGCAAAAAACCGAGATCGTTTTCGTGAGAAGAATAGTTTATGGGATAAACCCTGCGGCTTACATTCGGAAAATAAGCATACTCATAAGAACCGTCGAGCGAGATATGCCACGGCGCCTCGTTCCACGGTTTAAAATCAAAGGCTGCAAGAAGGATAGGAAAAAATCCCATCCATACTTTCAGTGTGAAATCCATTTTTCTGCATCCATTGCCGCCATACACCCCATTCCGCTTGCGGTGATCGCCTGCCGGTAACGTCGATCTGCCACGTCGCCTGCCACAAAAAGACCGGCCACTTTGGTCGCTGCGGTATAATTTTCCACAGCAACATATCCGCCGGAATCGAGATTAAGCAAATTTTTTACCAGGTCGGAGTTCGGCGTATGGCCGATAGCATAAAAGACGCCGCCTACTTCGAGTGTCTTTTGCTCCCCGTTTTGGCTATTTTTCAAAACTACCCTTTCGACCGCCTTGGATCCTTGGATTTCCACCAGCTCATGGAAATAGAAGATCTCGATCTTCGGATTCTCTTCGACGCGCCGTTTCATGATTTCGGAAGCGCGCATCTCCCCTTTTCGGACGGCAAGGGTGACTTTAGAGGCGTATTTGGTCAAATAGGTCGCCTCTTCGGCGGCCGAGTCACCTCCCCCGACGACAAGGAGCGGCGCGCCCCGGAAAATCGGCATGGCCCCGTCGCAGACGGCGCAAGCCGACACGCCCCGGTTCCAAAATTCTTTATGCCCTTTTACATCGAGAACATTGGCATACGCCCCTGTTGCCAAAATCACCGCCTTGGCACGGAGAGTCGTTTTCGTCCCCTTTATCGTAAAAGGGGAAGGACCGATAAGTTCAATTACATCTTCCTCGATAACGCGGGCACCAAACCGACGTGCCTGTTTTTCCATATTTTCTACGAGCTCGGGGCCGCTGATGCCTTCCGGAAACCCGGGAAAATTTTCCACCTCGGTTGTCGTGGAAAGCTGCCCGCCACGAACGCCCCCTTTTTGAAAGCCGACGAAAACGATCGGATTCAAGGCACCGCGAGCAGCATAAATTGCTGCAGTCCAGGCGGCAGGTCCCGAACCGATAATGACAACTGTTTCTTCCTGCATAGAAAGGAGCATAGTGCAAATTTTCGTTTTATTCAATAGACCTCTTGCGTAATTCCATTTGTTTGTTAAAATTGCTCTTTTTGGCAGATTTGCAAGCAAATTACGCAAGAGGTCTAATTGGGTAAAATTTGATGGAAATAAATCTTGGAGGGGCTAAAATAGTCGTGACCGGTTTGGTTTGTGTGGGGGAAAGAGGTGACAAGGAGTATCCGTCTCGTCGGCGTTTCGAAAACGAAAAACGGAAATAAAATTTTAGATAATGTAACGCTCACGATCCCTTCGGGAGAATTTTTTGCCCTGCTCGGTCCTTCAGGGTGCGGCAAGACAACCCTGCTGCGGCTGATTGCCGGCCTAGAAAGCGTCGATGCCGGAAAAATCTACCTCGGCGAGGTCGATATCACCCACATGCCCGTCCATAAGCGGAAAATCAATATCGTCTTCCAAAACTACGCCCTTTTTCCCCACCTCGACGTCTACGATAATATTGCCTACAGCCTTTCGATCACCGGCATGCATGAAGACGAAATCGACCGGCGGGTGTTCAAATTACTCAAGGCGTTTCACCTGGATAAATTGGTCGACAAGAAACCGTCAGAACTGTCCGGAGGCCAGCAGCAGCGCGTTGCAATTGCGCGTGCCATCATCAACGAGCCGGAGGTGCTTCTTCTCGACGAGCCCCTTGCCGCCCTCGATTACAAACTCCGCGAAAAAATGCTCATCGAGCTCATCGAGCTGCAGGATAAGCTCCTCACCACTTTCGTCTACGTTACACACGACCAGTTTGAAGCTCTCACCGTCGCTGACCACATGTGCATCATGGATCCCGAGGGAGGGATCGCCCAGTTCGGTACTCCCAAACAAATTTACGAATTTCCCGACAGCACGTTTGTTGCCAAATTCGTCGGAAATACGAACCTGTTTCACGGCAGATTGGGGAAAAAGGGGGATGCTACCCTCTTCCATGCAAGCGACCTCGGCACCTTTACCGTTGAATGTACGCCCCAGAAACTCGAACTCATCGAGTCGGACAACGCCATTATGAGCATCCGTCCCGAAAAAATCTTCATTTCCAAGAAATCGGTCGAAAATTTTTCTAACACCCTCAAAGGCATTGTCAACTCTATTGTTTATACGGGCCGTTCCACTTTGTACGAAGTGCTTCTCAAAAACGGCAAAAAAATCCAGGTATTTGAACAGAACGAAGAACATTTTCCCCAAGTCAATATCGACTACGACGACGAAGTTTTCCTCAGTTGGCAGAAAGAAAATGTTGTGATGTTAAAGGAGTAGATGATGGAACAGGAAGTCGTCCTCTCTCCGGGTAGCAGCGCCCCCGCACTCCCCCGGTTTTCCGGTGTGCAGCGCTTCTTAAAGCTTGAGTTCTTATCTGCTTTGGGACTGCTTCCTTTTATCTGGCAATCGCTGTTTTTTTTCATCCCGATGCTTCTCTTGTTTTCGATGAGTTTTATCGATAATTCGAGCGGCACCCTCCGGTTTACGATTTCCCATTTTACGCAGCTTTTTTCGACCACCTACCTTTCCATCATTCTCAATTCGGTCGGCCTTTCGCTTTTGACCACACTGATAACCCTTTGTATTGCATTCCCGTTCTCCTTCATCTCGATATTCCATTTCTCCAAATATAAAAACATCATTTCCCTCTTCCTCCTCATTCCGTTCTGGACAAATTTCATTTTGCACATCTACGCCTGGTTTTTCGTTCTCGAAAAAAATGGGTTTCTCAACCAGGTTCTGATGCATTTCGGCTTTATCACGGAGCCGCTTGCCTTCCTCAACAATTTTTTCTCGATCATGGTGATGATGATTTATTACTACCTTCCTTTTATGATCCTTCCCATTTATTCTACCCTCGAACGGTTCGACTCTTCTATTTTCGAAGCCTCCATGGACCTTGGAGCAAACCGGTTTCAGACACTTTTAAAAGTCGTGATCCCGCTTTGCATCGGCGGAATACGAACGGGCATATTTCTTGTCTTCATCCCGTCGTTCGCCGAATTTCTCATTCCGGAACTGATGGGAGGGGATAAATACTTTTTCATGGGGAACGTGATTTCCCTTTATATGTTTGAGGAAAAGACGCTCGGCACTGCCGTGGCGTTTACCACTCTTTCCCTTGCGGTTGTGCTCATGATCGTGTACTTCATCCAGAAAGGGCTGGTTTTGTTTACCCGCCGCCTCACCCGAGGAGTCCGCACATGATCTCCCATAGCACTCTCAAAAAACTTACTTCCCCTCTCATTGTATTTTCTATTTTTGTCTTTCTGTACCTTCCCATCATTGTCCTCATCGTCTATTCGTTTAATTCCCGTTCCTTTCCGGCCCCGTGGAAAACGTTCACATTCGAATGGTATATCGCCCTATTCGCACACGGCACATTGTGGATCTCCTTCTTCAATTCGTTCATCGTCGCTTTTGCTTCTACTTTTCTCTGCTTTTTCATGTCGATGTGCATGCTCTTTTTCCTTTTTATCGGCGGCAAAATTGAAAAGCAGCTTTCCCTCTTTTACCTCAATCTTGTGATTCCCGAAGCGGTCCTGGCAGTCGGACTGCTTGCCTATTTTTCCCTCCTCCATATCCCGCTTGGCATTGTGACCGTCATCTTTTCCCATGTAGTGATCGGCCTCGGATTCATCGTTCCCGCTCTCTACGCCCGTTTTGTCCAAATCGACCCGAGGCTCACCGAAGCTTCCTACGTTCTCGGCGCCTCTTCCCTTCAGACGTTTAATAAAGTGATTTTCCCCCTGCTCAAACCGGTGCTCCTCAGCACTTCTCTCATGATTTTCATGATTTCGTTCGACGATTTCATCCTCTCCTATTTTTGTGCAGGCACCTCTTTCCAAACGCTTTCCCTTTTCCTTGCCAACTCGCTTCGTAACGGCATCTCGCCGGTCGTCAACGCTCTTGCCACGATCCTCATCATCGCGACCGGATGCGTGACGAGTTTCATTTTCATCTCGTCCCGAAAACACAAAACACGGGTGTTTGCCCATGATTAAGTGGACGGTCCGAATCGGCTACCTTTTTGTCTTAACGGGTCTCATCGTAGGGTCTCTTTTCATCACTTCGTATTCCGATCAGAAACCGGCAAAAACGCTCGACGTATTTTGTTGGGGCGACTTTCTCGGAGAAGAGCTCATCGCCAAATTCGAAGAAGAAACACACATCAAGGTAAATCTGCATACCTGCAATTCCAACGAAGAACTTCTTCTCAAAATGAAAAAGGGAGGTGTGCCGTACGACATCATTTTCCCTTCCGATTATGCCGCCGCCCTGCTCATCGAAAACCATCTCCTCCGACCTCTTGACAAGTCGCGCCTTCCCTTTTTCGCATCCCTTTCCAAACAGTTGTGCGGACAATTTTTCGACAGAGACAATACCTACTCGGTCCCGTTCAGTTGGGAAGCCAGCCTGATTGCCGTCAACAAGAAGCTTGGCCTTGACACTTCCCACGTGCGCGATTACTCCCTCCTCTTTTCGCCACCGCCACACCAGCTCAAACTTCTCTCCTCGCAAGATGCGGGAGAAAACTTCCTCACCGCCGCATTTTACCTTTTCGGAAACCAGGAGATGCTCACCTCTTCACAAATCAAAGAGGTCCGCTCCCTTCTGCGCAAGCAGCGTACCTTTGTCGAAGCGTATTGTGATTACAGGGCCAAATACCTTTTTACGAAAGAACATTGCATGATCGGCGTCGGAAAAAGCTGTCTGATCGATCCGATTTTAGAAGAGAATCCCCAGATTGAATTCCTTTTTCCCGAAACGGGGATCTTCGTTTCCCTGGAAAACGTGGCCGTTCCCGTTTCCGCCAAAGCGAGCGAGGAGAACATTTACAAATTCATCAATTTCGTGTTTAGACCTGAAAATATGGCGCTCCACATCGATACGGCAAGTATGTTCCCTTCTCTTCAAGAATCCCTTCTCTATACCCGCAAAAGATCGGACTATTTTAAAGCCCTTCCCGCCCGTATCCTGGATAATTACCCGATCCTTTTCTATAAACTCGTAGCTTCCCCGAGCACCATCCGAGAAGTGTGGGTCGACGTCAAATCCTAAACAAAATTATAAGTTGCTGTATTTAATAAATTTATGATTTTTTCATACAGTAATAATGTTTGCATCGCACCGCGGCAAAATTTACAGGTATCTTTTAATCCCGAAAAAAGGGAAACTAGTTCATGCAACCAAAACCGGATATCCATGACATTCCAAACCTTTAATTTTCACCCTAAGATCCTCAAAGCACTAGAGGAGTCAGGTTACACAGAACCTACTGAGGTTCAGCTCAAAGCAATGCCAAAAATCATGCAGGGGTTCGACATCCGAGCTTCAGCACAAACCGGCACCGGAAAAACCGGCGCCTTCCTCCTTCCCGCCCTTCACCGCCTCACTACAGTCGAGCCCAAACCGGGGAAAGGGCCCCGCATTTTGGTTCTGGTCCCAACCAGGGAACTTGCCATGCAAGTCGAAACCCAAGCCCAAAAATATGGAAAATATTTGAATCGGGTTAAAACCGTTTCGGTCGTCGGCGGCGTCCCTTACCCCATCCAACTCCGCAAATTATCGCAACCCTACGAAATTCTGATCGCGACCCCGGGCCGCCTCATCGATTTTCTTGACAAATCCAAAATCCATCTGAACCGCCTTGAAATGGTAGTGCTGGACGAAGCAGACCGCATGCTCGACATGGGCTTTTTGGAACCTGTTGAACTTATCGTATCGCAAACCCCGGAAGATCGCCAAACCCTGATGTTTTCGGCAACCCTGGAAAGGGCCGTATTAGAACTTTCGGAAAAACTCCTTAGAAAGCCTATGGATATCGTCGTCCATGCCAAGCACGCGAAAAACGAAAATATCCAGCAAATGCTCCACATCGCAGACGACCTCGGCCATAAACACCGCCTTTTGGAACATATTTTGAATAAAGTTGACCGTGCCATCATTTTCACCTCAACAAAACGTCATGCCGAAGAACTTGCCGTCGAACTCCAGGACAAAGGACATGAAGCGGGAGCCCTTCACGGCGACATGACGCAGCGTGCCCGTACAAGGACAATTGCTGACTTGCGTGCCGGAAAAATCAATATCCTCGTCGCAACCGACGTGGCGGCACGGGGCATAGACGTTCAGCTCGTCTCCCACGTGATCAATTTCGATTTACCGCGCAATGCAGAAGATTACGTGCACCGGATCGGCCGCACGGGACGTGCCGGAGCAAAAGGGATGGCATTATCTCTAGCTTCTTACCGCGATACCGCTCTTTTGAAAAAGATTGAAGCCTTTACCGGTCATGCAATCGAACTTGGCGTGATCCCCGGACTCGAGCCTCGTTCTAAGAAAAGCGATCGTCCTAGCATGAAACCGCACAATAAACACCAGCCGTGGCAACGTACGAAAAAGCCCTTTTTTAAACGTCAACGCCATCAATGAAATACCTAACCGTTTGTTTTTTACTCCTGTTTGCAAACCTCTTTTGTACACCGGAGTACA
>MGLW01000034.1:28042-28227 GCA_001794905.1 Chlamydiae bacterium RIFCSPHIGHO2_12_FULL_49_11
TTCCTTTTTCTCTTCCGTTTCGATACACACTCTTGAAGTAGATCCCGCCCTATATGAAATTCGCCCTGCCCATGCCCTTGATGACGGCATAGGTAAAGAACCGGTCCTTTCTTTATCGGAGCGCTACCGGGCCTGTGCCGCTGTCAACGGCAGCTTTTTTTTCCGTGCCGGCAATGCCGCGGGAG
>MGLW01000035.1:0-18363 GCA_001794905.1 Chlamydiae bacterium RIFCSPHIGHO2_12_FULL_49_11
TATCAACCCCCTCCACGCTTTAATCCGATTGAGCAATGAGCATCCGGAAGACATGCATACCGCATCCCTCTTTGCCGTCTATCTTGAAAGACATTATAAAGAATACCCCCAATTTTCTTATTCCAGATGGGAAACAACGCTTCTTTGCCTCGGCCGCATCATCAAAAATTTGCTTTCAATTGAAGTTATGATAACATCTTGACCACATGCATAAACGCGCAGTGATCATCCCCGACCCCAGTCTGGAAAATGGGCTTGCCATGATGGTGGCTGCCCACTGGCTCCGTCAAATCCACATCGATGTAACAGTATTCCATGACAAGCTTTTTACCATCGGGTGCTGGTTTCCATTCCAACGCATTGTGCCGGTAAGAAATCTGGCCGATGCCGTAGGAAAGTCAGACCTGTGTATTTCCACCCACACGTCGCCGCCCCTGTACACAGCCCATCCCCCCGCAAGCGTGATTTTCACTACCTTCTACCGCTCCAAAAAAGAAAAACCCAAAAAGCTGGCCCCGTACGACAAGATTTTTTCCCAAAAACTCACACAAGCGGAAAATGTTTCCATTGCCATTGCATCCCTTTTCGGAAGTTTCGAAACGTCAAAAAATAACGGGATCGATCCTCCCTTCCCCTCCTTCTACCGCATCCGCAAAGATCGGGTTGCAATCGACCGCGCCCTTTTACCTTACCGCGATGAGGTGATGCAATTATGTAATATGAATCACTTCGAACCGGTATTTCTCGATGAAAACGACCTTACCGGCAGCATTCAACTCCTCTATGAATCGATGTTTTTTGTAGGCCTCCCCGGAGGGCTGTGCCATCTTGCCGCAAACCTCTCGATTCCTACCACCATCGTCCGGACCAAAAAAAAGATCCCTCCCCTCGACCTGCCGGCATGGCACTCCTACACACTCTCTGAGGTTTATATTTTATCTTGAAAAATAGTTTTATTTAGATACAATGAAGGTATGTCAAAAATATACAAAAAAGATTTGAAACGTTTTTTGCGAAAAGCAGTCCGAAAGCAGATCTCTGAAGCAAGGGGGGAGACGGATGAGACTCCCGTATCGTATTTTCCTTACCCGATGAATCCCAAGCCTTTCAATGCACAAAAGGCGAGCGAACTACTCCTCTATTTTATCGACCGGTGGCAAAGGAAAGAGCGGCAAACCAAACCTCATCACCACAAACGTACCGGCCCCAGGGAAATAAACAACGAAAAGCCGGCACCGATCCTCGCCCGCAAGGATGTACGGGAAAATGTAAATCGGAAAAAGTGGGGCTTTACCCGCAATAAGAATTCTGGATAAAAACCCTTTCCCAGTGTACCCTAGAAGGGATGAAATTCGCCCATATTTCCGATCTTCATTTCTTTGCCTTTCCCGAATCGGTCAGAGAGCTTTTTTCCAAACGAACTTTGGGAGTGTGCAATTATCTGTTCCACCGGAAATTCCGGTTTGAACACAAGCATCTTGGGGCTCTAAAACAGTTTTTTTCCGAAAGAGGAATTTCCAGACTCGTCATTTCGGGAGATTTTACTACCACAGCCGCTCCCCGTGAATTTGAAAAAGCACGTCTTTTCGTCCGTGACCTTGTCGATAGCGGAATGGAAATTTACGCCGTAAGCGGCAACCACGATCAATACACTTGCGGCGCATATACTTCCAAACGGTTTTTCCAAGTTTTCGGCGATCTGATCCGTCTTGAAGGGCTCTACCATGTAAATTTGGCACAGGACGGCGCTGCTGCCATTCCCCTCTCTGACGGCTGGTTTTTGATCCCCTTCGAAACTTCCAACCACCAACCCCTTTTCTCCTCTCGGGGATATTTTTCCGATGAGGTCGAAAAAAAACTCCGCTTCATCCTTTCGCAAATTCCCGAAGATGCCTCTATTGTGATGGCAACCCATTTCCCCTTTCTCCCCTTCAAATTTCCCAAAGCCCACCTTGAAAATGCGCCTGCTTTGCAGCGATTGATCGAAGAAGACCCTCGTATCAAACTCTACCTCCACGGCCACCGACACCGGCAAGGTGTGTACGAATGCGGATGTCAAGTGGCAGATGCCGGAAGCATCACCCTTAAAAACAACGCTACTTTAAATGTGATTGAACTCGGAAAGGATGCTACTATCCATCCCATGAAATGGGAGCCGGACCATGTGGTTTGAAAAAGGGGTGCGCTTTAAATGTACCGAATGCGGCAAATGTTGTACGGGACATCCCGGCTATGTCCACGTGAATGAAAGCGAAATTACAGCCATCGCACATTTTCTCGGAATTTCGGAAGAAGATTTTTTAAAACGGTATACGAAGTTTGTCGAAGGAGGCTACTCTCTGCGCGATACTCCTCCTACTTACGATTGCATCTTTCTAAAAAACAAGCGATGCTCCATTTACGAGGTTCGGCCACACCAGTGCAGCTCTTTTCCATTTTGGCCAAGGATCATGCAAAGCAAAAGCGACTGGAAATCTATGGAAAAAGAATGTGAGGGAATGAATCACCCCGACGGGCGCCTATATTCGAAAGAAGAAATCCTCAAACATTTTAAATAGGCGGGGCATCAATCACTACGCGGCCCGGTTCTTCCGTTTCCATTCTTCGTTTTTCGGACTGGTCGTTTCTGAGTGTGGCTACTAGTTCTTGCAACGCCTGCAGCATGATCATCTGTCGCAAATCACTCGACACGATGCCTTCCAAGGAATCTGACGTGGTAATTTTACGGAAGTTCACTGAATTCATGGACATATGCCTCTCCTGTCTACCATAATTATATCAAAAAATAATTATAAAGTCAACCCCTCTCCCATTAACATATTTTTTTCTTGAAATGGGAGCTTATTTCAGGTGTAGTAATGTATATGGAAAGAGACGTGGAAAAGAAAGCAGAGGAAACACTAAAGGACTGGCTGAAAGAACCTTATGACAAAGCCACCCGCGATGCGGTGAAGGAGCTCGTTCAAAATAACCCGAATAAGATAGAAGTTGCTTTTGGTGAAAGACTTAAGTTTGGCACGGCCGGTCTTCGTGCCGAAATGGGACCCGGGCCCGGCCTGATGAACAAATATACGGTCCAAATGGTGACCCAGGGCCTTGCCGATTATATCTCTACCTTCGGCAAAGCTGCCAAAGCGCGGGGAGTTGCCATATGCCACGACTGCCGCATCCATTCTCGCCTTTTTGCGGAAACCGCCGCCTCGGTATTGGCCGGAAACGGCATCGCCGTTTATATCGTCAAGGACTTGAGACCCACTCCTTTTCTATCGTTTGCGGTCCGCGAATTGAAATGCATCGCCGGCATTAACATCACCGCCTCCCACAACCCGAAAGAATATAACGGCTATAAAGTATACTGGGAAGACGGCGCTCAGGTTACTTTCCCGCACGATACCGAAATCATCAAGTCGATCGATAAAATTACCCGACCCGTAGAGGTCTCGGCGGTAAACCTGGACCACCCGCTCATCCGTCCGATTGAACAGAAAACGGAAGCTGCCTATTTCCGTGCTCTGCAGCGCCTTGCCATCAATCCCCATTTCAACCGGGAGAAGGGAAAGACGCTCACCATCATTTATTCCCCCTTGAATGGGGCAGGCATCACCATGATTCCCGAAGCGCTCCGTCTTTGGGGTTTCAAATCGCTCCATCTCGTCAAAGAACAAGAAAAGCCCGACGGCAATTTTCCTACCACACCATACCCCAATCCGGAAACGGAAGAGGCGCTCAAACTAGGCCTTCTTCAATTACAGGATAAAAAAGCCGATCTTCTCCTTGTTTCCGATCCCGATTCGGACAGGCTTTCCTGCAGCCTTCTTCATGGCACAAATGCGGTGCGCCTCACGGGAAACCAGCTCGGCATTCTTCTCTTGGACTATTTGATCCGATTTAAACAACCCACCAGCAAGTGGGCCGTGGTGACCACTGTCGTATCCTCTCCCCTCATCCGGAAAATGACAGAAAAACACGGCGGCACTTGCTTCGAAGTTCTGACCGGTTTTAAGTACATCGGAGAAAAGATACATCAGTGGGAAGAAACCGATCATGGATACAACTTTCTTTTCGGAATGGAAGAATCGCTCGGTTATTTGTATGGAACCCATGCACGAGATAAAGATGCGACGATTGCCGCTTTGATGACGTGCGAAATGGCCCTCTGTTACAAACAAAAAAAACAGGATCTTGTCGATCGGCTTTCGGAAATATATGCCGAGTACGGCATCCATGTTGAATCCCAGCATGTCATCGAAATGGATCCGAAAAAAATGGGAAGCTCAATGGCAAAACTCCGCCAAAATCTTCCGACACATTTATGCAACCACGAAATCATCGCAGTGGAAGATTATCTTTCTCAAAAAAAACTCACGTTAAAAACAAAGCGGGAGGAAACATTGACACTGCCCAAATCGGACATGCTTATTCTGCGTATGCAACATGCAAACCTGATCATCCGCCCTTCGGGCACCGAGCCTAAAATCAAAATCTACGGACAAGCATGGGCAGCCTCGGAAAACAAGCTGCAAGAAGAACTTGCCGCCCTATTCTCTGCGATCCAATTATTCGTTACCTGACTCTGATGCCACCAAATACCCCATTGCCTGTAACACTGCTACGGCGCCAAATTCGGTAAGCCGGGTATAGTCTTCCGAAAAACACAAGGACATGTCGATCTTTATCCTGCTCTCCTCGCACAAGGCTTGAAATGCCATAGAAAGCCCTTCATGGCTTTCTCTTGTAAGAAAATGAACCAATTCTTTCGGTGTAAAATGACGGTAAAAAATCCGGACCGCTTCTTGCGGCGTTTTTTGTAAAAGTGCTTCTAATATCAATAGAGAATAGAAATCAAAGTCCACTGTATGGGCAAGGCCGACCGTTCTTGCGAGCAAATTTTTGAGATAGAGGACCTGATGCGAATATTGCGGAATATCCTCACTGGGTTTCAATCCGGCAAGATCTCTTAAAAGGCTGCTATCCTCACTCAGTTTGAATAGGAGAGCCCGTTGCACAGAGTCTTTGATTCGATCCTCCATCGGAGCCGTTAGGGGATTTTTTTTGAGACTTTTCTGCAACCGGTACTCTATCGGAAGATATCCATAAAGAAGAGCCAGACCGTCGGTTTGACCTGTAGCACATTCGGACATTGTTATGATATCACCAAGGAGGAGCTCTTCTTGCGGGGTGAGGTACGAGCCCGATTCTGCGGTACTGCTTTGAGATAACAGATGATTCACAAGACAAAAAAACTGCCCCTCTTCCGCTGATGCAACTTCATCCGGATCGTGAGCCCTTTCTCGCGCAGAAATCCATGAGGGCATCAGTCCCGTTTCAAAATTGTGTATTTTTTCATTAAATTGATTAACGAGATCCTGATGCACCAAGACTTTAATCTCCCTCTCCCTATTTTCCTGATTTTCTAATAACAAAATCCTTTTTATCCTTTCGGGAAGTCTCTGGACGTATGCTAACATGATCGCCGAAATCCCCTCGGTATTTCCGAGCAAAATTTTTCTCAACACCTCAAAACGCGCTTCTAATTGGCTTTCGAAAACGCTCTCAAGCACTTCGGGATGTTCTTTGACTTTCTCTTTTAGCGATGCAAGGAGAGGGTCCAATGAATTTGCACGCACTTTTTCTGGCAGATTCCGGATCAAGAGCGGAGCTTCCGTTTCTTCCGAGATATGTTTTTGAAACACGGCAAGGTCAAAACGGACCTCTCTTCCGCCGACCAATTCAAAAGGAGGCTCATAATCGGAAAGAGGGGCTTCGCTTTCTTTTTCAAGCCTTTTGAAGGTCAAAATCGGATGTTTTTTCCGATCTACAAGCACCGATTGCAGTTGTCCTCTCATGAATGAAATGCGCTGGGTCAAGGTATCATTACTTCTCAATAACAACTTTTCCTGCACTTGGGGAAGACTCAAAAAAGTTAATAATAGCTCTGCATTACAGAATGGTATGCCCTCCCTTTCAATACGAATCAACTTAGTCTCCAAATAACTATGAATGGCCGACTTTTCTTGATCCATGCCAAAACTCAATAATATTCCCAATAACGTCTCAGGATTAAGATAGGGATACGCGTACGTTTTTTGTAAAAACCTGTCTCTCAATTGCTCAGGAATAAGCCGAGCAGCATAAAGATTCTTGATTTTACAATATTCATCAGAAAAAATTCCGCTTTCTTCGGCAAACAACATGAGCCATTTCCGGTCTTTTTCCGTGCAAGTGGCGAGGATTTCAAGAATATCAAAAAATTCCCGTCCCTCTGCTTTTATGTGCCGATCAATCTCAATTCCGGCATTGAACACTTCCTCCCTCTCCCCGGGAGGAAGCGAGGAGAGTAAGAGAAGAAGCCGAGGGGTAATTTCGGCACGTCGAAATCGCTGTAGTAGGGGAAATATCGATTGAAAATCCCGTTCCGGGAGAGATCCTATTACTTCCAATGAAGTTAGCACGAGCGGATCAACAAAACAATCTTCAATACGTCCAAATAATAATCCCCATACTTTTTGGCGTCGTGCGGGCGCCATTGCAAAAAAAGCATCAAAAAGTTTAATGACGACATGCAATCTGTAAGTATCAAATCCCCCACAAAGACCCTCCATTTCTTCCAAAAAATTTTTTCTCTCTTTCACCGGAATTTTAGAGAGCCGGTAAACAAACTGGACACGTTCACCGGCGGGAAGACAGGCTAATGCGGATTGCGATAAAATATTTTCGCGTAGATCTTTCCATTCTTCTTCCGGCAATGTGGCAAGAGCGGTTACCTCGTCCTTTTGGAGAATAAATTCGAAATTGATGGTCTTACTTAGAAATAACTCTCGAATTCTTGTCGCAAATATTTTCCATTCATCACCGGAAAGATGTGCAGAAACAATAAACATCCGTATCGAGATATCCTCGCCGCCAAGCAATTCACGTACATTTTCGAAAGATACGGCACGTTCTTTCTCAGACATGGAGATGAGTAATTTGACATATGTGTAGAAAGTATCGATTTCCCCTATTCGGACGAGGGAAGGAAAATAACACATGACTGCTTCCTTTTCGGCAAGGGAAAGCGGCCAAAGAAGTGAAAAAAAACGGATCAAATCCGGGCGCGTATCCTTTATTTGAGGAAAACGAGTTTCCATGAGTTGCAAAGTAGGCCAGCGCTCTTCAGGTGGAAGATCCAGTAATGACGTAAGACAGGTTCTAAGAAACGGTTTAAATATTCCCTTTGCAATCCCCGCTTCGAGAAGCGGACGAAGTAATTCGTTACCTTCTTCGCCTTCCGAAAGGAGCAAGAGAAATGCATTCCGCTCAAAAGAACTTTCTTGAAAAAACCGCTCTCGGTTTTTAGGTAACTGCCCGGGAAACAGACATTTAAGGCAGCATTCGTATATCCTGTGTTCTTGAGTGGGATCCTTTTGATGCAGTATAGTATACAACTTTCGAAGGGGTCTTAAATTTTCCTTATCCGGAGCAATTTGCTCTATATATTGCCCAAGGCCCTTCCAGAAATCGGGACCGTACCGATTCTCATAGATTTGTGCCACCCCTTCGGTCGGCTCTATCCAAAATCGACCCCAAAACTCACGATAAATGTGTTCCATCTTGATTTTTGGTATATCGATAAGAACTTTTAATGAAATCTCTTTTTTGATATGGTTAATGTGGTGAGGTGCTTTATGGGTCGTTTTTTAAAACGCATACTGTTTTTTATCCTTCTTAACTTTCTGATTATGATCACCATCGGTATCATCGTACACTTCTTTCATTTAGACCGAAGGGTCATGGGGACCGATCGGGATGGTCTGATGACCCTTCTCTCCTTTGCAGCCATTTGGGGTTTTGCGGGCTCTTTCATCTCT
Organism: Chlamydiae bacterium RIFCSPHIGHO2_12_FULL_49_11; assembly: GCA_001794905.1. Classification (GTDB taxonomy): domain Bacteria; phylum Chlamydiota; class Chlamydiia; order Chlamydiales; family 2-12-FULL-49-11; genus 2-12-FULL-49-11. Next base: position 7,851 of record MGLW01000035.1, read on the forward strand.
CTTGCCCTCTCCCGATGGATCGCCCGCACCCTCATGGGGATAAAGCTCATCGATGAAAATACGGCAAACGGTTCGGCCCGGCTTGTACTCGAAACGGTAAAAGAACTTGCCGCAACCGGAGGAATTCGTATGCCGCAGGTGGGGATCTTCGACCATGACGCCCCCAACGCCTTCGCCACCGGCCCGACCAAAAACCGTTCCCTCGTTGCCGTTTCGACAGGCCTCCTGGGTCGGATGAGCAATGAAGAGATTCGCGGCGTGCTTGGACACGAAATGTCCCACATTTTTAACGGGGACATGGTAACCATGACTTTATTGCAGGGTGTAGTGAACACTTTCAGTATCTTTTTCTCGTATTTGCTCGCGTTTGTCATTACACGCGCCCTCGAAGGGGGCCGGGAGAAACAGCGTGGGGGAAGATCGTTTTTGTTTTATTTCCTCTCCGACCTATTCCGTATCGTATTCATGATTCTCGGCATGATCGGGATCGCCGCCTATTCCCGCTGGCGCGAATACCGAGCCGATCGGGGTTCTGCGGAACTTTTAGGTCCCGGACCCATGGTTGCCGCCCTCAGAAAGTTGCAGGCGATCGCGAACAACAGCGAAGAAAAGATGCCGGATAGTGTGAAAGCCCTCCTCATTTTCAAAGAGAGGCGAGGCATGTCCCTCTTTGCCACCCACCCCCCGCTCGAACGGCGCATTCAGGCCCTGGAAACAGGGGAAATTTATTCTCTGAGCCGCTGACGGATCGTTTCCACGTCCATTCTTTCGATGTAATCGATCATATTGCGATGATACCAATGCAATCCCTTGGTCTTCATCTCCCGAATTGCCTCTTCCTTCGACCAGTTTTGCACGACGATCCGGTACACCGCTACCATAAGCCCCGTGCGATCCATCCCGTGAAAACAATGGACGAACGTGGGAAGATTATTCGGATTGCACACAATTTTAAGGAATTCGATCACCGCCCTGTCTTGCGGCTCGTAAGGGTAAAAAGGGATGTGGACGGTACGGATCATGTCATCGTAATATTCTTTGACCACACGGTGGTTAAAGTCTTTGATCCTCAGGTTGATGATCGTCTTGATGCCGGCACGCACCAAAGTTTTAATTCCCGACTTGGACGGCTGCCCGCCGCGCGTCAAATTTAGCTCATCGACGATGTAAAAGTGGGGAAGTTTGTTCCCCAAGAATTTTTGGCGGAGAAGAAAAAAGAGGACCTCCACCGCCCCTATCGAATAGGCCACAAAATAAAAAATTGTATTGTAAGATAGCTTCCATAGGGCACGCGGAAGAGCCCGGAGATAATATCCGAGTATATGCAGTCGCAATTTTCGCTCGCAGACGGAAGTTTTAATTTTTTGCATAAGGAAAACAATCTTCTACATTCATGATCAGCCTATCTTGCAATAGGTCCCATGCCAGCATCGCAGCCTCTTTACCTCGGACAAGGAGGTCAATTTCGGGCGAAGCGGCAAGGAATTCAATTAGAGCTTCATTTTCGCTCATTTCGGAAAAAAAAGCGATCACTGTTTTTTCTCGCATTTTTTTCACCGCCCACAAAACTTCGGCAATGTTTTTCTTGATTTTTTCCACTTCAAAATAGATCACTTCTTCCGAAGGGATGAGGTGCGTGAGCAAAAAAACCACGTTGACTTCACGGGCAATCTTATAACGGGGATCGATGAGAAAAGCACGCAAGAGGAGTTCTTTCATCCCGACGCTGTGGCACCCCAATTTTTCCACGGCACAGCTTGCCGCTACATTCGCCAGATAGGTACTTTCGGGAACCGTGAGATCCGACCCGATCCCGTAGGCAAGCATCGCAAGGGACGTGTCTCCTGCTCCGGTGACGTCTTTTACTTCTCGTCCAAGCGCCGGCACCGAAACCATTTCAAGCCTGCGGTCAAAGAGGACCATCCCCTCTTCGGAAAGGGTGATCAGGAGATATTCAAACTCCCCTTTTTGCATAATGGCGGCAGCAACGGACATTAGGGAATCTGTCATCTCCGCTCCTATAGCACTATACGCTTCTTTCCGGTTCGGCTTGATGAGAAACGCAGGAGAATAAATCGATATATCGGACCGTTTCGGATCGACGATCACTTTCTTCCGAAATTCTTTGCCAAGGCGCAAAACGGCACGGATCAAAGAAGGAGTGCACGTTCCTTTGGCATAGTCGGAAATCACAACCACATCGACCTCCGGTATGAGGTCCTCAAGGAAGCGGATCATAGTTTCCGTATCGGAGGGAGACAGTTCCATTATTTTCTCATCATCCACGCGGAGGAGCTGCTGCCCTTGAGAAATAAACCGCTCTTTCACCCCGGTTTTGTGATGCGAGCCCGAAAGAATCGCAGCGGTTTCGATCGAGCGGTCAGAAAGGTGCGATACCAAAATGTCGCCGATATCGTCTTGCCCCACAAAGGAAGCTATGAAGACTTCCGCTCCGAGACTTTTCAAATTCAAGGCCACGTTGGCCGCTCCCCCTCCGAGCGCGCGGCTTGATTCAAGATTGAAAACGGGAATCGGGGCTTCGGGAGAAATCCGCGACACACGCCCCAGCGTATGTCGATCCAGAAAAATGTCACCGAACACAAGGACTCGGATGGGCCTTAATTTGTGAAAATTATCGAGCACTACAACCTCGAACCGACACGGAGATAGTTTTGCACATAGTCAAAGACTCCTTCTTCGAGGGAGACGCATTGCATCGGTTTTTTCCCGAGCTTTTCCCAGGCGCGGTGCCACTTATCCATATTCGCTTGCGTATAATTTTGATATTGCGATTGCAGCGGAAGGGGGAGATCAATGTACTCGATCACTGCCTCCTTTCCCATCGCTCTGAAGACAGCATCGGCAAGTGTCTTCCATGTTATACTGACTCCCGTCCCGATATTATACAATCCGGTCATTTGCAGCACAATACTGTCGACCACCATGCGCGCTACATCTTTCACATAGATAAAATCTCGGGACTGCTCCCCGTCGGCAATCTTCGGGTCGGTCGACCGGAACAATTTCACTTTGGAAATTTGGTTGATCTGGTTGTACATGTGGAGAACCATCGACGCCATCGACCCTTTATGGTACTCATTCGGCCCATACACATTGAAAAATTTGAAGGTTAGAATGCGCCCGTAAAGGTCTTCGCGGAGCGCCCACAAGTCGAACATATGTTTCGAATAGCCGTACATGTTCAGGGGTCTAAGGTGATCGAGTTTCGAAACGTCGTCATCGAACCCTTCCCGGCCGCGCCCGTATGAGGCAGCCGATGACGCGGCAGCAAAAATGCAACCGTGGTTGAGAGCCAGTTCACACAAGCGAACCGAATAGCGGTAATTGGTGCGGTAGTAATCGTCGTGGTTGAGATCGCTCGTCGACGTATTGGCGCCCATGTGAATGATCGCCTCCACATCCTGAATCCTCGACTCAAGATAATCGAAAAGCTCGTAGCGAGAAACGAGATCACGATACCGCTTCCCAACCAGGTTCTTCCACTTTTCACCCTGCTTGAAATCGTCGACGACAACGATGTTCTCATAACCGAGATCGTTCAGATAACGCAAAATAGCGCTGCCGACGAACCCAAGTCCTCCGGTGAGAACGATTAAACGATCCTTAAACAATTTATCTTGCATACGTGCACCTTTAAAGAAATAGGTGCAGTATACAAAAAAAACCAGCCTATGTCTAGGGAGTTTCTCCCTGGGGCGCTTCGGGTGTTTTACTTTCTTCCGCTCGCACTTTTTTCGTGATGATGCGATCGGGATTGACTACGAGATATACCGTCGTCTCTACACCTTCGGGCAGTTTCAAGCGGATCGGATGACGCCCGAGTTGTCTAATGGGCATTTGCAGCATCACCATTTGTTTTTCCACTCCGTATCCGCGGTTCTGCATCAAATTCGCAATGTCGCTGACCGTAACCGAGCCGTACATATTCCCGTCGGCATCAACTTTGACTTCCACTTCAATAGAAATTTCGTGGAGCGTGTTTTTCAAAAGAAGCGCCGTTTCGAGATCGCGTTTTGCCTGCTCTTCCCGCTCATGGGAAAGCCTCTCCCGCATTTTCAGCGTGCCTTGCGTTGCCATGATCGCTCGTCCCTTTGGGAGTAGAAAGTTTCTGGCATAACCTGCCCTTGCATCGACCACTTCGCCTTTCCGGCCGTGATTGACCACATCTTCCAGGAGTAACAATTTATATTTATTCATATGCATTTCCTCCGTTTATTCTTGGGCCGAATACGGAATCAAGGAGACGTAGCGTGCTCGTTTGATTGCCTGGGCCAGTTTTCTCTGAAAAAATTGTGAAACGCCTGTGATTCTGCGGGGCAGAATTTTACCGCGTTCGGTGATGAATTGTTCGAGAGTCGCGATGTCTTTATAATCGACCTCTGTCACTCCCGCTTTCACAAAGGGGCATTGTTTGTCATTGGACATAAATATTACCTTTCCTCTTTCTTGATTTCTTTTGTGACTTGCTTGAATTCGAATTTATTCCCTTCGGGGATTTTTTCGATTGCGACATGCATAAATCGCAGCAAATCTTCATTTAAATGGTTTTCGTGCATCACTTCACCGAGCGCGCTTGTCGGCAGGGTAAAATAGAGCAAATAATAATACCCGTCGCGGGCTTCTTTGATCGAATGCGCGAGCTTTCGTCTCTCGAAATCGATCGTCTTGTGATGTTTGCCACCCAAGGTCTCAATGAGGGAGACGACTCTGCTGAGCGCTTTTTCCCTTGCGTCGTCACTGAGCGTGGGTCGCAAGATGTACATCCCTTCATACAAATTTTCTTTCAATTGTTTCATATTTTTTTCTCCTAATCGATTGCCACATTGCTTGTGACATGGCTCATCTTGTCCGGATTTTCAATCCACATTTTAATCATATTGACTCCTGCCTCCACGAGGGGAAGAAGACGAGCCTCTTCATCCACGCTGAAAGGAGACAAGACATATTGTTCCATTTCTTCTCCGGCCGGTTCGGAAACTCCGATCCTCAGCCTTGGAAATTCTATCGTCCCCAGACATTCAATGATGCTTTGCATCCCCTTTTGTCCACCGGAGGAACCTTGCTCGCGATACCGCATCCGTCCGAAGGGAATGTGAACATCGTCTACAACGACCAGCATATCCTGTGGTCCCACTTTGTGTTTCGTCATGCACCTTTTCACCGCCGTTCCCGACGCGTTCATGTAGGTGGTCGGAAATGCCGCAACCACCTCTCGGCCCCTGCTTTTTCCCTGCCACAATTTCGCTTTGATCAGCGATAACCTGCACGGTTTCAGTCCTTCTTCACGAGCATATGCAGTCACAATCTTGGCGCCTATATTATGGCGCGATCGTGCATACCGGCTTCCCGGATTGCCCAAACCGACGACAAGTTTTTCCACGCTCATTTATTTCCCGATGGTAAGCAGCACTTGTTTTGCCTCTTCGCGCATCTCAACCCCTTCCGGGATCTGCAGCTCGCTAACGGTAAACCGTTGGCCCAAACTCATGTTTGTCATATCAATCACAAACTCAGACGGAATTTGCGCCGGTTTTGCGCGCACGCGCACGCAGCGTTTAATGCGTTTGATCATTCCCCCTTGCGTGATTCCCACACAACGGTCTTCATTTTCCGAAAAGATCGGCACGAACACTTCGACCGGCTTATCTTTATCAACCAGTTGTAAATCGATATGCAAAACGGCATAGGTAGTTTTGGCATAAGCGATATCCTTGACGATCAGCTGCACCTTTTTCCCGTCCAGCTCCGAGTCAAACCTGACGGTAGACAAGGCTCCTTTTTTCACCTCACGCAAACAAGAGTCAAATTCGCCCAGTCGGACCATCATCGGTTTTGAATCGCTAAGACCCGCACCGTATACGATCACCGGAATAAACCCCTCTCGTCTTGCCTTGGCAAGTTCACTTTTCACTCCCCCTTTCCTGGGAAAAAGTTCCATTTTCATGTGTTCCCTCATTCTTCAATTTTTTTTGGAATAGCAAAGTCTTTCGACATCAGATGACGATAAGAACACCATATGGTGCCGTGGACTATGCTTATCCTAAAGTTATGCGCATCATGGCCCGACTAAAGTGGAGCCGGACCACAAAGCGACTTTTTGGGGTGGCAGGATTCGAACCTACGCGTGTCGGTACCAAAAACCGATGCCTTACCGCTTGGCTACACCCCAGCCGATCAAAGCTGCCGATAGTTTACACACGCCGCAATTTTTCAGCAAGTTCTATCAAACAAACTTTTTTGAAAAATTCTCTTGCAATAAATCAAGTCATTTTTTAAAATGTTTTCATTTAACTTTAACAAAGCAGGTTGCTATGTGCTTAGGATGCTATAACCTTAAAGCGGTTGAGAAAATGAAACAAAAAGGGTTTCAAAACGTTACGGAAGAGACGGTCTTTTCTGTGGATACGGTAAAGGAACTGGTTGCCGAAGCGTGGGCCGAAACGGGCCATGACAGGTGGAAAATGCCGGTCAGCAACATCGACGCCAAAGGCCGTATGCAGCTTGACTGGGTCATGGATGGCCGAAAAGTCACCCTTTGCCTAACCTGATATTCACTTGACAACCGGGATTTTTGGTTCATCGCGTGGAAAACTTGGGTTGATACAAATGCTGATTTCCTTTATTAGGAAGGCAAAAGGGATTTGTAATTGTGAATATTGTTCATGTCTCGGCTGAATACTATCCTTTTGCGAAGGTGGGAGGGTTAGCAGATGTGGTGTACGGCCTTTCCCATCAACAAACAAAGATGAGGATGCGAGTATCTGTCTTCATTCCGGAGTATTCGCTACTCGACAGGGAACAGTTGGGTGAAGGCGAGCGGGTCTACGAAGGGAGGTTGAAAAACGTCTCCTATTCTGTTGTTCGATATACCCATCAAAAAACGGCCGTCTATCTTTTCCGCTTTTCGGATCGTCTTTTCGATCGAGATTCGATTTACGGGCAAAAGGACGATTTTACCCGTTTTCTCCAATTTTCTTTGGCTTGCAGTGATTTCCTTTTGCAAAAGAAAGTGAAAGCCGATGTAGTGCACTTGCACGACTGGCAGGCAGCATACGCCTCATTTCTCATCAAACCCCTTGGGTGTAAGATTGTACTTACCTTGCACAACCTCGAACATCAAGGACGCGGCCCGATCGGCGAACTCCTCCAACTGGCCCCCAGCGTCCCATGGATCGGCAAAGACGAAGTGAACCTCCTTGAAATCGGCATTGATCAGGCCGATGTTGTCGTAACGGTTTCTCCCCGTTATAAAGAAGAAATTTTGACCTGGCAGGGGAGCTGGGGTCTCGACGCCGCTTTAGGAAGAAACCGGCACAAATTGCACGGCATCATCAACGGCCTCGGAGATGCGCCTTTCAACCCCCGAGATGACCGGTTTTTAACGGAAAAATTACAAGGCGAATCTATCCAAAGCATTCTATCCTTCAAAAAAAGTGCAAAAAAAGAGCTGCAGGAGCTGCTCGGAAAGCGGCTGATCACCCCTCTCATCGTTACCGTGTCACGCCTAGCGCATCAGAAAGGGCTCGACTTCATGACCCATTTGTGCGAGATGACCGAAACCCTCGGGTGCTCGTATCTAATCCTCGGCATCCCGGCTACAAACGAACTGGGGAAACATTTTGCCTACCTGAAAGAAAAATACCGCGATAGTCCTTACGTCCATATCTCCCTCGAGTTCAATTTACGCCTTTCCCATTTGGCTTTTGCAGCAGCCGACTTTACCTACATCCCTTCCCTCTTCGAGCCTTGCGGTCTGACCCAAATGATCGGCATCCGTTACAAATCGATCCCGATCGCCCGCGCAACGGGGGGCCTGATTAATACTATCCACGATTACAACGATAAAAACATCCCTCAGCAAGAGAGAAACGGCTACCTCTTTTCAGGCTGGGGATTCGATCCCTCGGACAGCGCCATCCGGCGCGCCTTGCAAGATTACAACAACAAGAAAAATTTTGAAGACCACCTTCTCAATCTTAGCAAATTCCGCTTTAGCTGGGACGAGCCGGAACGCGCCTACTTTGCACTCTACAAATCATAAAGAAGTTTTTTTTCCCGACGGGGCGCGCCACGATTCGAGGATAAATTTGCGATACGTCCATACGTATTCGAAAGCCGAAAAGACGGTGTAGATCGCCACCGTTCCTACAATCCATTTACTGAGGGATCGAAAGGTCTTCAATGTCACCATGCCGTGGCCGTATATCACCATCAGCAGCACAACCAAAAAGATCGCGACTCCCTGGAGTACCGCCTTGATTTTTCCGCTGGTGCGGGCTGCGAGGGCAATCCCCCTCAGAGCGCAGAGGGTTCGAAGGGTCGAAATGACCCCGTCTCGCACAACAAAAAGGAGGACGAGAAGGAGCGGCAAGCGGACGATCCCTTGGGTAAAAGCAAGGAATACCGAGATGCGGGCAATGCTGTCGGCCATCGGGTCGAGAATTTTTCCGAGTTCGGTCACCTGGTTGCGCCGGCGCGCCACCCGGCCGTCAAAAATATCGGAAAGTTCGCTAAGAAAAATTAAAATTAAAAGTGTATAGCCGAGCGTGGCCGGACCAAGGCCCAATTTTCCGGCAAAGAGATAGAGACAGATGAACACCGGAGCGATGATAAGCCGGCTGAGCGTTAAAAAGAGTGCAAGCCCCAAATTTTTCCTTCCTTCTTGTATCAAAAGAGTGTACCAGAAAAGATAAAAATTCAAAATCTCTTTCTTTGCGAGAGGAAATCTGATACGATCTCACCCCAATGAAGACCTTTCAGGAAGTGATTCACACCCTCGAAACCTATTGGACCAAGCAAGGGTGTATTTTGCAGCAAAGCTACGATTTGGAATCGGGCGCGGGTACTTTCCATCCCGAAACGTTCCTGCGTGTGGCCGGACCGGAGCCTTACAACGTATGTCACGCCGCCGTCAGCAAACGCCCTTCCGACGGACGGTATGCGCAAAATCCCAACCGGCTGCAGCGGTTCCACCAGTTTCAGGTCCTAATGAAACCATGTCCTCCTAATTTGCAGGCCCTCTATCTCGGATCGCTCGAAGCTCTCGGTTTCAATCTCAAAAAACACGACATCCGCTTTGTGCACGACGATTGGGAATCCCCTTCGCAAGGAGCGTGGGGCCTAGGTTGGGAAGTATGGTGCGACGGCATGGAAGTGACTCAGTTTACCTATTTCCAGTCGGTCGGCGGCATTGCCCTCACCGTCATTCCGGGGGAGCTGGCTTACGGGATCGAGCGCATCGCGATGTTCCTACAAGACAAAAGCAGCGTCTACGACGTGAAGTATAATGAAACGTTGACCTACGGCGACGTCTTTAAACAAACCGAGATTGAATCCTGCTACTACAACTTCGAATATGCAAATCGCGACCTTCTTTTACACGAGTTTACCTCTTACGAACATGAAGCGCGCAAATTCATAAAATTACGGCTTCCCACTGTGGCCTACGATTTTGCCATTCGGGCCTCGCACACCTTCAATCTGCTCGAAGCACGGCGCGCTCTTTCCACCACGGCACGCACCGACATGCTCCACCGCGTCCGCGCTCTTTCGTGCGAGAGCCTTGCCCTTTATACTGAAATCCGAGAAAAATTGGGATTTCCCCTCCTCCCAAAAGCAACCACAACCCCTTCTACTGCCGTCATTCCTTCGGAAAAAGCGGTATCTGCCGCCCTCGAACCGTTTCTCCTCGAAATCGGAACGGAAGAAATTCCCGCAGAATGTTTTCCGGGTGCGATCGATGATTTCAAGCACAAACTGGAAACGTTCTTCATCGAAGAAGGGATCGGTTTTTCCTATATCGAAGCCTACTCTACCCCCAGGCGTCTTGCACTCATGGTGCATGAGCTCCAAACAGCCACACAAACAGAGTCCATCGAGAAAAAAGGGCCGAAGCGTGCGATCCTCTTTGATGCTACCGGCTCTCTCACAAAGCAGGGAGAAGGTTTTTTTCACAAAATGGGGCTTCGGCCGGAAAAAGCATCGTTCAATGATGAAGGGCACCTCGTCTATCATGAAACGATTCACGGAAAAATAGCGGCAAGAGTGCTCCAAGAAAAGCTTCCCACCCTCATTGCATCGATCCATTTTCCCAAAAAAATGGTGTGGGAAGAGAATGCCCCCCCCTTTGTACGTCCTATCCGGTGGATTGTTGCTCTTCTCGGCTCCCACGTTGTGCGCTTTGCTTATGGAAGTGTCGTCAGTTCAAACATCACCTGCGGCCATAAGCAAACATTTCCGAAACCGGTCCCCATTCCTCACCCGAAGAAATATATTTCCCTGCTGCGCCGCAAAGGTGTGATTGCCTGTCCGAAAGAGCGGCGCCGCTTCCTCGAAAAACAGCTTGCATTGCAGCTAAAAAAATATGGTGCCGTAATCCCACGGCAGAGTGCACTTGTAGAGGAAGTCTTGTACCTTTCGGAATGTCCGCACATCGACACCCTTACCTTTGACCCGAAATATCTCATCTTGCCGCGAGAACTTCTTATTTCCG
>MGLW01000035.1:18372-21849 GCA_001794905.1 Chlamydiae bacterium RIFCSPHIGHO2_12_FULL_49_11
CCTTTCATCCGAAATTGGGCACATATGCCGACAAAATCGAACGGATGCGTCTTCTTCTCATCGAAATTGCGCGGCAAATCGGAATCGATCTCCCTCTAGAGACGCTGCACCTTTCGAAAGCCGACCTTGCGTCCCAAACCGTCAAAGAATTTCCCGAATTGCAAGGAATCATCGGAAGGGAACTTGCATTTCATCTGGGCAAGTCCTCCGCTACGGCAACGGCCATCTACGAACATTGGCTCCCCGTAGAAGAAAACGGCCCGCTTCCGGAAACAAAAGAAGGGGCCGCCCTTGCTCTAAGTGACAAGCTCGACAATCTCATTTCTTACGTGAAGATTGGCATCGTACCCTCTTCTTCCAAAGATCCCTACGCCCTACGCCGCGCAGCGCTTGGCATCATCCGCATCGTGGTCCGCCACCGGATCGCCATCGATTTTTCTCTCCTTATTCCGGACGAAATTCGAGCCGTCCTCACACCGTTCATCCATGGCCGCCTCGAGTCTTTCCTTCTAGATCTCGGAATGACCAAAGAAGAAATCGAATATGCCCTGCTTCCCGACAGCCTTGCCATTTATAACCAAGTACGCATTGCCCATGCAATCCGTGAGCTCCGGGCCAACTCCTCCCATTTCGATGAACTCATGGAAATCACAAAGCGGGTACGGGGCATTCTCAAAAGACATACCCATCACCCCTCCCTAGATGCTGCCTCACTCACCCAGCCGGCAGAACGGTCCCTCTATGACACACTCCTTTCCATCCGAAATGCCTCCGCCGCCCTCGTCGAGTCCAATAACTATGTGGAACTCTTGCAGCTCCTCTGCACTCTGAAAGAACCTCTCGCTCATTTCTTCGATACGATCCGTGTAGAAACGGATGATTTACGTGAGCGCGAAAACCGCCTCGGCCTCCTTGCCGAAATCAGCGCCCTCATCGGCGCCTCAATCCACCTTCCCCGGTAAAAACGGATACGTGTTTGGTATCATTAGATTCCAGGCAATTGTGCCGGCATGCCGCGGCTTATAACGGAAGCAGCATCCTTAATTTCAAAAACGGCTTTCAATCCTCGGCTCGATACTTCCCTATCAAATAGACCGAAAGTGATGATATCTACGAAGTCGCCTCGGCAGAAATGCCAAAAAGGAGTCATTACCTGAGATGCCAGGAATCGGCCATCGGGCAAGAAATAAACCAGAGAAGCGGCAATGAGACCAATTACTAACAGAACATATGCTATAACCCCGTGCAACACGAGAATTTGCGCAGCCCCCAAAATAGCAAAACCTCGGGAAATACGCCCGTAACAAAAGGCTCTCGCACTCTGACGGATCGCACTCACTTCCGTGATCAGAGAGGCACTAATACAGATGATAGGACCTAGCACAATGCAAACAAGACAAAGAGCAGGGATTACGATTCGGGGAATCCCATCTTCTTTTCTTTGTATAATTTCAGCCGCCTCAGAAACATCATTCCGATCAGCAATTACTACTCCCCCAAAGAATGCACCAAACTTCAAAGGATCCACCTAGGAACTCCGCATTTGATTATAAACGAAGTTAGCAAAATCCGAACGATATGACACTCGTTGCCGCTTTTCCATTTCAAATAGACCGAAAGTGATGGTATCTATGAAGTCGCCTCGGCAGAAATGCCAAAAAGGAGTCATTACCCGAGATGCCAGGAATCGGCCATTGGGCAAGAAGCAAACCAGGGAAGCGGCAATGAGACTAATTACGTATAGAACATATGCTACAACCCTGTGCAACACGAGAATTTGCGCAGCCCCCAAAATAGCAAAGCCTCGGGAAATGCGCCCGTCACAAAAGGCTCTCGCACTCGAAACAATCGCCCCCACCTCCATGATCAGACAGGCACCAATATTGACGATAGGACCCAGCACAATGCTACCAAGAGTAAGCAAAGGGAATACGATTCGGGAAATCCCATCTTCCTTCATTTGTACGATTCTGGCCGCCTCAGAAACTGCCTCCTCATCAGCTATTACCCCTCCCAAAATGTATGAAACCATCGTTACAGAATCCATCTAAAATCTCCGCATAAGAATTATGAAATAAATTTTAGCAAAATCCTTGCAATATGGCAATAGCATCTTTCCAATCCCAGTGCAAGGAATTTATGGGAAAGACCACTAACGCGGGTTATAATACTTATTTGCAGCCCATAACCCTATCCAGCACAGCATTAACAAAAATGCACCTTGCATCAACGTGCCCAGAGGCAGGGACTGGGTCATATCGCGCCTTCTCAATTGTTTGGGGGGAGCGGCCCTTTCAAAAGATGACCCGAAGAATTCAGGCGATGCGTTGTAAGTATCGACGGAACGAACATCTTCGTCCTCGGAGAAAGATTCCGCAATGCTTGCGGAAGAGACACCCAACTTTGCTCGTAACTCACCGATCGTTAATTCGTTATTATGTGTAACCCGACCGGAAAGAGATCTTCCTACACAGTCGACCTGATCCCGCGTAGGACTTTCATTGTTAAATACTTCAGCTGCTAAACCGCGCAATGTCATCATTGACCTGAACCCGGAGGTGGCATTAAACGGATTCAGCGAATAATGAGGATCTTCCTCTAAAGAAGGGGTAAACATATATACGCGTGTACTGGGATCGAAAGATTCCATAAAAGATCTCCTGCAAATTAGAAATAATCATTTTAACACAAAATTGAATTAATACCAATTGGAATTAGAGCGTGTCGTCAATTGATGACGCCCCCTAATATTATTCGGCAGAAACCGCGAAAACCGTCTCTTCCAAATGGAAGATTCCCCCCGTAAGAAAAATCAGCTTCGGGACTTGGGAACGAGGAGCGCGAGAAGTCTAAAAAAAGGATTTACCAAGAAGCCGGGTACGTAGCACAAGAGGCCCGGAATTTTCCAGGCACCGCCTAAGTTCCACATAACTCGAAAAATAGCATTGGCCCTGAGCCACACTCTCTGCCCTTCCAGAAAGACAATCGTTTTCCGCTTACGAAGAAAACGGTAATTGCCGGAAAAGAGCATTTTCGCATTTTTGCCGTCGATGGAGGACATTTTGTACTGATGCTTGGGATCATGTTTTTTGATAAAATGCATGCAAATCACACAAAAAGGGCAGCCTGCATCATAAAATATTTTTTTCATCTTTGAACCTTGGGTCTTTCATTTTTTATCGCGTCGAATCGCTTCAATAGGGCGCTTGCCTTTTCTTCGTCATCGGCAACTTTTTCCAATTCTTGTTTTAACGCTTCCCGCTCACCAAGCCACTTGTTGTCAAAAAATTTTTGCACGATTTCGAGAATAGCCTCTTTCGATTTGGCCGGGTCCAATTTTACGTCGAAAAGTTCGGACAGCTTCTCCTGTTCTGTCTCGGAATCGATGCATGCCGCGAGACTGAGCATGTCGGGAAACCGATTTTCCATAAATAGAGGGATGAACTTGCGACAAAACGGGTCGGTAAGGTACGAATG
>MGLW01000036.1 GCA_001794905.1 Chlamydiae bacterium RIFCSPHIGHO2_12_FULL_49_11
CGACAAGGAGGATCACCGAATTGACCATGCCGAGGACGCGTTCCACCTCGCCGGAAAAGTCGGCGTGGCCCGGGGTGTCTATCAAGTTGATTTTATAACCGTCGTAGATAAGTCCCGTATGCTTGGCGAAAATGGTGATACCGCGTTCGATCTCGAGAGAGTAGCTGTCGAGAGCGCGGACGCGAACCTGCTCATTTTCCCGGAATACTTTGGACTGCTTGAGCAGGGCGTCCATCAGGGTCGTTTTACCGTGGTCAATATGGGCTACAATGGCAACATTGCGAATGTGTGTGGGATCGTGCATGGAATTGATTTCTCCGTTGGAAACTCGCATTGATAGTATCATACTCCTCCTTTCTAAACCACATAAATAAATAGGGTACAAGAAAAACCTTTCTATGTGATATGATAGGAATTCTTAAGACGTGGAATAGGGGTAGGATATTTTGAAGAGGTGGGGTGGAGAGAAGTATGTGGCGGGAAGACCGGTACAAAATCTCATCCCCGGCTTTTTGAACCGTCTTTCAAAACGTTGTGATGAAAAACCGGACGAGATTTTTGCCCTCTTTTTTTCCCTTCTAGCCGAGGAAGAGAAGCCGTTTGTCCGTTTTTTGAAGTGGGAAGAGGGGAAGCTATTTGTGAAAGTAACATCCCATACGCTCTATTCCCACCTCGTCCGTTACAGGAAAGAGGCGATTTTGGCAAAACTATGTCAAATATGCTCCTTTGCTGAAATTAAAGAGATTATTTTTCGATAGGTAAGACAAGGCATGAGTACCATGACACAAGAAAAAGAGCCCAAAGAATACGACGCAAGTTCCATTACGGTCCTCGAAGGATTGCAGGCCGTGCGGGAGCGGCCGGGGATGTATATCGGAGATACCTCAGCCGGAGGGTTGCATCAGCTCGTCTATGAGGTGGTCGATAACTGTATCGATGAGGCCATGGCCGGCCACTGCTCCATGATTAAAGTGGTGCTCTACAAAGACAAGAGCATCAGCGTTGAAGATAACGGACGCGGTATCCCGATCGATAAACACGAGAAAGAATCGAAAAAACAGGGGCGCGATATTTCTGCCGTCGAGGTGGTCATGACCATTTTGCATGCCGGCGGAAAATTTGATAAAAACACCTACAAAGTCTCCGGCGGATTGCATGGTGTTGGAGTCTCTTGCGTTAACGCCCTCTCCAAAAAGCTCGATGTGGAAGTGTGCGCGAGGGGCAAGCAACACCGGATTGTATTTTCTCGCGGCAAGGTGGCAGAGCTGCTCCAGGAGCTGGGCCCCAGCGACAAACGGGGAACCCTCGTCCGCTTTTGGCCCGACGATACGATTTTTTCGGTGATCGACATCGATTACGTCACCGTTTTCAACCGGCTTCGTGAACTGGCATTCCTGAACAAAGGGCTGAAAATCATTTTCATCGACGACCGCGATACCGAACACGAAGACGTCACATTTCATTTCAACGGCGGCATCGTCTCTTTCGTGCAATATTTGAATGAGCAGAAAGAACCCATTTTTCCCGATCCTATTTTCGTGAAGGGAGAGCGCGAGCTCCATGACGGCCCCGTCGAATTCGAAGTGGCGATGCAGTGGAACGAAACGTTCACCGAAACGATTTTTGCCTATGTCAATAATATCGCGACGCGGCAAGGGGGAACCCACTTGACCGGATTTTCGACGGCCCTCACCCGCGTTCTCAACCAGTACATCAAAGACCGCGGGGTTAAGATGGCAGGAAAGCTCGCCATTTCAGGCGAGGATATTCGCGAGGGGATGACGGCGGTGATTTCTACGCGCGTCCCGAATCCGCAATTCGAAGGGCAAACGAAACAGAAACTCGGAAATAGCGACGTCGGTTCTGCTGTGCAGCAGATTGTAGGCGAGCATTTTTCTATTTACCTCGAAGAACACCCCGATATCGCGAAAAAAATCATCGAGAAAGCCACCGTTGCAGCGCAGGCTCGCGAGGCTGCCCGCAAAGCACGTGAGCTCACACAGCGCAAGTCAGCCCTCGATAGCGCAAGGCTTCCCGGAAAGCTGACCGATTGCAGCGACCGCAATCCGGAAAACTGTGAACTGTTCATCGTTGAGGGAGATTCTGCCGGCGGTTCGGCCAAAGGGGGGCGCGACAGGCGCAACCAAGCCATTCTGCCGATCCGCGGTAAAATTTTGAATGTGGAAAAAGCGAGGCTGCAGAAAATTTTGCAGAATACCGAAGTGGTATCGATGATTGCGGCGCTCGGCTGCGGCATCGGAAAAGACAATTTTCAGCTCGATAAGCTCCGCTACCACAAAGTGATCATCATGACAGATGCCGACGTGGACGGATCGCATATCCGCACCCTTCTCCTCACCTTCTTTTTCCGCCACATGCCGGAGCTTGTCGAAAACGGCCATATTTATATTGCCCAGCCTCCTTTGTACCGCGTTTCGCGCAAAAAGGTGTCCGAATACATCCATTCGGAAAAGGACATGGACCAATTTCTGCTAAGCCTCGGCATTTCCGACTTGAAGGTTATGCTGTATAAAGAAGCGCGCGAAATTCCGAAAAAGGATGTGGAAAAGCTTCTTGACGCTGCGATCGAGCTCGAAGCATTTGTCGCCCAGCTTGAGAGAAAAAGCGTCGTGTTTAAGGACTTCGTGAAGATGCAAAACAACAGGGGTGAGTATCCGCGTTATTTGGTGAGCACCTCGGGCAAGACGTACTACCTTTATTCTAAGGAAGAACTCATTCGCGCAAAAGAAGAATTCGTCGCGCAAGAAGAGGAAGAAAATCCGGTGCGGCGCAGTTTCCATTATATCGAACTCTTCGATCCTGAGGTATTTGAGGAAATGGAAAAACATTTGCAAGAGTTTTCCATAGCTCTCAAACAATACTTCCATCCCGAAGGAGAAATGATAACCCTCATCCATGAAAACGGAGAAAAGGAATCGATTTTCACTTTGAAAGAGTTTATCGATGCGCTTCGTCAAAACGGACGGAAGGGAATTGAAATCCAGCGTTACAAAGGTCTCGGTGAGATGAATGCTGACCAGCTATGGGAAACGACGATGGATCCCGAAAAGCGTACCCTGTTCAAAGTGAATATCAAAGACGCGGTCGTTGCCGACCAGATGTTCACGATGCTCATGGGAGAAGTGGTGGAGCCGAGACGCATTTTTATCGAAACGCACGCTCTCAGCGTGAAAAATCTAGATATTTAAGGAAGTTATGAGTGATTTTTCAAGTTCCAATCCGGTAATCAACAGAGATGTCGAAGAAGAGCTTAAAACAAGCTATCTTAGGTATTCGATGTCGGTGATCATTTCACGCGCCCTGCCGGACGTGCGTGACGGGTTAAAACCTTCGCAAAGGCGCATTTTGTATGCGATGAGAAACCTCAACCTCAGTCCGGGAGCCAAACACCGGAAATGTGCGAAAATTGCCGGCGATACGTCAGGGGATTTCCACCCGCACGGAGAAACGGTGATCTATCCAACCCTGGTGCGCCTCGCGCAGCCGTGGATGATGCGCTACACCCTTATAAACGGGCAGGGGAACTTCGGTTCGATCGACGGCGACCCTCCCGCTGCCATGCGTTATACCGAGGCAAAACTCACCTTTGCCGCGATGGCGCTCATGGACGATCTGGAAAAGGAAACTGTCGATTACGTTCCGAACTACGACGAAACAAAAAAGGAACCGGTCGTCTTTCCGTCTAAATTTCCGAATCTGATCGCGAACGGCTCTTCCGGGATCGCGGTCGGCATGGCCACCAATATTCCGCCCCACAACCTTACCGAGCTGATCAATGCGACGGTGGAAACGATCGACAACCCCGACATCACCGTTGAAGAAATCATGGGATACATGCCCGGACCCGATTTTCCGACCGGGGGGCTCATTGTCGGAACCCGCGGCATCAAAGAAGCATACCACACCGGCCGCGGGAAAGTTTACGTGCGTGCGCGCCTCCACGTGCAGGAAGACAAGAACGAAAAAGCGAAAATCATCATCGACGAAATCCCTTACAATGTGAACAAGGCGTCTCTGATCATCAAAATTGCAGATTTGATCCATGACAAGGTGATCACCGGCATCTCCGATATCCGGGACGAGTCGGATAAAGACGGACTCAGGATCGTAATCGAGCTCAAAAAAGGGGAAATTCCCGACGTCATCATCAATCAGCTGTACAAATTCACCGAAATGCAGGTGACTTTCGGCTGCAACATGCTCGCCCTCCATAGCGGCCTTCCGAAAACGATGAATATCAAAGAAATGATTAGTGCGTGGATTGACCATCGGATCGAAGTCGTACAGCGAAGGACGCGTCATGAACTCCGCAAAGCGGAAGCGCGCGCCCACATCCTGGAAGGCTATCTCAAGGCGCTCGACCATCTTGACCAGATCGTCGCTTTGATCCGAAAAAGCAAAGATAAGGCTGAGGCAAAGGCCGAACTCATGCAGCGGTATGCGCTCACCGACCGGCAGGCAGATGCCGTTCTCGAATTGAAATTGTACCAGCTTACCGCTCTCGAAAAAGAAAAACTCGAAAACGAGTACGACGAACTTCTTAAACGGATTGCCTACTTGCGGGACGTGCTGTCCGATGAGAAACTGGTGCGCGGCATCATCAAAGAAGAACTGACAGAACTCAAGAAACTCGACAAAGACGGAAGGCGTACCGAAATCGTGCCGAGCGAAGCTGAGGCGTTCGAAATGGAAGATTTGATTCCGAACGAAACGGTGATCATCACCCTTTCTTCCGACGATTACCTCAAACGGATGCCTCTTGATACATTCCGCGAGCAGCGGCGCGGCGGCCATGGAGTGATCGGACTCGACAAGAAAAAAGAGACTGACGAACTTTCCGGTGTCTACGTGTGCGGTACGCATGACTATTTGCTCGTCTTCACGACTCTCGGCCGTTGCCACTGGCTCAAGGGGTGGAATGTTCCGGAATCGTCCCGCAAATCGAAAGGGAAAGCGATCGTTAACATGCTGGAAGGGCTTGAAAAAGACGAGAGGGTGGCAAAAATCTTGACGGTGCAAAGCTTCTTGGATCGGGCTTCCATTTTACTGTGCACGAAGAAAGGGGTGATCAAGAAAAGCGATCTCGAGCTTTTCTCCAACCCGCGCCGCAAGGGGATCATTGCCGTCTCGATCGACGAAGGGGATGAAGTGATCGATGCCAAGCTCGTGCAAGAGGGAGATCAGGTGATGCTCTTTACCCGTAATGGAATGGCTGTGCGCTTTAATGAAGATCTTATCCGAGCCGTAGGGCGCGGCGCACGCGGCGTGCGCGGCATCACGCTCAGAGGTGTAGAAGACGCGGTTGTCTCGTGCGAGGTAGTGGTTCCTTCCGATTCGATCCTCATTGTCTGCGAAAACGGGTACGGGAAACGGTCGCAGGTGGAAGAATTCCGTCAGACAAACCGTGGCGGGGTCGGGGTTAGGTCGATCATCACTTCGGAAAGAAACGGAAAAGTGGTCGGAGCCATTTCGGTATCAGATTCCGATAGCGTCCTCATGATGGCAAGGTCAGGTCAAACGATCCGCACCGCGATGCGAGAATTCCGCATCATGGGCCGCTCGACGCAAGGGGTGCGCGTTGTGCAGCTTTCGAACGGGGACTTGCTTGCGACGATGCAAAAGATTGCAAAAATTCAGGGCGTAGAGGAATAAAGTGCATGCGGGGATACTGATCACGCTGGAAGGGGGAGAAGGGGCGGGAAAATCTACCCTGGCCAAAAAGCTGTCTGAATTTCTCATGAAAGAAAAAAACCTCTTTGTTGTCACATCGAGAGAACCTGGAGGAACGGAACTGGGGAAGCGAATCCGGTCGATTCTTCTCGAAAAGGAAATGGCATTTCTTACCCCGCGGAGTGAATTTTTACTCTTTCAGGCCGACCGTGCCGAGCATGTGGAAACATTGATACTCCCTGCACTCGAGCAAGATATGATCGTGATTGTGGACAGGTTTACCGATTCGTCGCTCGTTTACCAGGCTCTCGCACTGGGGATAAGCTCCACTGACGAGTATGAACGGGTGTGCGATTTTGCCACCGGCGGGCTTGTTCCTAATTTGACTTTATACCTCGACCTCGATCCCGAAATCGGCCTTGCGCGGCTCAGCGGCCCAAAAGATCGGATCGAGAGCCACCATCTCGATTTTCACAAACAGGTGCGTGCCGGTTTTCAAGAGCTGCAAAAACGTCACCCGCACCGGATCAAACAAATCGATGCGAACTGTGATCCCGATTCGGTATTTGAGGAGGCCAAAAAATGGGTCTTGCAAGTACTGGCTTAATGCTTGGCCAAACCAAGGTCAAAGAGTTCCTTCGCTCCTGCACGGGAGCTCCTCCTTCCTGTCTTTTGCTGCACGGGCAAGCGGGGATCGGTAAACGGTCGTTTGCTAAAGTATTTGCTACGGCGGTGGCAAAGCCGGGAGATATCATCACCTACCGTGTCAATGAAGGTGAGAAGACTTATAGGATCGAAGATTTGCACGAGCTTAGGAAAGACGCTGCTTTCGGTCCCTCTATCGGTCCTTTCAAGTGTTACATACTCGAAGATTTTCACCGCCTCCTCCCGGTGCATCACAATTTTCTCCTGAAAACCCTAGAAGAAGTACGCGAAGATATCATTTTCATTCTCCTTGCCGACCATCTCGGGACGATTCCAAGCACCGTTCTTTCCCGCTGTTTTTGCCTCAAGCTGGAACCGTATTCCGATCTTGAAATCACGGAGGCCCTTGAACAGCGCGGCATCCGCCCAGATCCCGCCCTGGTCGGAGAAGCGGAAGGATCTATCGGCGCCGCCCTCCGGTACCATACCGCGCCCTATATGCAGTGCAAAGAACTTCTGCTTGCCGGCATGGAAGCATATCGGAATCGCTCCTATAGCAAATTATACCTCTTACTGGACCGGATCAAAGAATTATTTGAAGAGAATCTGTCTGAGAGTGAGGGGCTATTTGCCTACCTTGCGCGCTTTCTGAATGTTCCGATGGCGGCGGTTACCGGCTATGAACTGGGGGCAAACATCAAAAACTTTTTAGAATATGTTTTATTGTCCTAAAGCGGTATCATGCTTCCATGTCACTAGTACAAACAAAGCGGGAAATGGTCGTTCAAGGGGTGTATGCTTCCTTTTTCAAGGGAGCGCTTTCTCCGCCTGATCGCGACCTTTTGATGTTTCAGGCAAAAGTGACACGTAAGAATGCGTTTGATGTCATGGAAAAAATTGAAAAAATTGCGCAGGTAGCCTCGGATCTCGAAGAGAAAATCCGCCCCATAGCCCTCTCTTATCCCCTTCAAAGGATTTCTCCCGTTGAAAAGGCCGTTTTGATGGTGATGCTATACGAAATCCTTTATGAAGATCTCCCTGTGGCCGTCGGGATCGATGAGGCGATCCGCCTTATCGGAACCTTTAGTCATGAGGGGTCGCAACCCTTTGTGCATGCGATTATTGACCATGTTTGTGCCAAAAAAGAATGAGCCCCTCTCCCTTCATACTACTTACAGGATCGGGGGACCTGCGCGCCTGTTTTTTGAAGCCCGTTCCGAGGAAGAGTTATTGTATGCCGTGGATTGGGCCGGCCGGGAAAAAGTTCAGACCTTCATATTGGGGAAAGGGTCGAATGTTCTCTTCGACGATCGCGGGTTCGACGGGCTTGTGATCGTGCCCCTCTTGGGATCTGTTTCCATAGAGGGACTCATCGTCGAAGCGGGGGCAGGGGTCAGTTTTTCCTACCTCGGCATAAAAACGGCGCGCCTTGGTTTGTCCGGACTGGAGTTTGCATCGGGCATTCCCGGCAGTGTCGGGGGAGCCGTGTTCATGAATGCCGGCGCGATGGGAGCCGAGGTGAGCGGCTCTCTCGTGAGCGTAGATGTGATCCGGGGGGGCGGCACCATCACTCTTTTGAAGAGCGACGCCCGATTTGCTTACCGCTACTCGTCGTTTCAAGACGAAGGCGGCATCATCACAAAAGCGCGGTTTCAGCTCACGCGCGATCCGGAGGCGGCGGACCGGCAAAAAAAGTACCTGGCATACAGGATGCGTACCCAACCTTACGATAAGCCGTCATGCGGATCGGTATTTCGCAATCCTTCCGGGCTCTTTGCGGCGAAGCTGATTGAAACGGCAGGCATGAAAGGAAGAGGGGTGGGCGGAGCGGTCGTGAGTGAAAAACACGCCAATTTTATTCTCAATACCGGAACGGCGACCGCAGGGGATGTTCTTTCTCTCATCGCTCTTGTTAGGGAGAAGGTGCAAGAACAAAGTGGCATTCTTTTGGATTGTGAAGTACAATGCATCTCTTATGATGGACAGATACGATCTCCATACTCACACCACTTGTTCTGACGGGTCGTATTCGCCCCGTGAGCTCATTGACCTGGCAGTCACGAAAGGACTTGCCGGCATTGCGATCACCGACCACGATACCATCGCCGCCTTTGCGCCTGAAGTGCTGGCCTATGCAAAAGCACATAAAATCGACCTATTGCAGGGGGTGGAAATTTCCGCTTATTACAAGGGGCAGGCCGTGCATATTCTTGCCTACGACTTCAAACTCGATGTGCCGGAGCTTCATGAATTTATTACACTGCAGGAAGAGCGGAGAAGGGTACGTGCCGAAGAGATTTTGGAAAAGCTGAGAGCGCATGGGTTTGAGATCACTTTTGCAGAACTGCAGCGGTCCCACGGCTCTCCTCTGGGAAGACCCCATATTGCCGCACTTCTCATCCGGAAAGGGGTAGTAGAAAACCTCGATGAAGCTTTTGCCCGGTTTTTAGGAGATAGCGCCCCCTGTTTTGTGCCGATGCGTCAGCCCGAAATTCCCGAGGCGTTAAGGATCATTCACGCAGCCGGCGGCAAGGCTTTCATTGCACATCCCCATTTCTATAACGATTTTGAATTTGTCAAAGAGCTTGCGGCCTTCCATTTTGACGGAATCGAATGTTATTATGCCCGTTTCTCGTATCAGGTAAATATGCGTTACAAAAGGCTTGCAGAAAGGCGCAATTTGCTTGTCTCGGGCGGGTCCGATTTTCATGGACAAGGAAAACCGTTCAATGATTTGGGTGTCGCCTATCTCGAAAAAGCCAATCTGTTTCCCCGTAAAAACTCTCTATAGATGGAGGCAGGCGACTTCTTTGTACATGGAGTCGATGTCACCGATGCTCGGGTAAATCGACTCTTCAAAATAATAGTGTGTCAGTTTGTGGGCTAAACCCAATAGGCCCTGCACAGCTTTCAAGCGTCCGGCCTTTTTCCTCAATGGGGATATTTCGAGGGAGCCCGAACACTCTTTTATATGCCAAAGCGCTTCACGTTGCATTTCTTGGGAAAGGAGTTCGAAGGCAAGACGGAACTCGGCCCATTTTTTGGTGTAGAGAAAAAATCCGAGTTCGAAAAGGGCTTCGGCATTTTCATAATCCTCTTGGAGAGGGGTGGGGGCAGTCGTTGTAAAACGGCATATTTTTCGGGACAGGACAGGCTCGATAAGAGGGAGCCCTTTTTCGGCCCGATTGAGGCAAATAGAAGCAAAGCGGAGAAAGCGCGCATTGTTTTGCGACGGGCGGTGTTCTTTTAAAAATTCACGGATGCGCCGCCGCAATCGAGAGATGTGCAAATGAAGCTCGTGCTGTGGAAGCTCGTTGCCATGAGCGGCAAGATGTTCTGCCGTTTCAGCAAATTCGAGGACGGTATGCCGGTAAATTAGATTTGAGATACGCTGCGCTAATTTTTTGACGAGGTCGATCCCGTCCTGGGGCGGCATCTCATTGCACAAGAAAGGAGCAATTCCGTTTAAGGTCCGGCGGTATTTTTGTAGTGTGGAAAGGGGAAAGAGAATGCGATTATGAATTCCGGCATCGATCGAATCGAGTACAGGCTGTGCCGTAGGAAATTTGATTAACATCTCGTACCTTTTAGATAGTGTGAGTTAAGCCATATTTATCACCTTTAATGATTATAAGCCATCAATTTATAAAAATCAAGAGGTAGCTTCATTTTGAAAAACATAACATACTGGTTAATAAGAAGAAAAGTAAAGCTCGTGAGCGGCGATTCTGGGAGAAGCAGTGGGATTCAATGCTTTACTTTGCGCAATCAATAAAAGTTTAAAAAAATCCATCATCATTTCAGCGGTTTTATATGCTGTGCGAAATGGCGTTGTGCCGCCCGGGGCGTGAGGGGCAAACAGAAGGTATCGACGGGTGAGGCCTCCCTGCGAAATGATTGTATAAGGGATTTGGGGTTTTTCTGCGTGGTTCAAGGAAAAAAACACCACAGTTGTCTGTTGTAAATATTCCCCATTTCTAAACTCTACCGCGAACCGGGTCACGGTCTGATCGATGGATTGGGGATTAAATGGGATATAACGGGTGGTGGCAGGCATGGCGGCGCGGATCTCCCGGACCAGTGTTTCCATGGTGTAGGTTTCATCTACCCTTTCATAAAGCTTGGGGATGAGAACGAGACTTAAAAAATCGAGCGATTCCCCGATGAAAATCTGCTTTATGCCCAGCTCGCAAAAGCGTGCCATTTTGGCAAAATTCTCGAGGATGAATTCGCGGTTTGCGGGATATCGTGCTTTGAGAAGCTCATTTTCAAGGTGCATGACTGACTGTACTGAAGCCGGAGGAAGCAGGGGTGTCCGGAGCATTTCTTCCTGCGAAGGAGGTGGTTTAGCTTCGCTATCTTCTTTTTGCTCAATTCTCGCGTAGGGATGAAATTTCCCGCAGCAAGGGAAGAGTCGCGAACAAACAGATGAATTTTCCATGAAAAAAATTTTAACCATGTTGAAATATTATTTCAAGAGCCAAAGTAAATAGGGGGCATGATTTTTGGGGCTGTCACGGTACACAATCACCCGGCCTCGAAAACTTTCAGAAAGCCAGTTGTCGATGGCTCCCGCTTCCTTCCTCCCCGTTTCATGGCCTGGATAGACCATGACCGACAAAGCTCCACCCGTCTCGAGAATTTCAAAAGAGCGGGCAAGGGCAACAACGGTTGCTCCGGGGGTCGTCATCACGGCGGGATCGCCCGAAGGAAGAAAGCCCAAATTGAAGGTGATCAGTTTAGGGCGTATGTCGGGCGGCATTTCGACGTGAGAGCGGTTGTAGTAGTAGATTTTTGGGATGACATTTTCGGGAAGGCTGTTCTCCAGCCTTTTTTTGGTTTTTACGATAGCAGTTTCCTGTATATCAAAGAGATGAAGAGATCCGCTTTCGGGGGTGAGGCACAGTTTTGCAAGAACCAATCTGTCGTTTCCTCCGCCGCAAGTGGCGTCAACGGCACTATCACCCGGGAAGAGGACCGTTTTAAAAAGGCCGTGGGCTTTATGAATCAGCTTCATCTCACTCTTATATCATATTTCCTTTTATAAAAATAGCTCTTGGTGATACGATCTTCCCGCGAGTGGGGTATTAGCTCAGTTGGTTAGAGCGCCACGTTGACATCGTGGAGGTCAGCTGTTCGAGTCAGCTATATCCCAAAAACAGGTGCAAAAAAGTGAGAGTTCGTGATACTCTCCTTTTTAGCATCAACCAAAGAAAGGAAAGATTTGAGAGTCAACAGACAGATTCGTGTACCTCGCGTGAGGTTGATCGATGAGACAGGAAAGCAAATAGGAATCATAGCGACACACGAAGCACTCGAAAGGGCAGAGCGCAGCAATCTGGATCTGGTTGAAATTGCGCCTCTCGCGGAACCTCCGGTGTGCAAAATTATCGACTATGGCAAGTATCGTTACCAGCAGACGAAAAAGGAAAAAGAAAACCGGAAAGGGAGCGTGCAGGGCAAGCTGAAAGAAGTGAAGATGAAGCCAAACATCGACAAGCACGATCTGGAAACGAAGATGCGAAGAGCCAAAGAGTTCCTCGAAAAAGGGAACAAAGTAAAATTTTCCTGCATGTTTCGCGGACGCGAGATCATGTTTTCGGCGAAGGGGAAAGTGATGTTTGACGTCATTCTGACTGAGCTTGACGACTATAGTTCGGTGGATGCGCCGCCCAAGATGATGGGAAATACGCTGAGCATGATTTTGAGCCCGGCGGCGAAAGACAAGAAAAAGAAGGAGAAAAAAAGTGATCAAGGCAAAGAGCAACAAAGCGCTCAAGAAGAGGTTTAAAATCACTGCCACCGGCAAACTGCTTCGTAAAAAGCAGGGCAGGCGGCATCTTTTAGCCAAAAAGAGCACAAAACACAAGCGGGATCTTGGAAAGACTGTTCAGGTCGGAGACAACCTCGCAAGTAAATATAAACGGATGATTTCGGGATTCTAGAGGAGAAAACAGATGGTACGTGTTACAAATGCGCCCGCGCGAAAACGCAGCAACAAACGTATACTCAAAAGAGTAAAAGGATTTTGGGGCGACAGGAAAAACCATGTCGCGCTAGCCAAAACCTCGCTGATGAAGGCGATGGCGTATGCCTTCAGTCACAGAAAGAAAAAGAAAGGGGAATACCGATCCTTGTGGATTCAAAGGATCAATGCCAAAGCAAGGGCTCTCGGCATTTCCTATAGCAAGCTGATGAGCGGCCTTCACAAGGCGGGGATTGACATCAACCGCAAAATTCTTGCCGATATGGCCATCGAGGACGGCAAAGCATTTGAAGCGGTTGTGGACAAAGCCAAAAAGGCTCTTAAGTAAACGATGAGTGCTTTCGAAAGGGTAGAGAAAGAGAAAAAAACTTTTGTAGAGCAGCTGAAAACGGCGAGCTCTACAAAGGAAATCGAAGAACTCAGAATTCGTTATTTGGGGAAGAAGGGCTCTCTTGCCTCTTTCGTGGCAGAGCTCAGAGCTTTGACGAGTGATGAGAAACGTGATTTCGGTAAAGCGGTCAACGATCTCAAAATCTATATTCTCAACAAGCTTGACGAAAAAAATGAAAAACTCGTCATGGCTGAGAGAAGCGAAATGATCGAAAGCGAGAAAATCGACGTCTCGCTTCCCGGTGTTTCTGTCCCTCTTGGAGGGCTCCACCCATTGACCCAAATGATGGACAGGGTGAAATCGGTCCTCACTTTGATGGGCTTTACAGAATTTTTGTCCCCCGAACTGGAATCGGAATATTATAATTACGGCGGCTTGAATTATCCCGACGACCATCCCGCTCGCGATATGCAAGACACATACTATATCGATGAAACAACCCTGCTTCGCTCGCACAATACCGCTTTCCAGCAGCGGATCATGGAAAAGGAAAAGCCGCCGATCCGCAGTTTCTGCATGGGAAAATGCTACCGGAACGAAACGATTTCGTCCCGTTCCCACGTGATTTTTCATCAGGTCGATGTTCTCTATATTGACAAAAACGTTTCCCTTGCCGACATGATGGCTACGAAAACCGAGTATTACAAGCGCATTTTAGGTTCCGATATAAAGCTCCGCTTTCGCCCGAGTTATTTCCCCTTTGTCGAACCGGGAGTGGAAGTGGACATAGCATGTCTCCTTTGCGGTGGAAAGGGGTGCCGTTTATGCAAGCATTCGGGCTATCTCGAGGTGTGCGGCGCTGGAATGGTGCATCCCGAAGTTCTTCGCCAGGGGGGTCTTGACCCTGAACTGGTTTCCGGCTATGCATGGGGAGGGGGCATCGAAAGGCTTCTTCTCATGATGCGGGGGATTGACGACATCCGCCTATTTTTACAAAACGACATTCGTTTTCTTGCAGAATTTAAATAGACCGGTACGTTACAATCAGAACTCATGATTTCATGGATTGAACGCCACAAAAAGTGGATGGGGCTACTCTCCACTATGCCTGCTTTAGCGCTCGCATTTTTAGATCAGAGCATCGTACCCGTTGCACTGCCGGTCATCGAAAAAACATTTCATGCATCGCGGATGGAACTTATCTGGTTTCTCAATAGCTACTTTCTTGTTTCCGCCTCATTTGTGCTGCTTGGCGGGAAAATTTCCGATTGGATCGGGCCAAAAAGAAGTTTTCTGATCGGGATGGGACTTTTTGCCCTTGCATCGGGAGTATGCGCAAGTAGTAGCAGCAGTCTTTATTTCATTGTAGGGCGTGCACTGCAAGGGTTAGGATCGTCACTCATGCTGCCCGCTTCATTTGCACTCGTTTCACTTCTTTTTCCCTGTCATGAACGGGGGATGGCGACGGGGGTCAACACCAGTTTGGGAGCGTTCTTCCTCGTGATCGGGCCTCTACTGGGAGGGATGCTCGTCGAGCATTTTTCATGGCGCTTCATTTTTCTGATCAATCTTCCCTTGTGCATTATGAGTTTTGTGATGACACTTATTTTTGTTGCAAATAGCCCCCGAAAAAAGGCAACGCTGGATTTTAGGGGATTTCTCTATTTTACCCTGACGATTTTTTCCCTTGTCGTGTATCTCATGCAAGCGGGAGAGTGGGGTTTCACCTCTTCAACGAGTCTTGCGTTTGTGTCGAGCATCGTGATTTTTGCCCTTCTTCTTGTTCGGCGGGAATTTACGGCGCGTTTCCCTTTTTTAGAAATCGGCCTTCTCAAAAGGCCTGTGTTCCGTGCGGTGAATATCAGTGTATTTATCGCGCAAACGGCGATGATTGTGATCATTTTCCGCGTCCTTTTTTTTCAGACGGCGCTGGGGTGGTCTCCCTCCAAAACGGGCTGGATGACCTTCTGCACCACTATCGCCCTTCTCATCGTCCCCCTTCCTGCCGGGGCGATCGCAGATCGGCTTGGTCCGCGCGTTCCGATTTTTCTCGGTTTTTGTCTCTTGGCATTTTCCCTCCTTTGGACAGGCTTATTTCTCACCTCGTCCCTGCCCCTCCTCCTGATTGGGCTTCTCCCTTGCGGGATAGCGATCCCCTTGATCCAAACCCCTTCTCTCAGCTCGGCGATGAACGATGTGCCGGAAGAGAGAATCGGCCTCGTAGGGGGGACGATGTCAACCTTCCGTGCCCTTTCCGCGACTCTCTCGGTGGCGCTCATTGCTGCCCTCTTATGCAATGCAGAATTTTTCGATATGAATGCCAAATTCGGCCGCAAGGTACCTCCCCAGGCAATCTGGGAACTTGTGGGAACTTCGGAGCCGTACGAGCTCATTTACGATCGCTACCCCCAGGGGCAGCGGGAACATTTATGGAACGAACTGGTCCGCAGCAAAGTAGCGGCTCAAAGGGGCATCCACTTTATCTTGGCGCTGATGGTGTTAATGGCAATGCCGTTTGCGATCTGGCCCCATGAGCGAAAACTAGGGCGTGTCATCAAATAAACCATTGTTCTTCGAGTTTGCGAGCCCGGGATGTCTCTCTCCAAAACAGGATTGTGACATTCCGGTGTTTTGCTTGGCTGGCGGGCAAAGAAGTGCGAAGCTTTTCTTCTTGACCGAAGGGAAAGGGGAAGATGAATCGGAGGCTGCTTTTTTCCGGCATGGCTTGCGCGAGGGCCGCGAAATTTTGTTGTGTCACGGCAAAGTCGGGATCGGAAATGTGGCCTGCACTCAAAACCAGGACTTTGATGTTTTTTAAATTTCGTGCTACTGAGTTGGGGATTTGACCGTATGCTTTAGAGGTAAGGGGGAAGTAGGAGAGATCCAGAAATTCAAGACGAATCAGGAAAGGGAAAATTTGGATGAGTCCTCGTGAAAGGTCTATATTGCCTGTCTCCAACAGTAAAATCCGGAGGGTGGCGCAGGCAGCTATTTTATAGAGATCGCTTTCCGTTTCTACCTTGAACGAGGCCCTTTCAAGACGCGGCAATTGTTGCAACGGAGAAAGATCGAAACGATCGAGAACCAAATGGCTCCGTACAACAAATCTTTCCAGAGAAGTGATTTTGGCAATCGATTCGTAGAATTTGCGAGGGATCGAAGTACAATTGAAAAACCGGATTTTTGTTAGAGGAAGGCTCTGCAGGTGCAATACTGCATCCGGAGAAATGGAATCAAAACAGGAAAGGTCCATTTCGGTTAGGTTCGGAGCGATTTGCACGACGGTTTTTGCTGCTTCGTATGTGAGATCAGGCTGGAATCTGAAACTAAGCTTTGCTAAGCGGGGCAAAAGGGTGAGCGGCGCCTTGTCCGGTTTTTGGAAGGCAATTTTCGGACACTCTTGCAATTCAAGCTGCTCCAGAGACGAAAGCCCGAGAAGGATTTTGAAAAGTTCACAATCAGTGGCATTTGAGTTCACGAGAGAGAGTGATTTTAATCGGGTCGAAGGATGCATCGAATTAAGCGCGGATGATGCAAAGCGGGAGATTCGGAGCGCCAGGATGTCTATTTGACGAAAGAAATTTTCTTGCTCCTTGTCTGTCCATCTTTTCAGGTCGACGGAAAGGAATTCCAGTTCCGATAAGCTTGGTATATCGGGCATCTGGCTTGCCTTGAAAGCAGGAAGGATAAGAGAGGTTAACTGTGATGAGAGGGGGAAAGGGGAAGCTTCTTTTTCTCCGTCCACGAGAGCTGCATAGCGCAAATTAAGCGAATTCAGGCGGGGGTTTTGCGCGAGTGCGATATATTGACGGATAAAAAGGGGGCCTTCCACTTCTAACGAAAGACGTTCGGGCACATTGTCACAAGAGGGGTAGCCGCGTGTGCTGACAAGCTGGTACCCTCCATTATCGCCCTGAAGAAGGGCCCACCGGTTCGCGGGAAATTCGTGGAATAGCACCTGATCTGTCAAAGGGCTCACCGCTCGCTGCAACGTACGATATGCCACTCTTTCGGAGCGAGTGGAGCTTGGAGGCGATTTCTCAAAAAGACGAGATCCCACCCAATCAGGGAAGGATTTCTCTGCAGCACGGAGCAAGTACCAATTGTCTGATGGATAAATTCAGAGGGCGTCATTGCTTCTGCCACTCTTTCCATGAATATCCTCCTCAAAACCAGATCCCTCATCGGTAAAGGACCCCTTCCCAGATTGGGACAGATACTGAATATCTGATCGTTACGTTGCTGATCGTGCATTTTTTCCATGAAGTTACTCCTTAATAGCGGTTAACGATTTGATGAAACAGATCCTTCGACAAATGGATCGGATTTCCTTTAATAATCCGGATGTGGTCTGCCTTGGGGAAAATATGCGTGATCGTCCCCTGAGACTTTCTCCAAACGTCTGCACTTGAATTTTGAATCACTTCGAGATCATGAAGAAGAGCGATATGGACAAAGATATGAAAAATAGCCTGTCGGATGCGAGTGTGTAGAATATTAATCCCATTTTGGACAACGCATTGAACATGGCACAAGTCGGAATTTTCCTCTTCTAAAAGGAACGGAAGATGCACAAAATGACATACTGCTAAGGTATGGGTAGAAAACGGGCGATTTCCCAGAGGGATAAAAACATGGATTCGGTCTTTCTCTAAACATTCCGCATCGACTTCAAAGCACCTCTCCGGCGAAAATTGCACCTCTTGGAAATCTTTGTGAGCGAGGAGTTCCCGATGCTCATTTTTCTTAAAAAAGGAGGGGTCGATCACATTCTCAGTCCTGTCACACGGACGAAAACAGACCTGAAATTCAGATGCAGTGAACATGCAAATCTCCTTGTACGAAGAAGATGGTAACAATTCTTTTATTTTCTTTAAAGAGGAAAAAGATGCATAAAATTGTGTCATACCAAACGCAAGAAATACTTTCACAAATTCGGAATCATCTAACGGTCACCTTTGAACGATCCTTTCTCACTCATATTTAAAAATATGGGTTTCGAAATGATCGTTCAAATCTGCCTCGTTATCTGGCTCGAATTTATGACATTATTTCTTGCGTTCGGTATCAAATGATGAGATGGATTCGCTCGATCCTTTCGAAACCTATACTTTATATATGCGAATGAATATGTAACAAATTAACATTAAGTCGTTAAAGAATATTCTTGATTCTAATTCCAACAACATTATGATCAGGAGTAGCAATAATACATCAATTAGTAGGAGTATTGAGTTATGTTAGGACGAGACGAATGCGAACACACCCGATGCGGTATGGGCGTAATTATTACGCTTTTCGGCGTGTTTTTCTTGATTGCAAACTTGCTTCCCAGTTCAGGGATTTTAAAGTATTGGCCGATCTTTTTGATCGCTGCCGGACTTAACAAGTGCTGCATACATTACTTTTTCAGAAAAAGAAAAAGATAAATATATCTGATAACCCGGGGTAATAGCCGGGTTATTTGTTCACGTTTGCACGGTACCAGTCGATCGTTGTCTTTAGGCCTTCCTTGAGGTCAGTATTCGGCTGCCATCCAAGGTTCCGAATCTTGCTAATATCGAGAAGACGTTTCGGCATTCCATCGGGCCGCGATGTGTCACAACGTATTTCCCCTTCGTAGCCTACAAGGGATTTGATCAGTGATGCTACTTCAGCAATCGAAATATCGCTTTCCGTTCCCACATTGATCGTTTCTTCGCCGTCATAATTTTCCATCAGAAAAAGGCAGGCATCGGCCAGGTCGTCGACAAATAAGAATTCCCGTGTCGGCTTGCCCGTGCCCCAGAGAGTAATATAAGGGAGATTCTTTTCTTTTGCTTCAACGCATTTGCGGATCAGTGCCGGAAGGGCATGCGAGTTTTCGGGGTGAAAGTTGTCTCCGACGCCGAAGAGGTTCGTCGGCATGCATGAAATGAAATTCACTCCGTATTGCCGTTTATAGTGGCGGCACATTTCAAGTCCGGCAATTTTTGCAAGCGCATAAGCATCGTTGGTCTTTTCCAAGAGGCCGGTGAGAAGGTACTCTTCTTTGATCGGTTGCGGGCAGTCCCTGGGATAAATGCAGGCTGAACCAAGGAAGAGGAGTTTTTTTACCCCCGTTTTATAGGCGGCGTGGATTATGTTTGTGCCGATCGTGATGTTGTCGTAGATGAACTCTGCGGGATATGTGTAATTGGCAAAAATACCGCCTACTTTTGCGGCGCCGAGAAACACGTATTCGGGACGCTCACTTTCAAAAAACGCGTTCACTGCACTTTGATCCCGAAGATCGAGGTCTTTCGAAGAGTAGCGAATGATGTGGGTGAATCCTTCCTGTTCCAGTTTTCGGCAAATGGCCGAACCGACGAGGCCTCGGTGACCAGCAACATAAATTTTAGCATCTCTTGGAATCGGGGCGGCAGAGAGAAAAAGGGGCAAAAGTAAAAACAACCATCGCATGGAATAAACTCCTGTTTTCACAAGAGTTTATTCCGATATTAAAAAAAAGACAAGGAGAAGTTTGCTCCTTTCCTTGCAAATCTATTTGCGTTTTGAGGAAATATTGATTTTGCGCGGTTGACGCTGCTTGGATTTGTCGAAGGAAATGGAAAGAACCCCTTTCTCATAATTTGCTTTGGGTTCCTTTGTTTCATCGACCGATTCGGGTAGCGCCACTTGGTAGGCAAATTGGTTGGAAGAGCGGTAGATGTATTTTTTGCCGTCTTCTTTTTCTTCCCTTTGGCCTCGTACCGTTAAAATGCCGTGGTCGAGAGTGACTTCGATTTTATCTTCATCCACCCCGGGAAGCGCCGTTTCTACATAAATGTGGGCGTCGTCTTCCGAAAGACTGATGCCGCGCTGCTGCGTGCCTCGCCATGGGCGAAACAGATCATTTTCGTCGTCCCAAAATGTTTCGAAAAGTTGGGATAACGGATGTTTGTACCGTTGCGGGCTTCTTTTATCGTCCATATAAACCTCCTATGGTTTAGCAAACATCACTTTAACAATTGTTCCGATTTTTAGCAATCGAAATCGTGAAGTGCCAAATGTTAGAGGGTGGCCAGTTTGTGAGGGCGGAGTGCAAAGAAGAGGGCGATGTAGAGAGAGATCAAAACAAGAAAAGAGAAGAGAGTATAGAAAAAAATCGATGACGGGGATGCATTGTGAAGGAAAATAAGGGGGATAAAGAAAGCAACCGATCCGTAAAAGTAAAGGGTGGAGAGGTTGCGGCCGCGATATTCACCCGGGCTTTTTTTTGTGAAGAGTTCATGGACGGTAAGGTAGGCCGGCGTAAGCGTTACGGCAACGATCAGAGTAAAAAAGGAGCGGAGCGTGAAAGTGATTTCGGGAAAGGAAAAGAATAGGGCCGCGGCGCTTGCCATCATCATCACGAGCGGCGTCCATTTGATGGGCCTATTCCTGTACATCAGGTAGTAAAATCCAATACCGATAAAGGAGCCGAGGAGAAAAAAGTCGAGCAGGAGGTGGGAGATGTCCTGTAGGGAAACGAAGATGAGCTGGCCCATCAGGTAAAAACAAGAAACTTCTAAAAGGAACAGTGGCCTTAGCTTCGGAACGCGTTTGAATTCCAAGAGGGCTATGATCGGTTCATGCAGGGGAAGGATCAGCCACCCTTTTTTGAAACTCATGGGCATGCCGGAGGGGAGAAAAACGGCAAGTGGAAAGGTGGCAAGCGCAAGGAAAAGCAAGGAGGAATAAAGAATAACCAGGGACCGGACCGAAAGTTCTATGGGAGAAAAATATTGGAACGAGAGCACAGCGATCACGAAAGCGATAAAGTAAATCAGGCGCAGTGAAAAGAGGCTGGTTTTGGGATAGGTTTCGACGGTGTAGCCGTCAATCGTGATGAGAAAAAGGGGGGAAAGCAGGCTAAACAAAATGAGGCAAAAGAAAAAGCTGAGGACGGGAGACACAAAAAGGAGGAGAAGGCCGATCACACAGGTGACGATTTGCGCCGCTTCCAGAAAGAGAAGGAGGTGGCTTTTGCTGAAATGGTCCGAAGCGATGCCGCTTTGCAGTGAGGAAAGAAAAAATGGAAGCACAAAAGAGAGGCCGACCATCGAAATGAGGTGGGGATAAGTACATGCTCCGCACAGGAGGTGAAGAGCAAAAATGAAAAAAGTGATGAGGCGCCCAAATTCGAGAAAGGTATAAAGGCAGAGTTTCCAAATGTCACCGTGCATACGCAAATACCTTGCTCAGGAACGCGACTTCGAGCTCGAGAGCGGCAATCAGCGTCTCTTTAGCACGAAAGCCGTGCGATTCGTTCTCAAACAGGACAAGCTCGGTCATGACTCCCCTTTTTTTGAGGGCCTCATGCATGAGGATCGATTGGTTTGGAGGAACGACGGGATCTTTTTTTCCCTGTAAGAAGAGTACAGGAGTGTTAATCCGGTCTGCATGATGGATAGGAGAGCGCTCTTTGAAGAGTTCCTTATTCTCGGAATAGGGGGCAATGAGGTGGTCGAAATA
>MGLW01000037.1 GCA_001794905.1 Chlamydiae bacterium RIFCSPHIGHO2_12_FULL_49_11
ATTTCCAGGCCGAGAATCGGTTGAATGCCGACCCCTTTACATTCTTTGTAAAAATCGATGGCGCCGTACATATTGCCCACATCGGTCAGGGCAAGGGAATCGAGTTTCCATTCGGCCGCCCTTTCCACGAGTGCCTTGATGCTAACCGTACTCCCGAGAACGGTATATTGGGAATGTGTGCGGAGAGGAATCCAACCCATTGAATCGTAATCCTTTAAACTGTTTTTATTTCATCTTGTACTCTGGGTCGATACCGTTTCGTATTCCAGAGAGGGATAAAAAGGACGATCGTCAATACGGCACACATCGAAAGCAAGACAAAAAATCCGGACCAGCCGTAAATTTCTGCAATTTTCCCGCAAGGAAA
>MGLW01000038.1 GCA_001794905.1 Chlamydiae bacterium RIFCSPHIGHO2_12_FULL_49_11
CAAATGCAAAAAAACTGAAAAGGGCATTGACGGGACCTCGCCTCCCTTCAAAAAGACGGTCCGATACCCAGCCGGAAGCCAAACTCCCGAAAAAGCCGCCTAGTTCAAAAGCAAAAAGACAAGACCCCGCAAGGATGAGAGAAAAACCTTTTTCTTCGTAGAGAAAAAGCTGTCCCCAATCGTTGATCGCGGTACGGATCACCCCCACCAAAAAGTAGGCAAAGCCGAGCACCCAAATGTACTTATTTTTGAAAACATAGTTTTTGAGCAAATCCCACTGCGACATTTTGGACGCTTCGGGTTGGTCTTCAAGAGAGGCGTCGCCCGCATATTTTTCAATCCGAGGCAATCCGAGAGATTCGGGAGTATCGCGGAGCCGGTTCATGAGGAAAAAACCAAGGCCGATACAAATGATCCCGGGAAAAAACATCGCCATGCGCCAGCCGTAGTATTGCGCCAGCACGGCCGAAAGGATCGGAATGAGCGCTCCGCCGACGTTGTGCGACGTGCTCCAAATTCCCCACCACGTCCCCCTTTCTCCGGTGGCATACCAGTGGGTGAGGAGACGCGCGCAAGGCGGCCATCCCCAGCCTTGGAACCATCCGTTCAGCCCCCAGAATAGGGCAAATAAAACCAGGTGGGAAGAAAGACCGAACAGAATGTTGAAGACCCCTGTCAGGATCAGTCCCACTGCCATAAAATACCGAGGATTGGATCGGTCGGAAAGGATTCCGCTCAAGAATTTTGAGACACCATACATGATATATAAGATGCTGGCCAGCACCCCCAGATTTGCCTTGGTATAGCCCAGATCGACGAGCATGGCAGGCATGGCAAAAGTAAAGCTTTTGCGCGATAAATAGAAGAATACGTATCCGATATACATCGAATAAAAAATCCGTACACGCCAGTACTTATACTGACGCTTTACCTCATCGGCACCTTGGACGGCCTCTAATTGCGGCGGTTGAGAAAAAATTTTTAACCAATTCATTTCTTAATACAGCCCAAAAGAGCAGAGTGTAAAGGGCGGCGACTAAAATTACAAATACTATCTTCCCTACAAAAAATGCCGGCACAATTGCAAATTATTTGTTTTGCATATAGACTGATCTCATGAAATTTCAACGTGTAAAAGGCTGTTTTGACATTCTTCCCGAGGGGGAAGAAGCGTGGAAAACGTCCAAGATATGGAGAGATGTAGAAAAAACCATCCACGATGTCTGTGCTCTCTTTGGATTTGAAGAAATCCGAACTCCGATCTTCGAATACACCGAAGTATTTACGCGCGCGATCGGAGATGATACCGACGTCGTATCAAAAGAAATGTATACGTTCAGCGATAGAAAAGGGCGCTCTTTGACTTTGCGTCCCGAGATAACGGCCGCGACAATCCGGGCCTGGATCGAAAACGGTCTTTTTCAAACCCGTTTTCGGAAACTGTATTATATCGGCCCCTGTTTTCGGTACGACCGGTCCCAGAAGGGGCGTTACCGCCAGTTTCACCAATTCGGAGCAGAAGTCTTCCTGCCCGATGATCCGTATGTCGATGCCGAAGTAATCGATTTTCTCATCACCTTATACCGAACTATGGGACTGAAGAATACCAAGCTTATGATCAATAACTTGGGATCGAGCCGGGAAAGGGACCGGTATATCACCGACTTGAAACGCTATTTGACAAAACACATTGACGCCTTATCTTCTGACAGTAAGGTGCGTTTTGAAAAAAATCCCCTCCGGATTCTTGATTCAAAGGAAGAATGCGATCTACAGATTGTGCATGGAGCGCCAAAATTGAAGTCGTA
The DNA here is from genome assembly GCA_001794905.1 of Chlamydiae bacterium RIFCSPHIGHO2_12_FULL_49_11. Lineage (GTDB taxonomy): Bacteria > Chlamydiota > Chlamydiia > Chlamydiales > 2-12-FULL-49-11 > 2-12-FULL-49-11. The sequence goes on from MGLW01000038.1 coordinate 1,809, forward strand.
TCTTGAGGATGCAACTTTGCAACAATTCGAGAAATTTTGCTCTCTTCTAAATTCTCTCAACATCGAATACCATGTGGACGAACTTTTGGTGCGTGGTCTTGACTACTATCAAGGCATGGTGTTCGAACTCGTAAGAAGCGGCGATACGTCAAGGCAAAACAGCCTCGGAGGAGGCGGAAGATATAACAAACTCATCTCCGCTATGGGAGGCCCCGATGAAGGGGGAATTGGTTTTGCCTTCGGCATCGAACGCCTCATCCAGTCCCTCACCGAAGAAGAAAACGTACTTATCGAAATCACCTCTCCTGATGTGTTTTTACTTCCCCTGTCCGCCGCTGCAAAAGACAACCTGTTTCTGCTCCTCTCCGAGCTCCGAAAAAAATCGGTTTCCGCCGAACTGTACTGCAAACATTTGAACTTGAAAAAAGGGTTGAAAGCAGCGGACGAATGCAATGCAAAATATGCGGTGATTATGGGTGAATCGGAAATGGCCTCCGGATCGGTCCTCTTGAAAAACCTTGCCACCCATGAGCAACGGATGTGCAATAGAAACACCGTTTTAGCCGAATTATTGAAGGAGCTACAATTGTGAAACCTCAAAATCCCTTTGCAACAAGTTTGCGCACCCACACCCTCGGCTCGCTGACAGAACTTGACAGCGGCACAATGGTCGAAGTATGCGGATGGGTCCATAAACGACGCGACCATGGCGGCCTAATTTTTATCGACCTCCGCGATAAGTTCGGGATCACCCAGATCGTCTTCGATCCCGGAGTCGACGCAACTTCCCACACAGCAGCCGAACGCCTCCGCTCCGAATATTGCGTCCACGTAACGGGAAAAGTACGCCCGCGCGGGCCGGGCCTGGAAAATCCCAAATTAAAAACGGGAAAAATCGAAATCGAATGCCACAGCCTCACCCTCATTTCTGCGTCTGAAACACCCCCCTTCCAAATTGCCGAAGAAGAAACGGTCGGCGAAGATCTTGCTCTGACATACCGCTATCTCGATCTGAGAAAACCGAAACTGGCTCAAAAGATCGCGCTCCGTAACGCACTCGCCTGGGAAGTACGATCCTATTTCCATGCCCGCGCCTTCGAAGAAATTGAAACGCCGATATTGACAAAATCAACACCCGAAGGGTCGCGCGACTACATCGTTCCCTCACGCATCTACCCGGGCAATTTTTATGCCCTTCCCCAGTCTCCCCAACTCTATAAACAGCTTTGCATGATCGCCGGCTTTGACAGGTATTTTCAAATTGCCCGCTGCTTCCGCGATGAAGACCTCCGCGCCGACAGGCAGCCCGAATTTACCCAGATCGACGTCGAAATGAGCTTTGTTGACGAGAGTGATATCGAAGATGTCGCATGCGGACTGATGGTGCACTTATGCAAACGGTTCTTGAATTACGACATGGATCTGCCCGCCCGGCACATGAGTTACGGCACCGCCATGGAAAAATACGGCTCGGACAGACCCGACCTGCGCTTCGACCTCTCTTTTACACGAATCGATTCCCTCGCACGCCGCACCGAATTTGCCCCATTTCAAAAAGGGGTCGTCAAGTGTTTTGTCGTGCCCGCTCATGTAGAATTCAGCCGCAGTGAAATCGACGGATGCGCCGATTTTGTCCGCGTCTTCGGCCTCGAAGGAGTCGCATGGACACGGGTGACAACCGAGGGGCTCACGGGGGGAATTGCGAAATTTTTCCCACCCGAAATGCATGCCGAACTCATCGAAACGGTAAATGCAAAAGCCGGTGATGTCATCCTCTACGGTGCCGGAAAAGAACAGGTCGTCAATCAGTCCTTGGACCATCTCCGCCGTCACATCGGCGCCGCCAAAAAGTTGTACTCCGAAAACGACCTTGCCTTTGTGTGGATTACCGGATTCCCCCTTTTGGAACTCGATCCTGAAACGGGAGGATTTGCGAGTGTCCACCATCCGTTCACCTCCCCTCTATATGAAGACCTGGAACTTTTAGAGATCGACCCCTTGAAAGTGCGCGCCCGCGCTTACGATCTTGTCCTCAACGGAATTGAGCTCGGCGGCGGCTCGATCCGGATTCACGACAACGCCATGCAACAAAAAATCTTTAATCTGCTCGGCCTGACACCCGAAATAGCGGCCCGTAAATTCGGCTTCTTCCTCCGAGCCCTCAAATACGGAACCCCTATCCACGGCGGATTTGCCTTTGGCCTTGACCGGATCGCGATGCTCCTTACCAAAAGCGCTTCGATCCGCGAAGTCATTCCTTTCCCCAAAACGGCCAAAGCCGCCGATCTCATGCTTGACGCCCCTTCCCACGTTGATGAAAAGCAGTTGAAGGAACTGTCTCTGCGACTAGAAAAAGGTTTGCATAATTTCGGGAATGTAGGATAATTTGTGCAATACAAGGAGTTTTCCAAAATGAAACAATGGTTGCAAAGTCTAGTACTCTTTATTTTACCTGTGAGCCTTATTTTTGCTGAAGAAGAGGCCAAAGTTGAAAAAGAGGAAACTTACGATATTCAAACGATCTCCCGATCTTTTGGACACATGGTTGCCGGCAATATCCGAAATATGAGCTCTGATTTTGACCTCCATGCGGTTGCAGGCGGCATTCAAGACTATCTAAAAGGAACGCCCGCACCTCTCGATGAGGGAAAATGCGTACAGCAGATTTCTAAAATCCAGGAACAAAGTTTCAAAAAACAGGCCGATGCCAACTTGGCTGCTGCCGAAACGTTCCTCACTGAAAACCGGAAAAAACCGAATATGGTCATCCTCGAAGAGGGCAAGTTGCAATACTCCGTCCTCCAAACGGGCAAGGGCGCCGAAGTGGTCGAGCACTCCAAGCCGGTCATCCGGTATAAAGGAACTTTTTTGGACGGTAAAGTATTCGGACAGTCCGAAGAAGAACCGATCGAACTCGATTCAACCGTTCCCGGCTTCTCAAAGGGCCTTATCGGCATGAAAGAAGGTGAAAAAAGACAACTTTTCATCCACCCCGAACTTGCCTTTGGCAGCTCCGGTTTCTTGCCGCCGAACAGCCTTGTTTCTTTCGAGATTGAAGTAGTCAAAGCAGACTCTCCGAAGGAAGAACCGAAAGACGAGCCGGCAGACGACGAAGCTGCAGAAGAAGCTCCTTCCGAAACCAACAGTGCAAAATAAATCATTCACCATTGTGCTGTTCGAGCCCCGTATTCCACAAAATACGGGGAATATCATTCGGACAGCCAATGCTACTCGTTCCAACATTATCCTCGTCAAGCCCCTCGGATTCAGCTTAGCAAGCCGGCATCTCAAGCGGGCCGGACTAGACTATTTTGAGGGGGTTACCGTTCAACTCGTCGACAGCCTGGAAGAGGTTATCAAAGAAAATGATTCGTTTTTTTGTTTTTCGACCCTCGGAAAAAGAAAATACACCGACTTTTCCTATCCGGTCGGAGCTACCCTTATCTTCGGGGCAGAAACACACGGACTCCCCGATTGGATTCACGAGCGCCACAGCGATCGCATCGGACTAATACCTATGAGCAATACTGCACGTTCTCTGAATTTATCAACCAGTGTAGGCATCGTGGTATATGAAGCACTGCGGCAAACTCAAATATTGCTTTGAATCATTTCCACGATCGAATCTTTGTCGCGCAGGCCGACAAATTCATCGACTTTTTTGCCGTTTTTGAAAAAAAGGACGGTCGGAATGGAGAGCACTTCGAAAGTGCGTGCCAAATCCGCTTCCTGACCCACATCGACTTTATAGATATCGACCCGCGAAGAAAACTCGTCGCTGATCTCTTCCAAAATGGGTGAAAGTTGACGGCATGGACCACACCAATCGGCAAAAAAATCCACAATGACAATTTTTTCTCGTGAATCAATCACTTTTTTTTGAAACTCTGACTGTGTTAGTTTATGCATGGTGTCACCTCTCTACGAGAATATCGGAATTTCCTATTTTCGGCAATGGTGCTTTGCGTGCAATGCCTCAAGAGCAGCTTGAAGTTCGTGATTGATCCGCTCTCTAGCCTCTTTTGCCGACCCTGCCTCTTGTACGATCAGACGCGCATCGATCGGAGGCCCGAACGCGACATGAAGATGCTTGAACGGCTTGAAAAAGGCGCGTCCCCGCGGCCATGCTTCATGAGTGCCTTTGACTAGGACCGGTACGATGAGGCACGGCACTTTCGTGGCAATTACCGCAACCCCTCTTTTGAGTGGAGCAATCCGGTCCTCGGTATTGCGCGTCCCTTCCGGAAAAATCATTACCTGCTCTCCCGCTGCCAGAGATCGGATCACATTTTTGATCGAGGTCGTGTCTTGCACATTGCCGCTGATAGGGATGCAATTTAACCTGCGAATGCATGCACCGAAAAGAGGGACGCGAAACAAGTAGTCGATCGCCAAAAAATTCACTTCTTGCGGGCACGAGACGCCGACCGTCGGCGGATCTAGAAAAGAGAGATGGTTGGGAGCGATGATGGCCGCTTTTCCTTGCGGGTAATTTTCCTGCCCTGAAACGGTAAGGCGGAAAAAACATTTGAAAAAGAGACGGGAAAAGGAAAAACAGATGCGATAAAAAAGTGTTCCGTGGCTATGCCCTTCCCCGAGAAGTTTGAGCCAAAAAGGGCGCACTACGGTTCTTTTTTGGGCACGGCGCACATAAAACGTCATCTCGCGAATCACCTGTTTGATATTGAAGCCGGTTGAATCGATTTCAAACGCGTCGAGAGGTTTTTTCAGAGGGGCGATTTTCCGGCTGATATCACGCTCATCACGCCGGAGCACATCCTTCAGCACCTCGGAGAACTCATATTTCACATCGGGATGGAGAATTTTCAGTTCGGCAAAACGTCTCTCTGCACGCACGCGCGGATCGGCAATGAGATAAAATTTCACGGTCGCATTCGGAAACACATTGGTACCGATGTCTCTTCCTTCCACCACGACATCATAACCCAAGGCGACCTCGTGCTGGAGCCGGTTCACTCGCTCACGCACCTGTGGGAAGACGGCAATTTCAGAAGCCAGGTGGCCGATCCCTTCCTGCTGCAAGAGCTCTTTGGCAACTTCTTCTCCGTCAAGCATCCAGAGCAGGCGACTTCCCACAAGAGAAAACCCGAGTTGCATTTTCTCAAGACATTCCACAATCGAATCCCGATCGACCGTTTCGGTGACGGCATTCATTTGTCGGTAACGGGTTGCAACGATCCGGTATAACATGCCCGAATTGAGATGGACCATTTTCAATTTCGCCGCAAGCATTCTTGCAACGGTAGATTTGCCCGAACCTGACGGGCCGTCAATGGTAATTATCATGTCGTCTTTAAAAACAAATATACAATCGGACTTGTAAACAGCAAAGAATCAACAAGGTCAAGTACTCCGCCGATCGCGGGAATCTTCCCGCTGTCTTTCACATTCGCATCCCGCTTTAATAGCGATTCGGAAAGATCGCCGAGCTGTCCAAAAATCCCGATGAGCACACCCAGGATGAGCGATTGTGGCAAGGTCATTTCAAAATAACGTGCACTCACATTCAGTCCTATCAAGTAAAACACAAAACTGATCACAACGGCGCCGGCAAATCCCCCGAAAAAACCGAGTACCGTCTTGTTGGGACTGATTTCCTCGGCCAATTTACGCGCTCCCCACAATTTTCCCGTAAAATATCCGCCGATATCGGTAAACTTCGTCACGGCAAGCAAATAAGCGGCCCATAATCTGCCGTCGATGAGGGTTGTCGAAGTCGTCTCCGGATACAATATACGCAGAATCAGACTCATCGGAATCACGACGTAGAAAGCACCGAAAAAGGAAGTGGCGAGCTTGAATATCGCATTATTCGTGCGCGTGAAATGGAAAAGAAATACGGCAAAGAAAAAGACGGCAATCACAAAGTGCATCAAAACGGAATAGTTGATAGACAGAGTCACAAAGTAAATCGAAGCAATATAACATACGCTGAGAGTAATGATGAGCATGATGGGAATATCAAGGTTTTTTGCTTTTACCATATTGCTATATTCCCAAAGTCCGAGGCTTACCAGCGTTGCAATCAATATGGAAATGGCGATCCGCATCCCCGTTACTTGGGAAAAGTAAACGGTAAGAACGAGCATTGCAACGATCACCGTACTGAAAAAAAGCCGCTTTTTTAAATCGCTAAAATTTCCGTTCATCCGTTTTAGTGCCTATTCCTAGCCTCCGCTACGCCGGTTTCTTTTTTGAAAATCGAGAAGAATTTCGTCAAACACTTCAGTGGAAAAATCGGGCCATAAACGGTCGCAAAAAGCAATTTCCGAATACGAAATTTGCCAGAGCAAAAAGTTGCTGATCCGTTTCTCCCCGCTTGTGCGAATAAGAAGGTCGGGATCGGGCCACCGGGCTGTGTCCAAATGTTTTTTAAACGCGTCTTCGGTAAAATCGACCTTTCCGCCGTGCTCGAGAAATGCTTTTTGCATCGCACGGATCATCTCGTCACGCCCACCGTAATTCAGGGCAACGACAAGGTCCAGTTTATTATTGTGGCAGGTCGCCTCTTCGCATACATCGATCGCTCTCTGCAGCCCCCGGTTCAGTTTCGATTTATCTCCGATCACCATCAGTCTGACCCCGTTTTGGACAAGTTCCTGTTTCATATCATAAAGGAAAAACTCGATCAGCACCATCAAACTTTCCACCTCAGCCGCACACCGTTTCCAGTTTTCGGTAGAAAAGGCAAAAACGGTCAGCACCTCCAGTTTCCAGTCGAGGGCGCGGGATACGATTTTACGCAGCACCTCTGCCCCTTTTTCGTGTCCGCAATATAGGGGCAAATCGTTTCTGCGAGCCCACCTGCGGTTGCCGTCCATAATGATGGCCACGTGGCGGAGCGTCACTTTCCTGTCTTCTGCGGTTCTTTCTCGATCGCTTTCAATACAAAATGTCATAAGTGTATCCAAGATAAATAATGGTGGCAAAAAACGCAAAGCAAAATTTGACATAAACCCTGGCGGTCAGTATGCTAGTACGGATTAGTCCTCGAGGAGGTTTTTTTCTCATGACCGGAAAGAAAAAATGGCAGTCGTTTTTGATCATCGGCGCTTTCGTCCTGACTCTATATAATATATTCCCCACCCTTGTCTATTACTCGAAACCCTTGAAAAAATCGGTTTCTCAAGAAATGGCTTTAACGGTCGGAAAAGAGGCACTTTCCCGTGTGGATTCTCTTGAAAACGACGCGGTTTCCTGGCTGAAATCCTACTGCCGCCTTCTTCACGTCAAACCCTCTTCCATTCGCGTTGACAACGATTTTCCCGAATATATCGATCTTTCCTTCGCCTCCGAAGCGGATCAAAAAAGTTTTACCCGTTTTTTTCCCAAAGCGGGGCAGCTGATCCCTTTTTTCCCTGCCTCGCTCTCCCTTGCCCAGATCACGGAAGAAACCGAATCGGCAGGTGCATTCAAGACTGTCATTCAACGAAAAATTCCGGTTCGATTCTCCTCCGCTCCGGAACCGATGAGCTATATTCCTATTTATAGCAGCGGTACATTTTCCCCCGAATACAGCGCATTTTTGAAAGACCGTATCTTGAGCGTCGTGTCGTACCTATCCGGTCCCACACCGGCCGCCCTGCAGGTGAAAATCGTCCTCCAAGAACCGGATATGCAAAGCCGCCTTCCTTACCTTGCCGAGATTTCCGACAGGATCAATGATTACCGGACCGTCTTTGCTTCTTTTCCCGATGTCCTGAAAGAATATTATAGCCGGTTTTTCAGTCTGATCGATAAAGATATCGAAAAAGCTTACAACCGGCTCGTTGCCCACTTTCAGGAAGCAAGCCGGCTCCTCAGCGAAGAACTCGGCAAAGAAACGTCGGAAACGGTACAGATAAACCGCGCCTTTATCACGAGTGAAAAAGAAAAATTTGATGCCGCCACCGCCACCCTAAAAAAATACAAATCCGCTTTCATAAAACCTTACTACCCTCAGCCGCAATCCCAGCAGCGCCTTTATGTGCAAGGAGCGAATCTCAGTTCCGGCAGCGTGAAAATCAGCCATCCTCTCTTTTCGTCCATTGGCATTGATATACGGGAAAATAACATCATTCTCCATGTCAAGCCCGTTTTGGAAAAAACGATGCGGGAATCGGCAAGCGCCGGCATCATGAGTGTGATTTTCGGAGAGCTAAACTCTTTGGATCGCGTCGCAGGCGAATCCTTCACCTATTCCCAGAACACGATTTCGACAAAACTATTGGAACTCCATAACCCGACGGGCCTCCTCCTTTTCGACCTCCGCGCAGTTGCCGGCCCCATGGCAGAGCATGTCAAAGAACTTGTACAAAAAAGATTCACTCCGAAATCGGGGAATTTGCGGGCCCAAAAAGAATCAGTTGTGTCCATGGCCGAATTTGACAAACTTCCCGAACTTGAACGCGCCTTCTCCCTTATTGTATACGCCCCTCTCATGGAAAACGGCACCGTTCCGCTCGGATTCAAGAAAAATGCCGTTTATGTGATTTTCAAAAATTTTGCCAAACTTGAATCGACCTTGCAGGCCACCCAAAATGCGACCGAGATGAACTTGATCCAATCTGATCTCGACGCGCTTGCATCATCGCTCCGTCAATACGGTTTCACACCATTCAAGGGCTCCCTTGCCCCCATCGATCCCGCTTTCGCAAGCGACCTCATTTTTGAATCGACCGACTATGCACTCCCCGTCTTGCAGGGAACACGGGAAAACTTCGTGCTGCACGCAGGGAAAGAGTACGCTTCCCTGGAACTTTCCGACGTGAAAGAACGTCTTTTTACGCTCAATCGAATCGAATCGGCCATCCATGAAGATCTTCTCCGCTGGCGCGACGATTATCAGGCGGCCCAAATCAACCCCGATCCCCTTGTCAAATTTGACGTGCCGAAACCGACAAAGAACCCCTACCTCCAAAATTGGAGCCTGTCCTGGAAAAAAATCCTCCGCGGCGATGAGAAAAAAGTGCTTGCCTGGGGAATGGACCTTTCCGGGGGCAAAACGATCCAGATCGCGCTCAGGGATGCCGGCGGCAAGCGAGTGACGAATGATGCCGATATCAAACAGGCCATCAACGAACTTTTCCGTCGTGTGAACAAGATGGGCGTCTCCGACGTGAACATCCGACGCGAAGGCAATCTCATCACACTGGATTTTCCGGGTTCCCAAAACGTGTCGGCCCGCGATTTAGTCAAAGCCTCCTCAATGACTTTCCATATCGTCAACGAAAAATTTACCGCCGCTACTCCGGAAACGGGAAAAGAAACAAGCCGCTTTTTGCAAGACGTGTGGAACGAAGCCAAGGCTAAAAATACGACCGATACCGTTTCCCTCAATCAAATCGCCCGCTCTTATCTCTATGGAGAAAGTGTCGATCCCCTCGTGGCAAAACCAAAAACTGCCGCAGCAAAGGCCCTCGTAGACGCCGGCCTCCGCATTGCCGATCCTTTGAATCCCGAACGTACGACCGACGTAAATACCGAAATCTCCCAGATTGCCGTCATGAAAGGAACCGGTTTCACAGAATGGGGCGGACAGGCAAATCCGCTTATGATTGTGTTCAATAACATCGTCCTCGAAGGAAGCAGCCTCAGCGACGTACACGCAAGCTACGACCCGTCCAAAGGCAATTACCTGTCTTTCTCGGTCAAGAGCAGCTCTACCTCGCAGGGACAAAAAACACGGCCCCAAAATGAAATGGCGGCATGGACCTCCCTCTTTTCCAAAGAATCCCTCCGAGGTAACGATTTCAGTAAAGTCACGCTCGGCCGCGGCTGGCGTATGGCCGTTATTTTAAACGGGTACGTTATCAGCTCCCCCGTCCTTGAATCCCCTCTTCGGGACAGCGGTATGATTTCGGGCCACTTCACCCAACGGGAAATCCAGAAGCTCGTGAGCGATCTCAAAGCCGGCTCTCTCACCTTCACCCCAGAAATTTTAAGTGAAACAACGGTCAGCCCTGACCTCGGTTCTTACGAAAGGACTCAGGGCATGCTCTCCACCCTGATTGCCATCATTACCACCGTCGTCATCATGGTTGCCTGCTACCGTTTCATGGGCCTCATTGCATCTCTAGCCGTGCTCTTCAACCTTATCATCATCTGGGCCGCACTCCAAAACATGGGGGCATCGCTCAGCTTGGCCGGCCTGGCCGGAGTGATCTTAACCGTCGGTATGGCAGTCGACGCCAACGTCCTTGTTTTTGAAAGGTTCAAGGAAGAATATGCCCATTCCCAAAACCTCCTCGGTTCTCTCAACGTGGCTTATCGCAAAGCATTTTCCGCCATCTTCGATTCCAACATCACCACCATCATCGCTGCCTTTATCCTGCTTCACTTTGATGCCGGTCCCGTGAAAGGGTTTGCCGTCACTCTGATTATCGGCATTGTTTCTTCCATGTTCACCGCCCTTTTTGTTACCAAAGTTTTCTTCCTCCGTTTTTACAAAAACCGGAAAGACGAAAAGGTGCACCTTCCCCGTGTCTTCAAAGTCACAAATGTCCCCTTCCTGAAAATTGCACGTCCTGCCGTACTCGTATTCCTTGTCCTCACCGGCATCGGCCTATTTTCTGCATACCGCGCTCCCCAGCAGCTATTGGGAATCGATTTTACGGGCGGATCGGCGCTCACGGTCACGGTGGCCAATCCGACCTCCGGCTTGAAGGAGACGGTGGAAAATGCTCTGCGTCAAACGGGGCTCCAACCGCAAGATTTCCAAGTCAAGACTTTGGGCCACAGTGGAAAAATAAAAATCCTTCTCAAAAGCCGCGCTGCCCCTGTTGAAATGGGACATGACGGTGACGTACCGCAAATCGCGCTCATCAAGAAGGCCTTTGCATCAGCGCACCTTTCGATCGTGAGTGCCGAGACTCTGGAGAGCAATTTCACCTCCATTTCGGGCCAGATGTCCGACACGATGAAAATGAATGCCGTTTACGGATTAATCATTGCCCTCGTTGCCATTTTGATTTACATCACGATCCGTTTTGAATGGGCCTTTGCCTTTGCAGCCACGATGGGGCTGGTGTTTGATGTCATATGCACCCTTTCTCTCGTCGCTTTGGGAAATGCGCTCGGCATGCCGCTACAAATCGATCTCAATGCGATCGCCGCCATCCTTACCATTGTCGGCTATTCGCTCAATGATACGATCATTGTCTTTGACCGCATCCGAGAAGACATGAAGCACAAAGAAAAGCGCTCCGTCAAAGAAATCATCGACCTTGCGCTCAACGAAACCTTCAGCCGTACCATGCTCACGTCGCTAACAACCCTTGCCGTCCTCCTCGCTCTCGTCCTCTTCGGCGGCTACAGCGTCTTCAACTTCGCCTTTATCATGACCATCGGAGTAATCATCGGCACCCTCTCCACCTTCATGATCGCCTCCCTCATCCTCTCCCTCATCTTCAAAAAACTTCCGGCGCACCAAAACGGAGACGGCAAAATCCACCAACTCTTTTCCTAGTGGTCTTTCCCATACGCGAGTTTTTTACTATTAAAAAATGGAGTGAAGCCTTAAAATGAGGAGCGTAGGCGTGGAATTTGATGAGCTTTTTGTCATCTGAGAAAAAATTAACGTGGGTGTACCCCACAGAAGATGCCGAACTTGTCGAGCAGCTCACCAGGGAATTTTCCATTCACCCCGTAACCGCTCAAGTACTCATCTCCCGCGGCATTACCAAGAAAAAACATATTCTCTCTTTTTTGTACGCCAAATTGCCAAACTTGCACCCGCCTGATCTCATGTCCGATATCGATAAGGCTACCGAGCGCATCCACCATGCATTGCAGAATGATGAGCCGATACTCATATACGGCGATAACGATGTGGACGGTATGACAGGAACTGCCGTGCTGGTCGACTTTTTACGCACGCTCGGCGCTAAGGTGTACTTTTATGTTCCCAGCCGAAAGGCCAAAAAGGCCACCACGGTCCACGAAGCCATCGCCTTTGCCGCCGAAAAACATTGCTCCCTCATCATCACCGTTGATTGCGGCATCACTGAAACATTCGAAAAATCGGACTCGGAAGCCTATAAAAATATCGATATCATCATCACCGACCACCACGAACCTACCGATAAACTGCAAACGGCCCTGGCCACCCTCAACCCAAAACTGTTCAATAGCAAATACCCCAACCGCGACCTGACAGGTGTCGGCGTCGCCTTTAAACTCGCCCACGCCGTCCTCAATTATCTCATCTCGGTCGGGGAAATCCAGTCGGACCTCGTCGACCTCAAACGCTACCTCGACCTCGTCGCACTCGGAACGATCGCCGACATGGTGCCACTGCGTGGAGAAAACCGCATCCTGGTGCGCTACGGACTCCAGCAGCTCAAAAAAACGCAGCGGATCGGCCTCCTCAAACTCATCCACGTATGCGATGTCAACCCCGAAGAAATCTCTACCCTCGACGTCGCCTCCAAGGTCGCCCCCAGACTCAATAGCCTCGGACGCATCGATGAACCGGTAAAAGGAGTTGAGCTGCTGCTCCTGCGCGATGTGCAAGAAGCCGAAAAATTGGCCAAAGAACTCGACGAAATGAATTTGCTCCGAAAAAAAATCGAACAGCGCGATTCGGCCGTCATCGAAAAATATCTCAAAAAACACCCCGAAGTGTTGAATGAAAAAGCCCTCGTCTTCGAATCGGGTTCAATCCACCCGGGCATCGTTGCCATCCTGGCCGCCCGCCTTGTCAAAGAATTCAACCGCCCCTCGGTCGTCATCTCCAAGGAAGGGGGACTTGGAAAAGGCTCCATCCGCACCATACGCGAATTTCCCGTCCTCCAGCTCCTCAAAGACCGCCGCGATCTGTTCGTCAACTTCGGAGGGCATGACTTTGCCGCCGGATTCACCATCCGCGAAGAAAATATTGCCACTTTTCGTAGCTATTTTATCGAACAGGCAAATAATCTGCTTAGCGACAAAGATGTGCAGCCAAAACTGTATCTCGATGCCCGCGTCTCATTCCGGGACCTCACCTATGAGTTTCTCGAATCTCTAAATCTATTGGAGCCCTACGGAGCAGATAACCCGACCGTACTCCTCTATACGGTTGTCACACAGGTACGAGCGCCCAAGGTCATCTCGGGAAAACACCTGAAGCTCTTCCTCGAGGATGGGGATCGGTTTTTGGAAGGAATCGGGTTTAATATGGCAAAACAAAAAGAAACGCTCAATAAGCGGGATATGAAACTCCACATCGCTTTTACGCCACAAGTAAATATTTATTTGAATAAATCGAGCATCCAACTGCAGATCAAAGATTTCCAGATAGCATAAGGCTGCCCTTTAAGATAAAGCCTTAAACGATTACATGGCTTCGAACGAAGAGATCAGCGGAGCTGATTTCTTGCTTAAGTAATTCTCTCTGTACCCGTTAACGTCGTTCTCATGGATCACCCATGCGGCACCTTTGCGTGTTGCTTTCATCAGACCGATCCGCGTAGCATAATACACTTTTTGTGCAGGAATGCCCAACATTTTTGCTACCTGATTCACAGAGAAATACCCTTTTTTGTTATCAAAAATGAGTTCACCGTTAAAGGTTGATTTTGTACGAGAATACTTATTTTGCGTATAGTCATCAAGATCCTTGATATCTATAACCCACTTAGTATCTTGCTTATATGCGCGCAGCTTTTTTTGCTTTATCGCGACATAAATCGCCTGCCGTGTCACATTATTGAGGCGAGCTGCTTCCGTAATAGAAACAACCTCTTTACCATCAATGATCTGTGAGTTGGGCGATCTTTTTTCTTCTTGTCCCATCTTTTACTCCACTATTATGTTTATTATAAATATTTTAATATGGGCGAGTCACCTTTTGACCTTATTTCCCATTGTTTAGGATTCTATTTTGACAGAATCGAAGATTTATATCAATAAAAAATTATTAGCATTTATTATGTAATTTAAGCGAAATTCAATGAAGATTAACTTTGTCTTTATAATAGAACATCTAACGTAAAAACTTGGTGTGGCGGGAAAATCAAGGCTTTCGCTACGATCAGGCGTATGAAGCCCATCTTTTGCGTTTTCCTTGCCGGTTGCCTCACAGCACAAAATTACCCTCCGATCTCAGCGGTGGACTGCTATTATAAGGGTAAGGAGGTAATGCAGTATCACGTTAAATACAAAGAGTTTAATGAGAAAATTGCCCGTCGGACCTTCGCTAATTTTGCCGATCTTCTCGATCCCGGCAAACTCTATTTTACTCAAGAAGACCTAGAGCCCTACCTAAACCCCTCCCCTGAAACGGTAAAAGTGATTGTGACCCAGTATAATAACAAAAATTATACCTCTTTTACCTTATTCTACGCCCAAATGCAGGGAGCCATCGAACGGCACCGCACTCTTTTGCAGGAAGTGGGCCTCATCGATCCGGCTGTGATTCTTGCACAGGGAAAGTGCGATCTCAAATCTTGGGCAAAAACCAAAGAGCAGCTCAAATGCCGTCTCTTGTACATCAAACGGTTGCAACTGGAGGCAAAAGAGCGGATCCGAGCCGAGCAGGGAGACATGTTTTTTCACCGGATACAAAAGCGGGAAACCGCCTTCGAAGAAGGATTTGTTTTCAATGACGCGAAAAAACAGGAGTACCATATCCACGTACTCATTCTCAAAAGCCTGACCTTGGCGCTCGATAACCACACCTGTTATTTTACCCCTGAAGAAGCCAAGCGCTTCCTGGTTGACGTCCAGCAGAGATTGTTCGGAATCGGAGCACTCCTTCGCGACGATCTGGATGGATTTACCGTCACCCAAATCATCGAGGGGGGACCCTCCGACCGATTGGATTCCATCCGCGTCGGCGACAAAATTCTTGCCGTCGATAACAAACCTGTTGTTGGGTTCGATCTGATCGACGTCGTCGACCTGATTCGGGGACCGAAAGGAAGTAAGGTGGTGCTTACTATCGTTCGCCATGAAAAACCGGAGCAGGAAGAAGTTCTGGATATCACCATCGTTCGCGACGAACTGGTCCTCAAGGAAACCAGACTTACCCATGATACGTACCCGTATGGCAACGGAGTGATTTTGCGCCTTGGCCTCCACTCTTTCTACCAGGACGAATCGACGAGCTCGACCCAAGACATTGTCAATATTGTAGAAAAAGTTTCCGGAAACAAGAAAATTTACGGAATCATTCTGGATTTGCGCTCCAACGGCGGCGGCGCGCTTACCCAAGCGATCGGCGTCACGAGCCTGTTCATCGGCAAAGGGGTCGTTACTTCCATCCAATCGGCAAAGAATACGGTAGAACATCTTCGTAACCTCAGCTGCAACAAACCCTACGACTATCCCCTCATGATTTTGATCAACCGTGCCAGCGCGTCCGCTTCGGAAATAGTTGCTCTGTGCCTTGCCGACTACGGAAGAGCACTCATTGTCGGCGACGAATCTTCGTACGGCAAGGGAACTTACCAGTCTTTTTCCTTTGGCGGTTCCAATTTTCAAAAAGTCAACCCTCTCGGCGAATATAAAGTCACGGGAGGACTCTACTACACCGTCGCCGGTAAAAGTCCTCAACTTGTCGGTGTCAAAAGCGACGTCACCGTTCCCGGCATCTATAATTATTTTGAAATCGGCGAAAAGTATACCAAATTTCCCCTCAAAAACGCCTCCATCCCTCCCAATTTCGACGACTCACTCCAAGATGTGCATCCCCTGTATCGGGCACGCATGCGCAAAATCTTGCAGGAAGGGAGGCAGGAACCTTCTGCCTGGATTTCCACTCAAGCCCCTCTCCTTTCTAAAAACGTCCAAGCCCGCATTGCGGCCGATTCAAATTATTGCGCCTTCTTGGCACAAATCAAAAATCCCGAAACGATGCATCCCGACCCCGAAGAGATCGGGGTGGAAGATGTCCAGCTGAATGAATCGCTCAACGTCATGAAAGAGTTTATCGTTTTGTGCGGGAAAAAATAACAAGGCTCTGATACACTCTCGTGCCATGAGAGTAAGAACTCGCATTGCCCCTTCGCCTACCGGTCATCCCCACGTCGGGACGCTTTATATGGCTCTGTTCAACTCTATTTTTGCCGCGCATTACGGCGGCGACTTTCTTCTCCGCATCGAAGATACCGACCAGACCCGGTCCAGGCCTGAATTCGAAGAAAGCATTTATGAGTCGCTCCGGTGGATCGGCCTCACATGGCAGGAAGGTCCCGATGTCGGTGGTCCTTTCGGCCCGTACCGCCAATCGGAGCGCACTGACATTTATCGTAAACATTGTGCTGACCTCTTGAGAGCCGGCAAAGCATACAAGTGCTTCACAACCGCCGAAGAACTGGAAGAGATCCGCCTCGTATCACAGAAAACGGGACAAAAAATCGGCTATGATAGGCGGCACCGCAACCTCACCGAAGAAGAAATTAACGCTTTTGAATCCGCCGGTCGTCCTTTCGTGCTCCGCCTCAAAGTTCCTCTTTCGGGAGATGTAGAATTTACCGACCGCATCAAAGGGAAAATTTCAGTTCCGTGCAAAGATGTCGACGACCAGGTCCTTCTTAAATCGGATGCGTTCCCTACATACCATCTTGCCAATGTCGTCGATGACCACGAGATGCAAATCACCCATGTGATCCGCGGCGACGAATGGATTTCCTCCACCCCGAAACACATCCTTCTCTATCAGGCCTTCGGATGGAAGCCGCCCGAATTCCTTCATATGCCCCTCCTTCTCGGTCCTGACGGGAAAAAACTGTCCAAACGCAAAAATCCTACCTCGGCCTTCTACTACAAGCAGTCGGGATTTCTCCCCGAAGCGTTCCGTAATTTTCTTACACTGATGGGCTACAGCATGACGGGAGACCGGGAAATCTACTCTCTCGAGGAAATCATAGCAGAATTTGACCCAAAACGGATCGGCATTTCCGGCGCCGTGTTCGACATCAAAAAACTCGAATGGCTAAACCAGCAATACCTGATCCGCCTCATTCCCGAAGAGGAACTGTGGCCGCGCATCCGCGAGTGGGGATTCAACGACACCTTCATGAAGCGCCTCATGCCGCTGGTACGTACCCGCATCCGCACCTTCGGCGACTTTTTTGAACTCTGTGATTTCTTTTTTACCAGCCACCTTCCCTGGACAAAAGAGCTGCTTCTCCCGAAAGACACGAGTGAAAAAATGGTCGTCTCCATCCTGCAGTGTATTTTATGGGGGCTGGAAGAAAACGAAAAATGGGATCGCACTGCCATTGAAGAAGTTTCGCAGACGGTGGCAAAAGTATTCGACGTCAATCACAAAAAAATCGTAATTCCTATCCTTTTTGCCGTGTTCATGGGCAAGCACCAAGGCCCTCCTCTCTACGACTCATTCGTACTACTCGGCGAACATATCACCCGTGCGAGGCTTTTGCAATCAATCCAGTTTTTGGGCGGCGTTTCGAACACTTTTCAGGCCGAGCTGAAAAAATCGTGGGATGCTCGCTTAGGGCTTCTTGTCAAATGATTCCACGAAAGTTCGGTTTCCTTTGTTTTTTTTGTACTTCTTGCTTTTATGGTACTCCGATCTTTAAAATTGCCCTCCCCTATTTTTATTATTGCGCCGATAAACCCCTTTCGCCGGCGATTGCAGAAAACCGGCTGCGCTTTTTGCAAGAGAAGTTTCACGCCGAAATTCCCGAAGACTCTCCCCCGGCCGCAGATTTCCTCTTTATCCCTTCCTCCGCCATCCGCCCGCCCGACAAGCGGCAAGGAATTCTTCTTTTTTGCCTTAATCATCCTCTCTTGCGATTCCATTATAAATATTGGAGCAACTACCTCGATGCCGGGGCCGATATCATCCTCTGGAACCCGAAAAATGGAATCCAAAATCCCAAAAATTACGCCGCCGTCTTAAAAACCATACTCGAATACACTCGCGCCCATTATCCGCAAGCGGCGATCTGCCTCCATTCCCACTGTGCCTCCTCTGATCCTGCTATCGCCGCCGTCAGTGAGAAGTGCGACCCTGATATCCACCTCATTATCGACAGGGGCCACGGCGATATCTCCTCCCTCGTCCGGTCTTTTCCTCTCGTAGGATATTTTATCGGAGAGGGCAACCTCGACGATTACGATTGTCATGGCATTCACAAAATCGGCACCATCCCCGGCAAAATTCTCTCCCTTGTGGCTATGCATGACCAAGTCATGAATTCCGAATCAGGCAATCTCACACGCCGGCTTTCTGAAAGGTGCCCCCACCAAGAGATGCATGAAATGATTACCGGCGACCACTGGTCCTACTACGACGAAGAAACTTATCTTGTTATGTGCCGTTTCATGGTTGACCTTGGCATCTTGCTGCATATCCCTCCCTACCCCGGACCATCCACCTCGTCTTCCTCCTGCCAGGTCCAAAACCTTGCCCGTGTCATCCTTCATTAGACTGTGATAAAACCTTCTTTTATGGTAAAATGGTTCTTGATATGAATCTCATCACAGAAAAAAAAGAGAGTTTAGGCCTCTCGCATAAAGACCCGTTTCAGGCTAATATTTTAGAGCTTAGGCGATTAAACCATGCCGCTTCCGAAAAAATGATTTACCATCTTGTCCTCGACCTCCAAGGCTCTTCCATTCAATATGAAGTCGGCTCCTGCATCGGCATCTACCCCAAAAATGACGTGAAGGAAATTTTCCACTTGTGCCGCCTTTTGCGCCTTTCCCCGACCACTCCCTTCTATTGTGAACGCCTGGAACGCACCCTTACCGTACGAGAATTTCTCTATAGCCACGCCAATCTCGATAAAGTGACGAAAAAGCACGGGGAGCTTGCCTCTCTCGATCCTGAATTTACTGATTTGCAACAACTTGACCATGTCAGCCTCATCGAAATGAACCCCGATATCGCCGATCCCATCGTTTATTTGAACGCTCTCCTTCCCCTTCTTCCCCGCTACTATTCGATCGCCTCCTCCAAACACCGGGGACCCTTTCGCGTTGAACTTCTCATCGCATCGGTCGATTATGAAAAAGCCGGAAAAGAGAAAAAGGGCGCGCTATCGCGCTACCTGGAAGAGATCGATCCCGAAAGTGGCACCCTCGACATTTTCTACCTCCACAACCCCCGCTTTACCGTCCCCGAAGATCACGGCACGCCGATCATCATGATCGGTCCCGGCACCGGCCTCGCCGCTTTCCGCGGATTTTTGCAAGAGCGCGTCCATCAAAACGCTTCCGGTAAAAACTGGCTCTTTTTCGGAGCGAGAAAACGCCTCCACGATTTTTACTACCAAGAAGAACTCGAAGAATATATAGAAGCGGGGAAACTCATTCTCGACACTGCCTTTTCCCGCGACCAAGAAGAAAAAATATACGTGCAGCACCGCATGTGGGAAAACCGCCATGTGCTGTGGCAATGGATCACACAGCACGGCGCGCATCTTTACATTTGCGGCGACGCCAAACATATGGCAAAAGATGTAGAAGCCATGCTGGAAAAGATTGCGATCGACCTCCAGGGATTTTCCCCTCTCGAAGCCAAACGGTTTTTCAAAGATTTGCGCAAAGAAAAGCGCATGCACCTTGATGTTTATTGATCTACTATGGCAGCAAATTGTTCCATCGAACACCGTTTCCAGATGCGTTTTCCCGTAGGAGAAAATTCCAGCCTCGCATCGAGAATGCCGCGCACGATTTCACGCACTTCATGAGGAGAAAATGTAGGACCAACACGAAGGTTTTCCACCTGGCTTTCCCATGCCTCCCCTCGGCACATCGCGCCGATTACCTCCTGCAGTTTCCCTTCATCGTATCCGGGATACACTGCCTCGACCGAAAAAAGATGCGGTCCGGTTCGATGTCCCTCGATCCCCCAAGCAGCAAGCTTTTCCGGATACGCTTCAATCCGATCGACCTCCTGATCACTCACCGTGATTTGGATGGGAAATAAAAGGCTCTGCATTGCGGGCAGCTTCCCTTGCCCCATTTCTTTAACGATCAAACTTTTTTTCGCTCGCACGAGATCCATGATGAGGAGATTTTCCTCTCTTGCTACAATAGCTATGGATTGTACGAGTGCTACGATTTCAAAATCCGGCACCCGCGGCTCTTCCCGCAACTCAAATTGCACTTCTTGCCTTGGCATTTCAAATCGGACGAGAGGTTCGCGGGATATTTCCTCTTCGAATACTACACGGGTTCGGAAAGCATCCCGTACCGCATTCTGCAATGCTTGGCAGAGCATCTCTTCCTCCCGAAACGCCACCTCTTTTTTTTGCGGATGGATATTCACATCGTAACTGTCCGGTTCTATCTGCAACCAAAGAAAAAAATGGGGAAACGTCCCTGCATTCAACATGGTGGCATATCCCCTTTCCATGGCGCGGGAAAGTTCCGGAGAAGTGATCGTCCGCCCATTCAAAAACAGGAATTGGTGGGAACGCGAAAGGTGGGCGATATCAGGAGGGGAAAAAAAACCGGAAAAGCAGTCGTGTTTTAACTCTCGTAAATCGCGAGTGAATGAAGGTTCATATAGAGAAGAAACTCTCTCCAGGGAAGGGGCAGCATGAAGTCTGTATTCTTCCTTCCCGTCAATAACGAGGGTGAACGATACCCCAAAATGGGAAAGGACGAGTGCCTTGCACACCTGTTTGATATCCCGCGTCGACTGCGCCGGCGATTTTTGAAACGCTTTTCGTGCCGGCGTGTTTGCGAAAAGTTTTTCCACCACTACCGTCGTGCCCCGCCGCCGACCTTTTGATATGCATACCGGCTCTTTTCCCGGTTCTACAGAGACTTCAACTCCCAGCGGCGTTTTCTCGCTTGTCAAGATAGTGATCCTGCTCACGGCAGCAATGGATGAGAGCGCCTCTCCGCGAAAGCCGAGCGTCATACACTGTGCCAAATCGAGATAACCCCGGATTTTTGAAGTGGCATGCCGCTCCGTTGAAAGCACCGCATCTTCGGAAGACATCCCGCATCCGTTATCTTTCACGGCAATCCGTTCAAACCCCCCTTGCGAGATTTCGATTTCGATTTCGGTTGCACCGGCATCAAGAGCATTTTCTACAAGCTCTTTCACCATATTTTTCGGAGACTCCACCACCTCGCCGGCAGCAATTTTATTGATATCTTCATTCGAAAGTTGCCGTATTTTTCCCATTTTGGTACCATCTGTCCGCATGCAGTATAAAACAGAGTTCGATCTTTCACAAACGTTAAATGGGGATGGAGCATCGAAAGAGAAAATCACTGCCGCCCTCGACACCATTGCAAAAGAGATTGCAGCCTTCCGGCCTGACAGTTTCCGTTTCGATACTTTGCAGCACATCATGGCTCTCTTGGAAGAAACAGGGTCGATCATTCTTTGCATGACCTCTGTCGATGTCAAAGATAGCAGGGCTAAAAAATGGGAAGCGGCCGCCGACGAACTTTCCTCCAAACTCTCCAGTCTCTCTCTCGAGATCGACAATCTTCTCGCCCTTCTTTCTCAGCGAGATTTTCAGTCCCTTGTGCAAAAGCATCCCGCGATCGCCTTCCATCTGCAAGAGAAGCGGAATTGGATTCGCGAAAAACTTCCCACCGATAGGGAAAAACTCATTGAAACGCTCTCTTCTCCCGGCCATCGTGATTGGACCTCTCTCTATTACACTCTCATCGGTGAAATCGAATTCGAATGGGAAGGAAATACATGCAACATCAGCACCCTCGAAACAAAATTGCGCGACCGCAATCCGGACATTCGCACCAAAGCATTTACCTTGCTGCAACAAGGACTCAAACGGCATGAAAACCTTTTCGGAGTAGCGCTCAACGCGATCGCCCGCTATCGTATGAAAGTGTATGAATTACGCAAATGGGACACCCTGCACGAATCACTCCACGCCAATCGTATCTCAAAAAAGACGCTCACTGCTATGCAAACCTCTATCGACGCAAATGCCCCATCTCTCCACGATTACATCGACAAAAAAAAACGTGCCCTCGGCCTCCAAACGGTCCGCTACTTCGATCTAGACGCTCCGATCGATCCCCAGTCTCCCGTTTTTTCGTGGGATGAAGCGGTGCACATGATCCTCGACGCCTTCGGCGCCTTTGGTCCCAAGCTCAAAGCTTTTGCCGAAGAGGCACTCAAAAAAGGGTGGGTCGACGTTGCAAAACGCCCCCATAAACGTGCGGGAGGCTTTTGCACAAGCCTCCCTCTTTCAAAAATGAATCTTATCCTGCTTACTTTCGGCGAAAACTTCAGCAGCATCGCTACCCTCGCACACGAACTCGGCCATGCCTATCACAGTCACGTCCTCTACAAAAAGCCGCTCCTTGCCCAGCATTACCCCATGTGCATTGCCGAAAGCGCCTCTACGTTTTGCGAAATCCTCCTCACCGACCACCTTCTCAAGCGGTATCCCAAACTCATGCTCGACGAAATTTACAGCCGCCACGCCACATTTCTGATGGACCTGCACGCCCGCTATCTTTTCGACTTCGACCTGCACACGAAGGCCGCCGAACATTTCCTCTCCTCATCCGAACTTTCTTCCCTCATGCAAGATGCACAAAACCGCGCTTATGGAAAAACCATCGAACCGTTTGACCATTTCTGGTGTTACAAAATGCATTTCTATTTCACCGATACGCCCTTTTATAACTGGCCGTACACTTTCGGCTATCTCATGAGCCGCGGTCTCTTCCATCATCTTAAGGACGACCCTGCGCGCGAAGACAAATGGATCTTGTTCTTTCAAGACTCGGGATCGATGCAGCTCGAAGAACTGGCTAAAAAGCACCTGAACCTCGATATCACTCAGACTGACTTTTGGAATACCTCCTGCCGCCTCCCTCTTCCGTTCAATCTTCATTGTTAAAAAATTCTTTTATTTTATCTTTCGATAAAATATACTTCATTTTAACAATGGAGGAATTCTATGGTACTTGGTTTAGAGGCCCTATTTGGGCGCAAACAAGATACAACAACACCCGCCTCGCCGGTGGTAGACGTACAAACGCAAACAGTTAAAGCTACGGCAGTGCAATCCGTGGAGGTTGTCAGCAGCAATACGGAACATCCGGCGGCTCCTCTCCCTGTGGTGCAGCCATTAGCGACAGAAGTGAAAGGATCTTTGCAATTGGAAACAAAAGAGATGGGAGTGCGGCGCCTTGAACTTGGTGATTTTTATCTCAAATCGGGACAAAAAGCAACATGGATCAAGGTAGCGTGTTGGGTGCTGACGATTCCGACCCTCGGCCTCTTTGCCGTTGGTGTTTGGATCGCTCTCCGCATTTATTATTACGTCCACCCGATTCCGGTTCATGTACCCGAAGAAACTCGTCCACCGGCGGCAACGTAAAATCGACTTGCTATTTGCCGGAGGTTCGTTTATCTTTAGCGCATGAGGCTATTGATTACGCTTGCGACGCTTGGCGCTCTTGGCTACGGAGGATATTGGGCTTATGAAAACAAGCCGATAGTGCGTGCAAAGGTGGATATGATCATCGATATGATCCATAACACCGAGTTCCACACGCTGGAGGCGCGGTTCACTCCTGAACAGATCATGAATGTGTACCGCACCTTGCTTCTCAAAGACGACAAGCACCGTTTCCAGCCGGCAACCACGAAGTTTGCTCCTTATCTCATGATGGAAGTTAAGTACATCAATGCGCAAGCAGAGACGATTGAATCGATCATTTTGTGGGACTTGATCGAAGGGGAAATGCTTCTCAATACGACCCAGTGGGAAAAGACGCACGGTTTTGCCGACTGCATTTTAGCCAACATTCGCAAGAACGAATTCCGTGTGATCAATGCCTTAGCTGAGCGGGGCGGCACACTCGACCGCGAGCATCTCGCACGCATTTTGCAAGTGGAAAATGAGCAGCTCGGCAACTGGCTTGAAAAGTGCCTTCGCAAAAAACTCATTGTGCAGGTAGGAAATTCATTCCGACTCCATTTGCAGAAACCGCTTTTGGCCTTCCAGCCTCGCACCAAGATTGATGAGCGCCTTGTGACCAAGTCGCTCCGGAGTAAGGATAAAATCCGGCGCAAATTTTCCGACACGCAAGTGCGCCGTGTGGCTGAATCTGCCTTCGGGCCCGATTTTGCCGTCCGCAAGACGCTGATCGTCTACTTGCCCATTTATTGTATTACGGTGGAGAATCCGGATGGATCAGTTCACACTTCGCATTGGAATGCGCTTACAGGAAAGGAGATTTCGTTTACCGCTCTCCTTGAACAATAACTTGAGCAAAAAGGCGGCCTCCTTTATCCTATCCTTCAACTGGAAAGATGGCCGAGTGGCCGAAGGCGCTTCCCTGCTAAGGAGGTATACCCCGTTAAAGGGTATCGAGGGTTCGAATCCCTCTCTTTCCGAAAGAATTACGAATGAAAAAGGGCGCTAAAACTACTCTGCCGTCAAGGCCTCATGCGATCGAATCGGAAAAGATGGTTCTCGGATGCATGCTTTCTTCGAACAAGGCGCTGAACATCGGCTCGGAAAGCCTGATTGCACGGGATTTTTTCCTCTCAAAACACCAGATGATTTTTGACTCCCTCTATGAGGCGTACCAAGGCGATAAGCCGGCCGACGTGCACCTCATCGCCGAAATTTTACGGCGGAAAAATCAGCTGGACGACGCCGGCGGCTCGCTTTACCTCGTTGAAACGGCCCAGTTTGCCGGCACTTCCCAATATATCGAAGAGTACATCGAAATCATCCGTAATAAAGCAGTGCTGCGGGAAATGATCGATGCTTCGAAAGAGATCGAAAAAGCCGCCTATAGCGAACCGGAAGATGTTGATTCCATCCTCGACGATGCGCAGGGACGCCTCTACCAAATCAGCCAGCGCACTAAACAGTCGACGGGCGTCTCCATAAAAGAGGTCTTGACCGGCATCAAGTCGGAAAAAAAACTCCCTTATCTCAAGGAACTTGAACTTCGTCAAGAAGAATTTCTTACTCGCGATCCCAACCAGCCTGCAACAGTAGGTCTCCCAACCGGCTTTATCGACCTCGACCGGCTCATCGGGGGCTTCAATCGTTCGAACCTGATAATCTTGGCAGCGCGCCCCTCCATGGGTAAAACGGCGCTCGCCGTCAATATTGCCGAACATATCGCCATGGAAGCAAAGGTGCCCGTCGGCATGTTTTCCCTCGAAATGACCGCCGAGGAACTGGTTCACCGGATAGTCTCTTCCCAGTCGGAAGTGGAATCGGAAAAGATCCGCAACGGTTCCCTGTCCGGCCTGGAATATCAGAGGATCGTCAGCGCCGTCAGCCGGCTCCAGGAGTCGGAAATCATCATCGACGACCAGCCGGGGATGAAAATTACTGATCTGCGTGCCCGCGCCCGGCGCCTCAAAGAGGTGTACAATATCCAATTTTTGGTCATCGACTATTTGCAGCTCCTCTCCGGCGCTCGCACCTTTTACAGTGCGGAAAACCGGCAAAATGAAATTTCCGAAATTTCACGGATGCTCAAGACACTTGCACGGGAGCTGGAAATCCCTATTTTGTGCCTATCGCAGCTTTCGCGTCGCGTAGAAGAACGTGCCGGCCACCGGCCGATGCTCTCCGATCTGCGCGAATCGGGTTCCATCGAACAAGATGCCGATATCGTCATGTTCGTCTTCCGCCGCGACTATTATAACCCGAATGACAAACCCGGCATGGCGGAAATCATCGTTGCCAAAAACCGCCATGGAGGGGTAGGCGACGCCAAACTCGCCTTCCGCAAAGCCTTTGCTCGGTTCCATAACTTTGCCAAGCCGCCGTCCGATGAAGAACCGGCAAACGACTCAGCTTTTTCCCACTTTGACGCCGGATAAAAATTTGGGTTTCCCTTGGAGAAGGGGCATGTTCGCCGAGAACTTCTGTAAACGTTGCAAAAACTGTGTTTTCTGTTCCCCTGTCAACGGACCCTCCACCTTTAAACGAAAAGGTCCGGGAATCTTCTTATTGTATCCTACCAGTGTCCTAAAAAAAGAGCGGTTCACACGCAGCGTAATGGAACAACTCTCCGGAAGAGCTCGTTTGCAATATGGAAACCAATCACTCATCTGCGAATCTCCCGTTCTGAACTCGACGCGTGTCCCCCGTGCAATGCACGCCATGTAAAAATAAAACAGCTTTTTCTGTACCATGGGAAGAGCTGTTTTATGAACATCAAATAGAACTTTTTTGCAAATGCGGGAAACGAGAAAAATGAGAACGCGAATTTCGTTCATTTTACCATTGGGAATACTGATATCCAAAGGAATGGCAAAAGTCCTTGGTTTTAGGACAACATTGGATTCCCGGTATGCCTTGAGGTAAAGTAGCAATGCCTGAAAATTTCCTTGCGAGATATCGCGTTTCTTCATGGGAGAATAAGCAAAGTAAGGATGGGTTAAGGCTCGCATGCGTCTTGAAACATTCGCAAAGCAGAGCGCATCAGCAAAAGGAAGGTGCCGGCTTATTTCCGTGACTATCTCATCGGGCAACAAGTTGAAAGGATTACGCGTATCATTGGATATCGCAAAATCTCCCGGGCGAAGAAGAGGTATTTCTCTCACTCCGCTAAGAATGCGGCTCATACGCCACCCCTCTCGAGAAAGAACGAAGAAATGAGCAGGCCATACCTTCATGCCCAATTGAATGATAAGTACTCTGAGTCCGGTGAGAATCCATTCTATTAAGAAGACCCCCAGTTTCCATGGAATTAACCAGCAGCAAAGGAAAAGAATCAAATCCAATGCAAATACCAAACTAAATCCACCGAGAATGAGTCCCGCAACACAACAAATGACTCCCACGAGAGAACTAAATTGAATAGTCTTGATGTATAGTCGGAATACGAAATCAGGAGGGTAAGAGCCAGCGGGGCCGGAAAGTAGTACGACATGATATTGAAAATTTTCTCCGAACATACGGTCAAGAGACCGCGAGTCCGACGCAGGCCACACTGAATAAGCCGCATGCCGTGCATAGTCCCATGCAAACCGAACCCGATCCGCAAGATGGAAAAAAGCAGTCGCATGCCTCCCCAACAATGTGGTATT
Source organism: Chlamydiae bacterium RIFCSPHIGHO2_12_FULL_49_11 (assembly GCA_001794905.1). GTDB lineage: Bacteria > Chlamydiota > Chlamydiia > Chlamydiales > 2-12-FULL-49-11 > 2-12-FULL-49-11. The sequence goes on from MGLW01000038.1 coordinate 28,780, forward strand.
CACCACACCTATTGAACTACCGGTTACCCTTTCCATGATCCCCGTAAAAATTTAGGTTTCCCTTGGAGAAAGGGCATCTGCTTGGAGTGCTTCTGCAACTCTTGCATACACTGTGTTTTCTCTTCATCCGTCAACGGGCCTTCCACCTTTAAACGAAAGGGTCTGGGAATCGTATATCCATCTGCTAATGTCCTGAAAAAAGAACGGTTCACTCGCAGCGTAATGGAACAACTCTCCGGAAGAGCTCGTTTGCAATATCGAAACCAATCACTCATCTCTGAAGCTCCCGTCCTGAACTCGACGCGTGTCCCCCGTGCAATACACGCCAGGGAAAAATAAAACAGCTTTAGCTTTTCCTGTTCCAAGAGAGGAGCAGTATTTTGAACATCAAATAGAATTTTTTTGCAAATGCGGGAAATGAGAAAAATGAGAACTCGAACTTCGTTCCTTTTAGCAATGGAAAGATTAATATCCAGAGGAATGGCAAAAGTCATCGGTTTTGGGACAACATTGGACCCCCGGCATGCCTTGAAATAAAGCAGCTTTGCCTGAAAATTTCCTTGCGAGATATCTCGTTTCTTCATGGAAGAATAAGCAAAGAAAGGATGAGTTAAGACACGCATGCGTTTTGAAACATTCGCAAAGCAGAGCGCATCAGCAAAAGGAAGGTGCCGGCTTATTTCCGTGACTATCTCATCGGGCAACAAGTTGAAA
>MGLW01000039.1 GCA_001794905.1 Chlamydiae bacterium RIFCSPHIGHO2_12_FULL_49_11
CCCATATTTTTAAATATGAGTGAGAAAGGATCGTTCAAAGGTGACCGTTAGATGATTCCGAATTTGTGAAAGTATTTCTTGCGTTTGGTATAACAACTTATCCCTTGCAATTTTTTTGCAACACAGAATTTCCAGCATCCGAAGATCATTGGAAGAACCTGAAGGAACCCCGCTAAAGCGATACTGAGAACAATTCTGCTTCATCCACTCCTGAAATTTCTCTGTAGAACATTCCTCCCTAGGCGGAATCTCGATTGGAACGCCTAAAATCGGTTCCAATACCATCTTGAGTAAAACATAGTATATATGTGAAACCGGTACCCTATTATGATATCCGGTGTGTAACATTTCTGCTATCACCGGAGAAGAAACGTGGGAAATAAGTTGTTTCAAGTCTCCGTTATCAAAATCCCCCGCCTGGTCATAGAGGGATAAAATTTCTTCAACGTCCTCTACCCGAAGATCGGCCAAATTGCCGGACAGGCGCCGCGTTAAACCGGCACTAATCATTCCGCTTAATCCGCTTAGAAATGCTACAGAAGGAACACGGCCTTGCAAAGATCTAGATGCGACATTTCGCTCTCCGAGAGAGCTTTCAGCTGGCCTTTTGGACACGCCCGTACCGTTTAGAATTGGCCCGCTGCTCCAGGCAAGCCCGAGCAACTCGATCCGAAACATCAGAGACGGCTTGTGTCTGTTGTGCAGTCAGAGCCGCTAAAGAAGCAACCCTATTTCTCTCTTGTATCCCATCCATATTTTCCTCCAAACATGTTATAATTGATCTACCACATCGATACCGAGAAGATCCAAACCCTGACGGATGACGCGAGCGGTAAGGTGGCAGAGGGCGAGTCGGGAGCCTTCCTCGGGGCTTCCGATCACGATACAGTCGCGGAAAAAAGCGTGGAAAGCGGTAGCCAGATCATATAAATATTCGCATAACTTGTGTACGTGCCACTCGATCGTGATCTCGGAAAGCACATCTCCGAAATGCACGAGAAGAAGTGCGAGATCCACTTCGCTTGAATGTTCGATCTTGATTGCGGGAAAGGCTTTGTCTCCGGATTTACGAAAGATGCTTTGAATTCGCACGTAAGCATAGAGGATGAAGACCACTGTATTCCCCTCAAAGCGGAGCATGCGCTCGAAAGAAAACGTGTAGTCTTTGGTGCGTGTTGTACATAGGTCGGCATATTTGACCGCTCCGATGCCGATGATTATGCTCTTTTCTTCGGCCTCTTCCACTCCTCTTGCATCAAGGAGTTTTTTTGCCTCGGCCACCGCTTCATCCAAAAGGTCGATCAGATGGACCGTATCACCGCTGCGCGTTTTGAATTTTTTCCCCGATTCGGAAAGGACCACTCCGAAACCGACATGGTCAAAGCGAACATGGTCATCGACATAGCCCACCCGTTTGACCGCTTCATACACCATTTGGAAATGCAAACTTTGCCCCAGGTCGGTGAGAATGATAATCCAGGCGGCTTTGTCGCTTTGCACGCGATACTTGAAAGCGGCAAGGTCAGTCGTAGCATAATTGAATCCACCATCCGATTTTTGGATAATAAGAGGGAGAGGTTCCCCCTCTTTTCCTTTAAACGCTTCCATGAACACACATTTTGCTCCGTCCGATACGGTAAGGAGCCCCGCCTTTTCGAAATCGCCCACTACCTCTTCCAGAAGGGGGTTGTAAAACGACTCCCCTCGCGTATGGAGACGCACTCCGAGAAGCGAATAGATATGATCGAACTCGCGCCGCGATATGCCGCACAACTCTTCCCAGACAAGGATAGACTCTTTGGTCCTGCCTTGTAACTCTACCACTTCGCGCCGCGCCCTCTCGCGAAAATCGGGATCGGCATCAAAAAGCTCCTTGGCACTCCGGTACCACTGCATGAGCTTTTCAGCCCCGGCCGAGCGCACTTTTTCTCCACGTTCTTTGATGTAGGCAATCAGCATTCCAAACTGCGTTCCCCAGTCGCCGAGGTGATTGAGTCGAAGCACGTCTCTTCCCTGAAATTCCAGAATGCGTGCAATACTGTCCCCAATGATGGTCGAGCGGAGATGGCCGACATGCATCAATTTAGCAATATTGGGCGAAGAAAACTCGCAGATCACACGGATGGGCTCTTCCAGCGGCACAGCAAGACGGTCGCTTGCCTTCATCTCCTCCAGCCGGCGGTCCAGCTCGCGGCTCCGGAGCCACATGTTGATAAAGCCCGGCGGTTTCACTTCCATTTTGGCAAAAAGGGAAGGAGAGAGTTCCATGACAATATTCATCCACTCGGTCGCAATCACAATCGGCGCTTTGCCTAAAACTTTCGCAAGCTTGAGTGGCGATGTGCATTGGAAGTGGCCGAACTCTTTGCGCACCGCGAGAGTAATGTCAACGAACACGGGGGAAATCCCCATTTTCTCAGCAGCGGCAACAAACAGGCGGCGGATCGATTGGAGCATGTCAGGCGCTGGTTAAGTTAAAAATGCGCTCTTCCACAATATGGTCGGCCGCTTCGGCAGGAGAAATTTTTTCTTTGCGTGCGAGGAAAAACACTTCACGGAGCCTCTCAAACACTTCATCCGTCTCTTCTCTTGCCACTTTTGCGCTGTACCTCGCGAGCACTTTTTCCAAATTCACGTTGATGAGGCCGCCAGAATTGGCGATATAATCGGGAACATACAAGATATCCCTCTCATGAAGTAGCTGAGCGTCTTCTTTCTCCAAGAGTTGGTTATTGGCGCAGCCGCACACTATATCTGCCTTTAACCTCGGAATAGTTTCCTTGCTGAGCACTCCTCCGAGAGCGCACGGAGCAAAGATGTCGCATTCGATGTCATAGATTTCGTCAGGGAGGACGACAGTGGCGTCGAAATCGAGCACCGCTTTTTTGAGTGCCTCCTCGCGAAGATCGGTTACAATCAGATCGGCGCCATGCCAAAACAACAGGTCGGCAAAGAGCATTCCAACGGCGCCCAAACCTTGAATGGCGACTTTTTTTCCGCGGATCGAAGTGGATTCGTACAACGCTTCACAGGCGGCCCTGACTCCGAGAAACGTGGTCCATGCGGTAAAGCGGGACGGGTTGCCGCTGCTGTCTTCCGACACCACACCGACAACATGGGGAGTATATTTTCGTAAAAGCGCCATATGATCTAAAGTAAGCCCGCTATCTTCGGCACAAATGTAGCGCCCTTCCAACTCATTGACCGCCTGAGCGAATACTTCGAGCAGCCTTTCGGTCACACGTTGGCCTGGGCCGAGCATGACGACGCTTTTCGCGCCGCCGAAGGCGCCGCCAGCCATGACCGACTTGTACGTCATGGCGCGAGAGAGCCGGAGAGCGTCCCGGAGAGCCTGATCGAAATCTTCGTAATGAATCACCCGCGTTCCCCCCAAAGAGCGTCCGTCAAACATCGTATGTATGGCAAGGGCGGCAGAAAAACCCTCTTCCGGGCATGTCACGTGGAACACTTCTTCATATCCGGCAACAAAAATCTTTTCCCAATGCAACTTTACCATACTCATCCTCACATCTTTTAGAGCGGCAGTATATCAACTTCCCTCTTTTTGCACGAGAAATAGCCCACACCGGACAAGAAAAAAATTCTTTGCAGTAAACACAAATTTTCTTTACCATTCGTGCTCACCGTAAAGGAGAAAAAGTACAATGTCGATACCGCTAATCAATAGAGATCCCGATCTTCAGCTTTCCGTACACGTGTGCAATCAAGCAGTGTTTCAAGGACCCTGCCGGCACAATAACAGCATCAAAGACATCGTAATCGTTGTCGAAAAGTGGACCGCTATTTGTCCGTCGTTGCACTGCGGACGGGAGTTTGCGATCGGTGATCTTCGGCTGGACGAACGAGCACTACGGGAGGTTGCCGCCGGCTCATCCCAGTTCGGCGACGTTAGCGTCGATCGTGTCGTTAGCGTAGCCCTCCGACAACTCTCGGCAACAAAAGATCGAGCTATCATAGATTGGATTCGCCGGCAACCGGTATATAGCGGAGCCTGTCATCATCTCCTTTCCATCTCCGAATTCGAACAAGGAAAAAACGAAAACGGCACCTACATTTGCCCCAGGGAAAATTGTCTGGCGCATTTCAATGCGGATGCCTTGGAACTGCAGCATCACAAATTATTCAATTTGTGTAACGAACAGATTCGTTGCAGTGATGATGACGTAGTAGGCATTGGCGCTATAGCGCATCGCATTCTGGAAAACATAAAACGGGATTTTTTAGAATCTTCCGAAACTCTTCCCCGTTATCGGATGCGCGGCAGTTCGAATCGACTCTGGAAGTGTGCCATCACCGCCGGTGTCGCCTCCCTCGCCCTCCTCATCATCACCGGCATTGGCATCCTCGTCTACGTTTCGGTCAACGAGCTGGCAACCTATAATTGATCAAAAAAAATACACCAAGTTTCTTTTGTTGTCGAAAAAGACCGAGTAAAATCCAAGGATGTTCATGCCAATAATGCCGTCCACGCCGATCAGGTCCATATTTTCTCCGAAGAAGCGGAACTGTTTTTCGCACAGTGTTTGCCCGTGGTAACTTAATTGAAGTTTCACCCAATCTGTCCCCTCACTGGTTTGAACGGAATAGCGAGATATCGAATCCGCACTCAGGCAAGAAACGGTAGATCCAGTATCGATAAGAAACCGTTTTGGACCGTAATTGGTATCGAGTTGCACTACAGGCAGGGAAAGTCTTCTCTCGAAGGAAACGGACAAAGGTTTGCTTTTACCGATACTCGCCGGGCGCACTCCTTTGCGATAGAGTTTCATCGTGGCTGTCTTGAAATCGAACAATATGTTGTATCGTTCGAAAATACCCATTCCCAAAGTGCCCTGTGTGGGAATATGGGGGTGATTATTTCTGCAGCGAATACCTCCGGATAGCTCAATCACGGGCGTATCTTTATCATGTTCTTCAAAGAACTCGACATTTGATATTTTTATGCCACCTAGCCGTAAAAAATCTAAGGAATACAGATCGCGCATAGATACCAATCCGTAAAAATTTTTCACTTCGAGTTTTCTCTCTGTTTTCTCGTACTTCCAGGCACTCATTGCTTCCGGGTTCAAACTCATGTCGTATCTGAGCCCCGTATCAATTGTAAGATAAAACAGCTTAGAATCTTGCTTCAAACATACAGAAGGCAAATGCTCAGGTGTTACAAATGTAGAAAGAGAGAGCAGAGGCAATCTATAATAGATCGACATACCCCACAGCAATCCCACAGCGATCGCGAGAGCAAAAACAATTTTCGCAGGTCTTGTCAAAGCGTCCCCCGATATTTCATCCCCACAGAATAATTTGTTTCGCCGTTTTGCGGCTTTTGGACATCAATATCCAGTGAAAAATTCGATTCTTTTCCATCTCGATACTTGCTTTCAATTCCGAGCTCTCCGTGCAACTTGGCCTCCCCTTTGTTAGAAATAGAACTATCCACTTCATAGTACCCGTTCCTTTCACACTCTTTTTTTTGTTGATCCCTTTCACCATATCTATCGGTTGAAGCGACTAACGTAAACGGACTGCTCTTTCTTGTGATTTTGGATTTGGTAATGGGATATTTTGAAATAATCCATACTTCAGGAAACGCCGTATCGGTATATTGATAAGGAAACCAAAACCCAAAAAGCCTCTCCAAAGTTGACTTCATCTCATGGGTCGCATTTTTTATCAAAATAAGATCATGCACTTGTGGACAAATGGAATCCGTTACTATTCTAGCATTCAAATCTTCACACCCCCGCCACTGAAAATTCAACTTTTGAACACGTAATGTATCCGTTGATGCAAAAAGCGTCGAATATAAAAAAACCGCTAAACCTATCAAATTTTTGAATTTCATGATACCTCCATTTTTATGATATCTTATCAATGTAAATTTTTTATTAGGGCGTGTCAACAAACAATTTACCATTTGCGCTTGGAAGCTTTCCTATCAGCTCAAATGGTAAATTGTTTGTTGACACGCCCTAAAAGGATTTTTGATCTTGATGTTTTCTGGAGGCCGTGGTAGGCTTTTTGCTGTAATGCACTGTTGGAGAGTCCATGTCTAAAACCCTTATTTCCGAGCCTCTTCTGGGCGATATCGAAGAATTTTTGAAAAAGAATCGCAAAGCTGACCTCATCACTACCTATTTATTTTATCTCGAGAAGAAATTTAAACTCGATCCGGTCATCTTTATCAAAGAAAAAAAGATTTACCAGAGCGAAGAAGACTTGATCCGCATCCTCGAAGAGAACAATGCCCTGTGGCGCGAAACGGAAATTAAAATCCGCATCGGAAAAGAAAGCGTCAATGAACAGACAAACCGGGTCTATATTTGCCCCTACTCCGGCAAAGTGTTCGGCGACAATACCCACCCCAACCCCCAGGATGCCATCTACGACTGGGTCTCCAAATGCCCGGAAAATACGGAACGGGTGGACGGCATCCGCGTGAAACGGTTTTTCGTCTCCGATGATCCCGAAATCATCCGGAATTATATCCAAAAACCGACAAAAGAAATTTCCAAAATCGTGTTCACCTCCCTCATCACCGGCAAGTTGTTCGGAAACAAAAATACCGTCGTCCACGACCTGAAACAAAACTATATCAAACACATTCCAATGAAAGACGTGCCCACTCAAAACCGGTTCGAAATCCAGGAAGGTTTTTTGCAGTTCATCCAAAACTACTTGGACGAAAGCCGTATCGGACAGTTTGTCGAAACCCTCTCCTCCGACCCCCGCTTTGCCAAGTATGTCGAAAAATGGCTCGAAGAACCCGAGGAAGAAGCCCAAGAGGCATAAAATGGCTCAGGGACCTTTTTCTTTCGAGGTCACTGTCCATTCATTGGACGGCTTAAAAAAAGTTGCCCTCTCCCTCACCCCGTACATGATTGCCGGTAGCGTCTTTGCCCTGCACGGCGACCTCGGAAGCGGCAAAACCACCTTTGTAAAACAACTGGCTCCCATATTCACCCTCGACTCTTCCCAAATCACCAGCCCCACTTTCGGCTACCAACATTTGTACGCGACCGAGCCGCAGCTTTGCCATTTCGACCTCTACCGCATCTCTTCGACCGAAGAATTCATGACATTCGGTTTTAAAGAATTTTTAGAGCCCCCTTACGTCACATTCATCGAGTGGCCGGACGTGATCGAATCCTTGCTCCCCAAGGCCGCCATCCACATCTATTTCTTCCACGTCGATGAAAATACCCGCAAATTGCGATTGGAAAAACATACATGAAAGAGATCCGCTGCAAAAAAGCCGAATTTTTGTTTTCCAGTGACGGAGTTCGCATGCCAAAATTAAAAGCCCCCCATATCGTATTCGCAGGCCGATCCAACGTCGGCAAATCGACTCTCCTCTCCTCTCTCCTGGGAAAGAAAAACATGGCACGCACCTCCTCTACTCCCGGCAAAACACGCCTCATCAACTTCTTTTTTGTCGACGACGCTTTTTACTTTGTCGATTTGCCCGGGTTCGGCTACGCCAAATCATCCAAAACCGAACGGGACAAATGGAAAATGATGATCGAAAATTACCTTTCGGCCTATGCCCCGCTCATCCGGTTTGTTCACCTCATCGACGCAAGACATGACCTCATGGAACAAGACCACCTTTTTTTGGAATATGCCCGCGATTTTCCCGTCATGTGCGTCCTCACAAAAGTGGATAAACTCGCCCCCTCCCGAAGAGAGGGACTCATCGAAAAAAAAATCAATGATATTCGGGTTTCGTACCCGTATGTCGATTTTATCCTTGCTTTTTCCACGAAACTGGGGTATCTTCACGGGGCTTTAATGGAGGCTTTAAATGATTGGCTACAGAAAAGCACTTCATGAGGAACACTTTGTCTGCATCGACTGCGAAACGACAGGTCTAGACATACAAAAAGACGAAATCATCGAAATCGCCGCCGCTGAGTTTACCCTTCAAGAGATCGTGCAAAGGTATGAAAGTCTCGTCAAACCTCCCATTCCAATCCCGGCGGAAAGCATCGAGCTACACCATATCACCGAAGCCATGGTTCATGAGTCGCCTCCCATCGCCGACGTCGTCGATTTTATCGTTAACATCGCGGACAGTCACATTATCATCGGCCATAGCATCGCTTTCGACCTGGCCATGATCGACAAAAACCTCGAACGGCTCGGAAAAACGAAGCGGCTTTCAAAAAATCGGCAAATCGATACGGTACGCCTCGCACGCCTCGCATCGGGAAGCGCCTCGAATAAACTGGAACATTTGCGCAAACACTTCAACATCGAAGAAGAAGGAACCCATAGAGCCATGGGCGATGTTCTCGTCAACATCCAACTTTTTAAATATCTGATACATTCCTTCTCCAGTGCTGAAGAGATCATGAAACGTCTGGAAAAACCGATCTTGATGCTTGTAATGCCACTCGGCAAGTATCGCGGCATGCCGTTTAAAGACATTCCTTCCAAATATTTATTCTGGGCAAGCAAACAACAGTTCGATCAGGACCTTTCGTTTTCGATCGAACATGAGCTTAAACGGAGGAAAAAAGGGGCCAGTTTTGGTGAATCAGCAAATCCTTTCAAAAATCTTTCTTTGTGATAGAAGAAAATTATGATGCCGCAAACCTTGCACGACATCGATGTGTCGGGAAAAAAAATTCTGCTCCGCGTGGACTTTAACGTCCCGCTCACCCCTTCCCACGAAATTGCCGACGACGAGCGAATTCGAAGCGCTACATCCACGATCCGGTACCTCCTTTCAAAAAATGCTTCGGTCGTGATCATCAGCCATTTAGGCCGCCCTTCCGGCCATCCCGTTCCCGAATTTTCCCTTGCCCCTTGCGCGCGGCGCCTCAGCGAACTTCTCGGCCGCGAAGTCACCTTTATTCCCAATTGCATCGGAGACGAAGTCCGAAAATACACCTCTAAAATCGAACCTGGAGAAGTTGTCTTACTGGAAAACCTTCGCTTCCACCTCGGAGAAGAAGATCCTCAGCACCATCCCGAATTTGCCAAAGAATTATCAAAACTCGGCGAAATTTACATCAACGACGCCTTTGGAACGTGCCATCGCAAACACGCTTCGATCTTTTATCTCCCCTCCTATTTTGAAGAAAGTGCGATGGGATTTTTGGTGGAACGCGAAGTTCTCGTGCTCTCCAACCTTCTAACACAGGCAGAAGATCCGTTTGTTGCGATCGTCGGCGGCAGCAAAGTTTCATCCAAGATCGGCATTCTCGAATCTCTGCTCGAGCGGGTCAGCGCTCTTTTCATCGGCGGCGCGATGGCCTTCACCTTTTTGAAAGTGAAAGGGTTTCAAGTGGGCAATTCCCTCGTGGACGAAAACCACCTCGACCAGGCCAAATCTCTCTGCAAGAAAGCAAAAAGCCGCAATGTGGCCCTTCATCTGCCCGAGGATTTCGTGATTGCCCCTGCCCTCAAAGAAGGATCCGAAACGAGTGAAATCGATATCGAATTGGGCATTCCCTCCAACCGGATCGGCGGTGACATCGGTTCCAAGACGATTGAAAAATGGAAAGCGGCCCTCAGGGGAGTGCGCACCGTCTTTTGGAACGGACCGCTCGGCGTCTTCGAACTTACTCCCTTTCGGCGCGGCACCCTCGAGATTGCCCGTCAAGTGGCCGAGAGCGGCGCGATGTCGATCGTCGGCGGAGGAGACTCAACCGCCGCCCTCAAGATGCTCGGCCTCGACCAAAAAATCACCCACCTGTCAACAGGCGGCGGCGCCACCCTCGAATTCATCGAACACCAAAACCTCCCCGGCCTGGAAGCTCTCAAACAAAAAGAATCCCTGTTTTAGATTGTCACCTTTTCTATTGACAGAAATTTATTCAAAATCTAAGATTTTCAGCGTTTAACAGATAGGTCTTTATTATGATGAAAGTATCGCAAGCCATGGGCAACCTTCTTACCCGGACCGATTTTGAAACGCATCTCGGCACTCGTTTTGTCAATGATGTCTCGACGCGCAATCTCCTTTTGGTCCTTACCGGCCGGATCGCTTTTCTCCGGGTCCGTTTTCCCTTACCCGAATTAAGATATCGTCGGATACTTTCCGCCGTCACTATGCATTCCCAGGCAGACACCCTGGAAAACCCCCAAGTCAAAACGGTCCGCGGCATGCACATGGTCCATACTCATGAGGGCTCTGCAAGTGTACGGAGATTGATGCGCTGGATTTTTGACGGACAAAGCCCCCTCGACCTCTTATTCGAAGAGATGAATCGAAACTGGCCTTGGGGAGCAACGACACAAACTGTCGACGGAGTCCGGGTTCCGCGCGCCCGTATTGAACTTATCCATGAAATATCGCCCAATGCGGTAGAACATGACTCGAAAACAACTTGCAGCGCAATGGCATTCTACATATTACATGCCCCAAGCGAGGGTGGCGTGTTTGAGAAGTGGGAAGGCACGAAAGAAAATCGGAACGAAGTGGCGCGCCGAAATCTTCCTCCTCCAACATTCCGGATCAAGCCGCAGCAAGGAGAACTCGTGATCGTCGGCAATAACGGTGTGCACGCCGTGACTGAAGCTTGGGAACAGTTTATCCGCGGCATTACGATCGTTGCAAAATCACGGATTTCGCTGGACGGTTTCGGTTGCCCCCTCGTGTTTTCCGCCGTATAAATAGCGGTTTTATTTTTCCGCTTTTGGGGGATCTGTGCTCTGTTGTGATTTTTGTTCGGCGATGATGGCCCGCACAAAACCGCGCCAGTCGTTTTCCTTTACTTCTTTTTCCAAAGGGTCGGGAGAGACTTTTATAAAGACGGCAAAAGAGGGAAGTTCTTCACCGAGAGCCTTACCCTGTTTCATTTTCTTCAGCTCAGGCGCGAGGCCATCAACGATACCGTTAAACTTGAACGAGCTTTTGGCGATCGACACCATGTATTTAGAAAGCGTTGGATCGGAAAAAATGTAGCCGAGAAATTGCAGCGGATTCACATGATGGAGCTTGTCCCCTAGCTTGCGCAAATGCCCCTGCTTAAACCCGAGTGAAATCACGTTGTTTTTATAAATAGTCGTGATGATCTCTGTGATCACCTTCCCCTCCTCCTCCGTTACTTCCAACTTGAACGAGGCACCAAGGAGGGGTAAACATAGGAACAAGAGAGCAAAATAGCGCATACCCCCTCTCAATTCAAAAAGTGGGCGATGAACTCTTCATAATTGCCCGTATCAAGATGCCGCCAGGCAAGCTGCGAATCTTTGTTGAATTTGTTGGCAAAAGGAACAAGCTGATCCTGGTAGTATCCCATCCGTTTTTTCTCTTCATTCATCCGCCGTGTAAATCCGCGCATGAAATTCCACCACTTCACCGAATCGGAACGAATGTCATGCATGCACTCTTTCAAATACGGGTCCTGCAAAATAAAACCCAAAAATTGCAGGGGAGGGATGTGGTCGATCTTGTCCCCGAGTCCGTACATATGCTTGCTATGGTAAAGAAGGTAGGCCATGTTTTTCTTCCCCAATTTTGAAATCAGTTCGTGCACGTGGTATTTATCTTCATCCGAAATGCGGACTTCAAAACTCTGCACATGCATTGCTGCAGTCACCAGAAGCACAAGTAACGCTTTATACATCGACCCCTCCCCTTTCTAGGCATTCTAAAATGAAATTATATTTGAGGCAATTGCAAAAACGGCGCGGCCCCTTCTGCCCGAATATCGGCCCGCATCATCTTTGCCACCAGCTTTTCAAAACTGCACTTGGGTTTGTACTTCAATTGTTCATAGGCAAATGCCGGATCGGAAAGAAGGAAATCAACCTCGGTGGGACGGTAATAAGCAGGGTCAATTTTGATGTACACCTTACCCGTTTTCACGTCATATCCTTCTTCTTGTTCTTTATCTCCGCGCCACGCAATCTCAACACCAATATGACGCGCAGCCAGTTCAACAAATTCACGGACACTATGCGTCTCTCCCATCCCGATTACATAGTCGCGCGGCACGTCTTCCTGAAGCATCCTCCACATCACTTCGACGTAATCCTTAGCATAACCCCAATCTCTCTTTGCATCCAGGTTGCCCAAGAATACATATTCCTGCTTTCCGGCAATAATCCGCGCGAGCCCCTGGGTGATTTTCCTGGTAACAAAGGTTTCCCCTCGCCGCGGCGATTCGTGGTTGAACAAAATCCCGTTGACGGCATACATGTTATACGCTTCCCGATAATTGACCGTGATCCAGTAGGCAAATACTTTGGCAGCGGCATAGGGAGAACGCGGATAGAACGGCGTCGTCTCTCTTTGAGGTATCTCTTGCACTTTTCCATACATTTCACTGCTCGAAGCTTGATAAAAACGGACTTTGTCGCTCATTCCCAAGAGATGGATCGCTTCCAGGATGCGGAGGGTCCCGAGCGCGTCAACATTGGCGGTGTATTCGGGATTGTAAAACGACACTTTTACATGGCTTTGCGCGCCCAAATTATAAATTTCATCGGGCTTTGTTCTCTGAATGATGCTGATCACGCTGCAAGAATCGGTCAAATCTCCGTAATAGAGTTTGAAACGTACGTTGTCCATGTGCAAATCTTGGTAGATATCGTCCACACGGTCGGTATTGATGAGGGAAGTGCGTCTTTTGACGCCGTGTACGGTGTACCCCTTTTTGAGCAAAAATTTCGCGAGATAGGCTCCGTCCTGTCCGGTAGCTCCGAAGATCAGCGCCGATTTTTCCGCTTGCAGCATAAAACTGCAACACAGGATAAATATAAGATATTTCATTCATGATCTCCTTTTTTAATCGCTACACGAGTAGAATTGGAATGAAGCCATTCACGGAAAGCGATTCATGTCCTATCTCAATTGTGCAAAAAAGATTGTACAAAAAATCCAAAAAGAAGGCTACATTTCTTATTTTGCCGGCGGATGGGTGCGCGACTATCTCATGGACCGGCCGAGTGACGATATCGATATCGCAACAGAGGCCGATGTGGAGACAATCCGAAAACTATTCCCGAAAACCATTCCGGTCGGGATTGCGTTCGGAATCGTTATTGTTGTAGAAGAAGGCCATCATTTTGAAATCGCAACCTTCCGGCGTGAAATGGAGTATACAGACGGAAGGCGGCCGAGCGTGATCGAACCGGCGACTCCCGAAGAGGATGCAGAAAGGCGCGACTTTACCATCAACGGCCTATTTTTCGATCCTACTACAGAAACACTGTATGACTATGTAGACGGAAAAAAGGATATTGAGAGGGGCCTCGTGCGAGCCATCGGCGATCCTATCCTCCGCTTTACCGAAGATAAATTGCGCATGATCCGTGCTGTCCGCTATAGCGCCCGTTTCCAATTTGCCATCGACGACGCAACCCTTGCGGTAATCATGAAAATGGCCGATACTCTTTTTCCGAGCGTTGCCATCGAACGGGTGTGCGATGAAATCCGCAAAATGTCCCTTTTCCCCCACTTTGCCGAAGCGATCAGCCTCCTGCACAAATGGGGCCTTTTGCCGCAAATTTTTCCCCAGCTGCCACCCCTTACTCCCGAAGAAATCCACCGTTGCCTCCGTCATACCGATTCCTATCCGCAAGACGCCCCCTTTATCACCAAGTTGCTCCCCCTATTTTCTTCCATGACACGGAATGAAGCTCTCCACTTATGCAAAACTCTCAAGCGGTCTAAGCAAGAGACCGCTTTTATTTTACTTCTCATTAGAGCAAACAAAATCGAACACCTCAGCACCGATGACCGGATTTCCCTATTTGCGGATGAACATATCGAAACTTGCCTTGCCATCCTTCAGCTAGATCATCCAGACCCGTCGTTTCTTCACCGGATGCACCGGGAAATGGAAAACCACCGCCCGGCCATCCTCCGTAAAAAACAAAAAACAACCCTTCTCAAAGCCGATGATTTGCTTTCTTACGGCATCCCTCCCTCAAAGGAACTGGGACGGCTTCTCCACATTGCCGAATCGATCGCCATAGAAAATCACCTGGACGACAAAACAGCGCTCATCGAGCTGTTGAGGAATCATCCCGATTTTCATTTTTACCGGTAATGATCATCATCGTGATGTCGTCAAATTGCTCTTCCCCTTCGGCAAATTCTTGCAGAGCAGAGTAGAGTACGTCGATGATCTTATCGGAAGGAGCATTTTCCAGGACGCTCATCACATTTTCGAGGCCGAAGAAAGTACCGCTTTTGTTTTTCTGATCAATCAGCCCGTCGGAATAGACGAAGATCGTTTCGTTTTCTTGCAATGGGATCTCTTGCACTTCGACTTGAATCGAGTCTTCCACTCCGAACGCAATCACCCTTTCGGTTCTCTCGCGCGGGGGATGACCCGCATTCAGGAGGATCGGCGGCTCATGCCCCATGTTGACAAACTCCAATATTCCTTTGTCCGTGTCGATAATGCCAATGAAGGCAGTGACAAAACTGCCCGTATCTTTGGTGTCCTCACAAAAGAGCTTGTTGGCATGGTGCACCATGTCTTCCAGCGAGTCCCCGCGAATAAAACAGCTACGCACAATGCTACGCAAGTCAAAGGAATAGAGGGCGCTCGAAACCCCTTTTCCGACACCGTCTGCCACGGTGATGAGAATTCGATTCCCTTCCCGTAATAGGTCGTAATAATCGCCGGCTACCTCTTTTGCCGGATTGAAATAGGTTCGGATGGAAATATGGGTATCGTCGTAGTGTGGATCGGGCAGGATCGATTGCTGGATTTGCCGCGCGATTTCCATCTCTTTTTGAAATACTTCCCGTGCGGCGCGCTCGATTTGCATGTGTTCAATCGTCTTTTTGAGCGAGACAAGCATCTGGTTGAACCCTTCTCCGAGCAGGTTGATTTCGAATCCGAAAGTGTCGTAAGAAAAACGCGTTTCGAGGTCTCCTTCTCCGACACTATGCATCATGTGGTTCAGGTTTTTGAGAGGCCGCGACATGCGTAGCGTGAGCAAATAGGCTGCAATGCTGCCTATAACCAAAATGAAGAGCAAAAATATTCCGAGCCGTTCCATGTATTCTAGCATGCTCTTCACGACAAGTCTGCTGGGAAGGGAAAGGATGATCATATCGCCGGTCTGCGGAATATTGGAAAGAACCCCGAAATAGGCCACATCTCCCTGAAATTGAATTCCGTTCTTCACATTTTTGATCGAAGAGAGTTCGATCGATTTGGCGCTTGGTTTAAAGGAAAACGTCTTCCCTTCAAACGGCGGGTTGGAAGTGGCCAGTACCTTTCCCGCCCCCGTCATGACGGTCGTGTCCAGACTTGCATCTGCCATACGCCGGTCCAAATTTTCTATGAGGGTGGAAAGAGCGATTGATGCAATAATGTATTGCGTCAGTATCGGTTGTACCAATTTAACCACGATGTACAAACTCGATCCGAATAGGAGGTCGTCGTCGATGAAATAGTCGATCGGCTTTACTGTGCGCGGGCCGAGGAAGGTAAACCTTTTATTTATATACGCCTTATTGGTGGAATAGCGGCAGGTATACGTTTCCTCCCCCCGCTGCACGACTGAAATCGCCGTCAGGTTTTCCCGTGTGACATACCCTTCGAGCACTTCCATAAGAGGCTGACTGAGAACGTTGCTCTTATCATCGACCAAAATATCAAGCAACTTGTCGAGGGACTGGAGGAACAGGACGCTCGAATTTTCCAGTTGAAAAATGTATTCTTCATTGCTTCTCTGGATATAATTGAGGCGCTCGAACAAAGCCTCCTCTTCCTCCCGATAGTCTTTGATGAAAAGGAGGAGGGCATACAAGACAAGGGGCAGAATCACAAAGACAAAACTGATCACGAGGACCCGGAGTGCAAGCGACCCTCTGAAACCGTGTGATTTTCCCATACACCCCTTATCTGCCAAAAATTTGTTTCTCTGTATACTCAAATCAATGTAAAAACCCTCACTTGAATTCCTTTGAGTATACATGGAAATTCGTGTTATCATTGCCGGCATGAATGAAGATGACCTTTACTTCAAGCCTCCCAATAAAGAGGAAAAGCACTTCAAGAAGCGGCTGCAAAAAAAAGATCGGATCGTGCCCCGGCAAACATCCAAAAAAAACAGCCCGACTTCTCTCTCCAAGCCCCATGATACGGGACAGGTGATTGCGATCGGACCGGGCCATGTACTTCTTAGGCGGGGAGGAGAGCTCATCCAAAGTTCGCTCCGGGGAAAATTGAAAAAACATTTCACCGCCGAAAAAAATCTGCTCGCCGCCGGCGACCTGGTGCGGCTCGATAACGACCTCCTCATCGCAGAGGTCCTCCCCCGCCGCTCGGTCCTCCAACGAAAGGACAACCTGTCCCGCAAAAAAAATCAGACGATTGCTGCCAATGCCGACCAGTGCTTTATCACCGTTTCCATTCAAAGCCCCTCTCTCAAGCCGGCCCTTATTGACCGGTATCTCATCACATGCAGCATGGGAAACATGATACCCATTATCGTGATCAATAAAATCGACCTCCTCCCGGACGGCGACTGGCAACATTGCATGCGGACCTATACACGGGCAGGCTTTACCTGCGTTGCCGCCAGTGCCAAAACTCTAGAAGGGATTGAATCCCTGAAAAACCTCCTTGCCGGCAAACTATCGGTATTTTCAGGACAATCGGGGGTTGGAAAAACGTCCCTCATCAACATCGTGTGCGAAACCGATTTCAAAACGAGTGAGATTGTAGCTCAAACACAAAAGGGAGCTCATACCACTTCCGCCGCTCTCATCATCCCCCTCAAAGAAGGTGAAGGTGCCGTGATCGATACCCCCGGCATCAAAAGTTTCGCCTTGGCCAAAGTGGACAAGACATCTCTCCTCGACTATTATCCCGATTTACAAAAATTTGCCTCCCGGTGTAAATATCCGAGATGTACGCATATGCACGAGCCCGGTTGCGGTGTGATTGCCGCCATAGAAGCCGGCGAGCTCGATCCGATGCGGTACGAATCGTATAGTAAAATTCGGGAGTCGAATGACGAAGATCCGGTCGGTTAAAGCGCTAGAAATTCTTGATTCTCGGGGACAACCGACGATCTATTTGAGACTGACCACGACAGGAGGCCATATCGGAGAGGCGCGCATCCCGTCGGGGGCCTCAACCGGCTCCAAAGAGGCACTTGAACTGAGGGACAAAGATCCGCACCGATACCTCGGCAAGGGAGTGACAAAAGCGGTCCGGTACGCGGAGGGCCCTTTATTTCGTGCCGTGGAAGGAATGTCGGTTTTTGACCAGGCAGCCGTTGATGCACAGCTGA
>MGLW01000040.1 GCA_001794905.1 Chlamydiae bacterium RIFCSPHIGHO2_12_FULL_49_11
GTTTACTGCAGAATATCGATATGGGTAAATGTTATAGAGATGAAGTTGATCGTATCCACTAATTTGAAGGAACGCCTTTGGCTAAAGTTATATTTTATCATTAAGTCTTTAACCCAGGCGCGCTTTATCTGCGGGTTTACCACTTTTTTGACAGAATATCCTTTAAGGCTACGATGTCAAGGTCTTGATCCGCAACAAGACGCTTAAGCTTGCTATTCTCAGCTTCAAGGCTTCTTAAGCGCTGCGCTTCAGAAAACCTCCATGCCGCCAAATTTAGCCTTCCATTTATAGTAGGAAGCTGTACTGATGCCATATTTTCGACAAACCTCTTTCAGAGATATGCCTGAATCTACTTCCTTGAGGATGATAATGATTTGTTCTTCTGTAAATCGTTTCTTCATGCTGTTTTCCTTTTTGTTAAAGGATAGCATGTTTTTCTACTTCAGAATGGACCTATTTTTGGAGGCAAGGTCAGAGCATTTTTCATACTCTTTTCTATTTGGACGAGTCGTCAAATAATTTCACATCAGTCCAAATGGAAATTATTCGACGACGCACCTTTAGCCATTTCGCGTTTGGAATAGATTCAGAAAGAGCCGACTGATATGGCGTACTTGCCCGCGATATCTGAAGTGCGGTAGCTCACATCGGGATTGAAAAAGTTTTTGATCCTTTTTGTTCCGTTGGGATAGATGAGGATCTTCTTGCCATTCATCACTTGCATCTCAAAGCTGCGGCCAAGTTCCGGCGAAAGAAGGGCCGGCTTATTGCGAAACTTATAGTCCAACTCTTTCCGCTCCGGGATTGTCAAGTAGCCCGAAAACAATTTTTCTTCCGCTTGTATCACAGAAAAAAGTAAAAGTAGCATTATACGCATAAACACCTACTATATTTCTCCGGAAAAATGAGAGAGGAGCTCGACCGTATCGGGATCAAAATAGTTGCCGTCCCGATAAATCAGTTCCAGCTCCGGATCGAACGGTTTTGCCTCAAAACGGAAGGGATTGAAGGCCGTTTCCGACACCGAAAAAGCCCGCCCATAAGCCGTGTAATCATAAGAATGCGTCACACGCCCTTCCCCGTTGATGAGGCATTTGATGCTGCCAAAGGGGTCTATAAAGGCAGTGAGGACTTGCAAGCCGCACTGCACCGCAAACGGCGCCCCTGCAGGATCACACAGAAGAGTGATGTCGCCTCGATGAGATCGGGACTGCACTTCCCGCACTCCGTCATATAAATACCCTTCACGTTGCCTGCCCGACATTTTACACAGCCGCCTGCCGAGCGCATCATATGCAAAACTGATTTCCGCTTTGGGAGAGCGGACGAAAAGAAGCTTTCCCTCGGCATCATAGGTATAAAGGGTGCGATTCTCACCCTCCCCTTTCACAACCCGGTGGCCGCTCGGATTATACATTCCCAACTCTTTTTCCCGTCCCACCCTCTGCCGGAGCGAATCAAACTTGTAAGTACGGACGGCATCACTGATCACGGAGCCGTACATGTCGTATTTCCAGGGAGCTCCGTTCATGTTGATGAGCCTAGCGTTTGCATCGTAACCGTAAGTTTCGGAAAATCCGGGCCCCG
Source organism: Chlamydiae bacterium RIFCSPHIGHO2_12_FULL_49_11 (assembly GCA_001794905.1). GTDB lineage: Bacteria > Chlamydiota > Chlamydiia > Chlamydiales > 2-12-FULL-49-11 > 2-12-FULL-49-11. Next base: position 1,588 of record MGLW01000040.1, read on the forward strand.
AAACCGACTGAAGTTTGCCGCCGTCCGTATAAGAATAACGAATCTTTCCTTGGGGCACCGTTTTTTCGAGGAGCCTTCCTTCTGCATCAAAGACATCCCGTGTTTCGACATACATACTCTTTTTCCCGAGAAAGACTTCAATGCGATTCACACGAGCATCGGCATAAGTGTAGGAAGTCACAAGGTTGTCAGGGAAAACCAGGGTGGTGAGGCGGCCCTCTTCATCATACCTCTTCTCGATTGTTTTTCCTCCCCCTTGTGTTTCGATCAGGAGATTTCCCCACGCATCGTACGTCCTTTTTACGGTACACTTGTGTACATTGTCCGTAGCACTGAGAAGTCTGCCCGTTTTGGAATGGACGAATTCTTGATCAATCGTGCCGTCGGAAGACTTTTTCGTGCGAAGATGACCGAAATCGTCATAGGTATAAAGGAGGACGGTTTTATCTGGCAAAGTTTTCGAGGCGAGCTTGCCGCCCGGAGTGTAGGTAAACTTCGTCACCGCACCTTGCTCAATGATTTCTGTCACTTGTCCGCGCAAAGATGTGCGGTATTCGGTGACAATGTCATAAAGCTTGCTGGACCCGTCATACACCGGAGTCACGGTCCTCGTCGGCGGCGGTGGAGGCTCTTTTTTTGGCGATACGGGATGCACAATCCGTCCCGCCCGTTTCTCCTGCACCCGATTGCCATGCGCATCGTAGCGCCATGTGGTTTTGATTTCGTCCAAATCGACCATTTCAACGAGATTCCCACCATGGTACCGATACACTATTTCCCCGAGAAATCGCTCTTTTTTTGAAAATGCCTCACGCACTTTGTGCCCGAGTGGATCGTATTCAAATGCCGTTTTCAATCCGTCGGGATCTGTGATGCTTTCTAAACGTCCGTCTAGAGTATAGGAGCGTTTTTCAGACGCCCCGTCCGGAAAGGTCGATTCGACAATTCTTCCGAAAAGGTCACACCGGTTTTTTATCGTGCGCCCTTCGGTATCGGTATGTTCAATACAGCCGCCGCAGAAGTCATATTTCCACTTCTCTTCTTTTCCGTCAGGAGCTCTCACGCACGCGGGTTTACCCGTAAACGGATCGTAATCCCACTCCGTCACTCCGGTAGGATTCACAATGCGCACAAGGCGGCTCTCTTTATCATACTCGCGGTATTCGACATTGCCTTTTTTGCGGACTTCGACCACATTGCCATGGGCATCATATACATAAACTTCACTGCCTGCAGGAGACGCAACCTGGATCGGACGCCCTTTTTTGTCGTATTGGGTATGGGTGCCCCCTCCTTCGGAAGTGTAAACGACAAGCCCGCGATCGTCATAGGTTTTTTGAAGAACAGTTTTGCCATTTTTCTTTTTGAAAACAAGATTGCCGCGTCCGTCGTATTCGTACTCGCTGCAGCCCACCGTGACAAGCTCTCCTTCAAAGAGCCGCTTTTTTTCGCGCCGGAGAGGAAGAAACGGAGCCTTTTCAGTGCGCTGCCATTCCACCACCTCTTTCTCGCTCATATTGTAACTACTCCCGATATCTTCGGCCGATCCGTCATCGATGGTTTTTCTGACGAGCCGCCCTTTTTCGTCATATTCGTAAACGGTGCGTTGCCAAATGCGCATTTGGTCGATCACTTTTACCGTCTTCACCAGGGAAGTTTTCGGCACGTAAGTATATCTCGTGATGACTCCGCAGGGCGACACCTCTTCAAGGAGTAGATTATCATCGGAAAAGGTGCGGCTAGTGATGGAAAGTGGAGTGTTGGCCCCCTTCACCCCCTCATAAATCACATTCCCGTGGCTGTCATATCGCAGACTTTTTTCGGAGAAAACCGCATTCCCCTCTAAAACCATCTCTTCAACAACACGACCGCGCGTATCGGTAGTAGTTTGGGTCACTTTTTCACGCCCGTCAACAACCTGTCGGATTACCTCAGATGCAAACACTTGGGCAAAAAAGAAAAAGAAGAATAATTGTTTACCGTACCGCATTTTCCCTTGCCCTTTCTCGCTCTCGTGAGATAAACGTTTTTTTCAGAGGGGCAAACCGGTATGTGAGTTCGGACCGCTTGAAAAGCTTTGTCCAGGGATGCCCCATGTGTGTGGTCGCTTTAAGCTCGACCTGTCTCAGCTGATAGCTGAGCCCCTGCTCGAGGACAGCAAAATAGTTGTGGTGTTCGAATAAATAGAAAAGGCGAACCGATTCGAAAAGGATATAGGGTCTTCCCCCTTTGGGAATCAGGCCATTCAAATCCAGATTGCCGAGTTCATGTTCATATACGATCCGGATTGATCCAAAAAGGCGCGTCAGCCGATCTTTGAGCGACGGTTTACTTTTCACGTAGATGTAGTGGGCTTTCGATGTCTCTCCCGCAAGAAGCATCACATCAAAGATTTGCCCCGTCTTAAAAACGAGGGCAAATTTTCCGTCTTCCGGAGAAACGGTTTGAGGATAATCGATGTAATGCAGGTTATACAACGGATGGAGAAAACGGAGGGAGAGGAAATGAAAAAAATGGCTCGACAGCTTGCGCAAGGTCAGTACAAAGTAGCCGAAAATAATGAAACCTAAAAGAATGAACCCCGAAAGAGCCGATACCCGCAAGCCTTTTGAAAAAAGGAAGAGGCAAAAGGGCGCCAGCAATACTCCGGTAAAGCTGAGAAAATTCTCGGTTGCGACGATCTGCCCCCGCATTTCGGAGGGGGAATGTGTTTGAATGAAAGACTCCAAAGGCACGACAAACAGGCCACCACACAAGCCAAGGGCCATGAAAAAAATGGCGGATAGCGTCACGGAAGTGGCAAAAAATGGCGTAAAAATCAAGATAATACCCAGAGTCATGATGCCGAATAAGGCAAGGCCAAGATCGATCTCTTTGCGGCAGAGCCTGCCCGCCAGCATGGCTCCGATCGCAATCCCAACCGAAGTGCCGACAAAAAGGTACCCGCCCCCCTGTTCCGAGAGAGAAAGAGATTCGATCGCATACGGAATCGCATTAAGTTGAAGAAATGCGCCGACAAAAAGGAAAAAGGCCGATCCGATAATCATGAGGACGAGTTTCGGCGTTTTCCTGGACGCTTTAAGGGTGCGATAGGTTTGCACAAAAAAGAGGATGTTCGCTTTGCCCGTGCTTTTGCCTGGTTCCGTATAAGGGATCAAAAAAGAAGAAATAAGGCCGCAAACGGAGGCAAGCATAGCAACATGGAGACAACGGACAAAGTCTTTTGCAAAAAAATCGGTGACGAGCGAAGCGGCAAAGGTGCCGAAAATGATGGCGAGATAACTTGCGGAAGTCAAATACCCGTTGGCTTTCGGGATGTAGCCCGGTTTCACGAGCTCGGGAATCATGGCATACTTTGGAGGCGAGATGAGGGCGCTTTGCAAAGAAAGAAGAAAAACGCCGGCATAGCAGCCGAAAACAAATCCGTTTGCATAGGCAATATAAGCTCCGATAAGAATCACCGTTTCAAATGCTTTAAATCCGATAAAAAGGCGCGACTTGCTGAATTTGTCGCTGAGCATTCCGGCAAACGACGAACATACTAAAAACGGAAGCACATACAAAACACCGATCCAGAAAAGAATTTCACTCGAGGCATCAATCCCTTTTATGGCAAGAAGGTAATAAATGGTGAGGAATTTAAAAAAGTTGTCGTTAAAAACGCTCAGCATCTGGGAAAAATTCATCACCCCGAAAGCATGGCGGTGAAAAAAGGAATTTTCGCTCCGAATCCTCTCGATTTTCTTTTTTAGGGTGATTGTTCTACTCATATTTTTCGTGTTGTTTCGATAGTCTTTTAACGCTCCGGATTGTATCCTATTTTTATGGATTCTGACAAGGAGAAAAGGGGTGAAGACAATCTTAATGTGTTCACATCCAACAGGATAGATATTCTTGCCGACGATCTTGTCCGGACTGTTTCTTTGCAAAACACTCCATTTCACAAGAATATGATCCTGACTCCGAATGATACAATATCCCGCATGATCGGGGAAACATTTTTAAAAAAGAAGGGTGTTTTTTTCGGGTTGAAAAGAATGAGTCTGGAAAAAGGCTGTTTTACCCTTCTCGAAAAATGGACCGGAGAAGTTTGCCGCACGCCCTGCCCTCTCACCCTATATCTTTCGGTGGACACGGCCCTCAAAGAAGCTCCGATTGAAAAGCAGTACCGCGAAAATGATGAACTCCGTACTGCTCTTGCCCTCCGTCTCTCCCGCGAATTTCTCCGATGGCAGTTTTATGATAAAAAGGACATTTTTACCGAAAATGTGTGGATCGAACATCTGTTTACCCGTTTGCAGGAGGATTTTTTTTTCTTCCACCAATTTGATTTTTCTCAATGCACCTCTTCCTCTATAGTTGTCCATCTTTTCGGATTTACCCAAATGCCTTCTTTTCTCCTTTCGTTTTTTAAAAAGGCTGCCTTGTTTATCGATGTACACTGGTACCTTTTTTCACCGTCCCGATTTTTATGGTGGGATTTTCAATCGGACAGGGGTCTCGAATTTTTGAAAACACGCCACCGGGGAAAATCGTTTCAAGAATACGTCTCCCTTTCTAAAGAAGACCACCGACTGATTGCAAATTTCGCCACACACGGAAAAGAACTCTTTTCCGCTCTCGACCATGTTCCGTTCACCTCTCGCTTTGAAACGGAAGGAACTTCTTTTCTTTCCCATATCCGGCGAGATATTGTCGAATCCGAAATCACACCATTTCGAGGCAGGACGCCCTGCATCGAACTCCACAAAGCTCCTGCCAAGATGGCCGAAGTGGAGATTCTCGTGGAGCGAATCTGCTCACACCTGCACCGGTTGCACCTTTCCGAAAAAGACGTGCTTGTGGCCTGCCCCGACATAATCGGATACGCCCCCTATATCCGTCTTGTCTTTGAACGGGAAGGGTGTCCTCTCGGATACCGGATTGAAGACGGCGTGATTGGGGCCGCCTCCTTCTTTTCAAAATTCTTTGCCCTGCTTGAACCCAACCGAAATACAGGAGCAATAATAGCCCTGTTTGCCGAAGAGGACTTTTATCGCCGGCAAGAATGGAGCGCCGAAGAAGCGCAGCGGATTGTGGAATTTTTCCAAACATTTTCCCTGCGCTCCGGTTCCATTCTTGATGGCTACCGCCGTTATTTGTTTCAACTTCCCCTAAAAGAGACCCGGTTCGATGATCTAGAACTTTTGGGAGACGCAGTAGCGGTACTGGAAAATCTGACCGAACGGATCGACGGCCTTATCACAGCCTCTATGGAAGCGTCTGAGTGGTCCGCTACTTTGAGAAATCTCATAGAGGATTTCTCGATCGACTCGGAAGAGCGGGCCGTCATAAGCGTAAAATTGGGACATCTTTATAAAATCCGGGGCCGGTTTTCGTTTGTCGAGATCATTCCTTTTCTCCGGAATATTGTGCAGCCCCCTCTCCTTTCCATCGAAAACAAAGACCATTTTGTCACTTTTGTCCCCTTCGAAGACGGACGCATTATATCACGACCCGTCATCTATCTTTTGGGCATGGACGAAACCTCCTTTCCTCCCCCCATCACATTCCATTCTCTGCAAAAACAGTCTCTTATCGAGAACGGCCATTTGCCCATGCACCTTTCCCGCTATGCTTTTTTAACTTGCGTGATGCAAGCCTCCATACTGATCATAAGTTATGCCTCGCATGACAACGATGCGAAAGAGATGGAGGTCAGCCTCGTCGTCCAATCTTTTCTCCGATTTATTGAATCAACTTACGGAATATGCCTCCTCGAGCAGGCTCATGACCCCATCCCTTTTGTCCTTCCCCAAAAAAAGAGCGTGCAAGCATCTTTTGCACAGAAACATCCCGATCCAATTGTAATCGATATCCGAGACATCGCGCGCCTCTTTTCCCACCCGCTCCGCTTTTTTGGACAAAAGGGTCTCGGCATCTTCCTCTCGGACGATAAAGAAAAAGTGTCGCTTGGCTTTTCAAAAGAAGAATTACGGCAATTCAAGAGAGAAGCCCTGAATCACTTTCGCAAAAACAGGGAGGTGCACAATGTCTGGGATGCATTCGAAACCGTCACACCCATCGAGAAAGCCAAAAAAAATCGGCTTGAGCACACTGTAGGCGCTCTCGTGAGGGGTATTTCCGCACTGGGATATCATGAGAAAAATCCGCGCGAGCTTCATTTTTCCCCTGTCGTCGACACAATCCAATCAAATGATGGCTTTCTGATCGTCCCTTCTCCCACTTTCCGCGTTAGAGGAACCACGATCACCGTGATCGGAAAAATGGAAGATGTGTACGAAGAAGGCATTTTTTCCCTTGCAAAAGAAAATCGGGAAAGCCGTATCGAAGAGATCGTCCGTTTTCTGATCGCGAAGGAAACGATCCCTTCCTTGAAGGAAATTTCTTTTGCCGGTTCTGAAACGGTCTGGAATATTTCTCTTTTCCGGGGCAATCTCGAAACCTACTTTGAGTATATTCTTACCGCAAGCAAAATCCCCTCTCCTCTCTTCCCTGAAACGGTGACAAAGGCCCACCGGGAAAAAAATCTCGATTACGATTTGTGGAGATCAACCCTCGATCCTAATTTTTCCGACCCGTATATCGAACAGTTCACCCCTTCATTCGACCACGATTGGCGCCCTACTATCGATGCTTTGATGGAGGATACCGGTGACTGACCTTTTCATTGAAGCTTCGGCCGGCACCGGCAAGACCTACACGATCGAGACGATGGTTCTCGCTCTTCTTTTGCGGGGCATTCCAATCGAAAAGATCTTGGCCGTCACATTCACAAATGCGTCGGCGCGCGAACTGAGGCGGCGCATTTTTGATCGCATCACTCTTGAGCTCGAAATATTGAAAGCATCACACGACCCTCGCGCCGAAAAGCTCGAGCGCAGCCTTCTTTTTTTTGACATGATCCGCGTTTTTACTTTGCACGGTTTTGCCGGAGCGGTCCTCTCCGAGATGGCTTTTGAAACCGGCTTTTTTCCGGGGGCCGAATCCCCTTCCCACTTCGAAATGCGCGAAAAACTGTTCCGGGCGATCATCTCCGAGCTTTCAACGCTCTCTGTGGGGCAACTGGAAAAACTCCTTTCCCATTTCAAAAGGAATGAGGAGCGCATGATCGGGGAAGTCGCATCCTTTGTCATGCTGAATCCCAAAATTACCCCCGTTGACTCCTTTGACACTCTCTCGGACGCCTTCGAAAAAATCGCCCGCGCCATCGATCCCAAGGAACTTGACCATGATGTAGACCTCCTCCGGACCCATGTCAAAGGACTTGAAAATCGCTCCCACGCCATAAAAGAAGAGGTAGTACAGGCACTCGATGCCATCCGGTGCGGATCTTTACCGGCTTTTGCCGGTCTTTCCGTCTCCTTTTTGACATGTGAGCCGAGGGCCGGAAAAACGTTTCCCGCTTTGAAAACGGCTTCATCTCTTTTTCGGCTGGAAGAGATTGCCGAAAAAGCAAGAAGCCCCCATACCACGATTTTGTGTGTTGCTACCAAGCTACTGCACCGGCTAGGGAAGGAAAAATCGGAGTACGGAATTTCCGATGCCACACTCGAACAGCTCCAAAACGCTATCGGACACCCTCACGTAGTGGCAGCACTGCAAAAAAAATACGACGCCGTTTTCATCGACGAATTCCAAGACACCGATCCCGTGCAATGGAATATTTTCCGCACTCTTTTTTTGGGGCAGAAAGAACTGTTTGCCGTCGTCGGCGACCCGAAACAGTCAATTTATGCGTTTCGCAATGCCGACCTTTCCACCTACCTCAGGGCAAAATTGTCTTTCACCTCTACCCTATCCCTCACTTCCAACTACCGCACCGCTCGTGATGTCATGGAACGGATCAACGTCCTCTTCGACGAAAAAAACACCCCCGGACTGTTTACATTCCAAGAGGATGGATCCCTTTCGTATTCTCCTGTGACCGCTGCACGAACTTCCGACGTCGGCGCAAAATTTCGGATTGTAACCGTGGAATCTGCTGCCTCCTATTCCACGTTTAACGCTTTTTTTGCTGCGCACAAGGAGGCCATTTTCACCGGAGTCGCCGGTATCGTCACCCAAACGATAAGAGACGGAGCTCTTCCTTCGTCGATTTGCATTTTGGTTCGGACCCGAAAAGAGGCGCAAGAAATAGCCGATTTTCTCGCCGGCTATGCTGTCCGTTCCGCCATATTGAGTCCTACTCCTCTATTTGCCACAGATAGCTGCACTCTGGTACAATCTTTCCTCGACTGCCTCCTTTTTCCTTACAACCTCGCCAAACTGAAACGTTTTTTACTCCATCCTTATCTAGGCCTATCTCCGGTTTTCCATGACGACGACCTTACCCCTTTTATGCCGCTCTTCCAAACGCTCGCTATTCTACGTGATATCCTCCCGCGCCGCGGGATGGCTGTTTTGTGGAAACATTTTCTCGAGCTTTCTCTCAAACCGATCATGGACACCACCCTTGAGGAAGTTTTATCGCACGATCCGGCCCGTCTGGACGAAGTGCGTCAAATGATTGCCGTACTGCTCGACACCGATTTAACCCTCGACCGGATAGCCGAATTTTTAAAAAAGGGAAGGAAAACAATCCACAATTCTTCCTTTCTCAAAAAGCCCTTCATTGAAGAGCAGATGGTGACCATCTCAACGATGCATATGAGTAAAGGGTTGGAATTTGATACGGTCATTGCGCTCGGCCCCTCAATGCGTTTCCAGGAAACGATCGGCATCGTGCGTTCAGAGAATGGTGAGTATGGCGTCGCCGCCACGCTTGCACAAAAGAAAGAAGCTTATGAGGAAAAAGACCGGGAAAAACTCCGCCTTCTTTACGTGTCTCTGACAAGGTGTAAATCGGCCTGCTACTGGTTTTGTTTTTTTGCTCCCATAGCAAAAAATCCGCTTGGATCTTTCAGTCCGACCGAACTTCTCCTTGCCCGGTTCAAGCGGCCCTACACTTCTTACGAGATGCTCTATTCCAAGATGCCTCCCTATGGTGAAATCTTGTCTACACTCCACGAGAGCGGCTTTTCGCTGATTCCTGTTTCTACGTTCGCGCCGGCTCTACTGCCGCCCGGCAATGCGAAACGGACCGCCCCGTTTCTTCCCCTTCCTTTCAAAACGGAAAAACAAACTCTCACTTCGTTTTCGGCGCTGTTTCCTTCTGGTCCTTCCTCTCCCGTCGTGGCCGGCAGCGGCGACATCCCCCCCGGAAAAGAATTCGGCATCTTGATGCATTTCATTTTCGAAACGTTGATCGAAAAAGAAATGTACGCGACCCGGAATGAGAAAGTGATTCTTTCCTTCATACGGGAAGCGGTCAAAGGAACCCGCTTTGAGCTTTATACGGATAAAATTTATTCGATGTGCATGGCAGCGCTCCGGCTTCCCCTTTTTGACGGCATTCCCCTTGTCTCCATTCCTCCCGGGTGCCTTTTTCAGGAAGCGGAATTCGGCTATGCCGACCCCGTTTACGGGCCTGTCAAGGGATTTGCCGACCTTGTCGTCTTTCTCCCCGAATCGATTTACCTTGTCGATTGGAAAACAAACCTTCTCCCCGATTACCGCCCGGAAACACTCAATAGGGCGATGGAAGAGCACAACTATTTCGATCAGGCGCATATTTATGCGCGGGCGCTCTCCCTTTCCACCCGCGCCTTTTACAAATATGCTGATTTCGACGCTGCATACAAAGGCGCCTTCTTCCTTTTCTTGCGAGGGCTGCCGGACGGCGTCGTGCACATCCCGGGAGGTGCGCTATCGAACGTATAGATGCCGATTTTGCCGAAGTTCACGGCGATCCCTATGGACTCCTTCCCGAACTTCTGCATGCTTTGCGAAGGGGCGACGCCTCCATTTCCCTCGAAAAAGCCCCCTCCGAAGCAATCGAATGGCTCCGCCGGCACCCGTCTTTCGTCGTATCCGGTAATTTTCTCTTCACTCGCCGTACTTTTAGAGCTCTCGAAACGATCCGCAACCGGCTCCCGAACGAAGCATTTTCCCTTTCCGATATTGAAGACGAGCAGGAAAGGGCCGTCCGCCTTTCTCTCTCGGCTCCTTTTTCGATCATTACCGGCGGCCCCGGCACAGGAAAAACAACGGTAGCAAAAAAACTGGCACTGCATGCGTTCGAAAAAAAACCCTGCGCCAAAATCACCTTTCTTGCCCCGACAGGAAAAGCGCTGCAGAAATTGAAGATGGAAGGAGTTCACACATCCACCCTTCACAAGCATCTCGGATTGTCAAAGGACGGATATTCCAAAGAAGTCGATCTGATCGAGGAGATTCTCCTCATTGACGAGGCCTCGATGGTCGATCTTTTTTTGTTTGAGCGGGTTTTTTCCTCCCTCCGCTACGTAAAGCATCTCATTTTGATGGGAGATCCGATGCAGCTGCCGCCCATCGGCATGCAGGGCATTTTCCAAGACCTGTGCGACTCAAACCGGATTCCGTGTACCACCCTGACACGCGTGCGCCGGACCGACAATGAAGAAATGATGCGCATTTTCGAAGCCATCCGGCAAAGGGACGTGGAAACATTCCTTGCCCTTGCGAAGCCGCACCCGTTCGAAGATTTCGAAAGCCGGTTTCCCTATCTTTCCGGTACCGGGATTATCCTGACTCCATTCCAGCAAGGCAAACACGGAGCGGAAAATCTTAATGCGCGGATGCTCGCGGCCGCACCGGACGCCGTGCATCCGATCATGTGTACCAAAAACATCCATGAACTGGGTCTTTATAATGGTGATATGGGCACTTTGCACCAGGACACGATCCGATTCGAAAATGCCATCTTTCCTCGTCGCACCTTTCCCTATTTCACGCTGGGCAGCGCCATCACAATCCATAAGAGTCAAGGAAGCGAGTACGACCACGTGATTGGCGTCTTCCCTCCCGAAAGCGTCCGCTTCCCTCTCGAGCTTCTTTACACGGCCCTGACCCGCGCAAAAAAACGCCTTTCCCTTTTCATCGACGAATCCACCGTTCGCGCCCTCTTCCAAACGCCAAAGCGCCCTCCCTCCCTATTCTTATAATCCTTCTAATACCGATCGCAAGAATAGGGAGGAAGGGAGCAGGAAGCGTTCTACTTGCAGAGTGGTGCGCAGCTGGGCAAAGAAGCTCATGGGTCTGGCCTCGTTTGCCATTTTTTGAAGGACGTTGATTCGGGACCGGAAACGGGCAAGGCGTCCCTCGAGATGTTGGGTCTCGCGTTCATTTTCGTAACGCTCGCGCACCATAGCAACCAGTTGCTGTGTATTTTCATAAAGCTGCCAAATTGCTTCTTTTGCCCTTTCTGAAAATGGGTGGCGTGCATTGGGAAGATTTGTCCACGAATATTGATAGCGCCGTTCAAAATATGCATTCGAGTGAGTGGGACTCATGCTCGATGCACCGTCAATGAGCCGGATATGGACGCCTTCTTCTCCCGGACGCTTTTCTAAGAGCCAGTTTTTTGAATGACGGTCAATGTTTCCTAAAAGAATATCATTGATCACAAGCATTTCAAACTCGGATTGATCGATGCTGCGCTCGTCGGGCGAGCCCCGATGAATTTTATCAACGTTCAAATAGCCCATGGCATTTTGGAGAAAGCCCCCTTCCTGCGGCCGAATCCATACCTGAAAAGATCCCCGCTTCTCTCCTAAAGTGACGGCTCGGGTTTTCGGTACCAGATTTTCCCGGGCGTCAAACGCTAGTTGGACGTATTTCCCAAGGCGGTAGGCAATTTCTTCACACACATAACCGGAACCCCCGGCAATCGCAGGGAAAGACCCGTAAAAATAAGAGAAAATTTCAAACCACTTTCGTTTTATCCACCGGTAACCGTAGGTAAGGGACGGTGCGTGAACCTCCTCGTCGGCCGGCTTGAATATTCCGAGCGCTTTTCCGCTTCCGTTCAAAATGACATACGATCCGGAACTGCCCCTAACTCCACCCGAGCCTTCCGGCATTGTAACGTTACCCATCTTAAACCAGAACCCGGCCAGGGAAAAGATTTTTTGAAACATACCGGTATCTTGATTAACGGGCTGATCCCCTTTGAGAAGGTGAATCGTCTCTTTGGTAAATTTCCGCGAATACACTTCCCGGTTCATTGTGGCCATTTTTTCGAAGAGGACCGCTTTTACCTCATCCACATGCTCGGCCGTCATCTGCATCGCAAGTGTCACACTGTCAATGGCTCTCCGAACATCTGTTCTCACTCCGGTCCGGTACGAACTCGAAAAGAAACACCGGACCCGCTCGAAAAGGGTCATGATACGCAAGGAAGTCCCATCCTCTTTGCAGATATAGCGCTCCCCGTGCCTCCTGCCCCGGAGCACATCGTAATTATAGGCATCGATATTGTTCATGAAAGAAACAGCCATGACATACATTATAACAGTATAATAGTATTCATTTCAATTTTTTTACAATTTGCTTATAATGAGTATATTGCGGTGATAGTCCAGTTTGTGTTTTCCACCCATGAAGTGAACGTGTAGGCCTCCCGCTCCGAATAGACCCACAGGTCAATCTCGTCTATCTCAGGATTGTATTGGAACGCCATCTTAAAATAGGGCCAATTGGTGTCGGCAAAGGTCAAGGGGATACGGCCCGCATTGAGCAGGGTAAAAAAGGGGGAGAAATCTTGCCGCATCATCGCAAACAGTTCTCGACTCCGTTCCTTGTATTCTTTGATCTGGGCATACGTGTTGTCGCTCCGTTTTTCCCACAAAGCACGAAACGAGCTGTGGTGCGGCTGAAAAATGAAAGCGTGCTGTTTTGCCGTAAACAAGCAAGGAGCGCGTTCGGTTTCAACGCTCGCCCCTTTCATCCGCTCCAGAAGGTGGAAAAGGAGGTCTTCGGCACGGCGCATGTCGATCGTCTCTTTCTCGATCCGCACCGTTTTTGGCAAAAAGCTTTGTAGGAACGCATCCAGAGAACCTCCCGACCGGTATGTCCAGATATTCTCAAATTCGATCGGTATTTTGTTTTCGGAAAAATAGGTTTGTAAGTTGGAACGGGCGTTATCGAGAAAGGCGGTCTTTTCAATCTCTTCGTGCATAAGGGTAAAGAGGGACTGGAGAAATTTCCCTTCTTCCATGGTACGCACGAGAGGCCCTGTAAACTCTTCGACGATTTGTAAATAGTCGTGCAAAGCGGCAAGAAGCGATACGGGACTATGAATCTTTTGCCAAGCAAGAGGGTTTTGATTGCGCGACTTGTAGACGAGGGAAAATGCCGCTTTGGCATCGTAGGTAAAGACCGAGCTCTCCGAGGCATGTGCCGGATCGTATAAATCGCAAAAATAGTGGGAAATGGTGCTCTGCAGCTTTTCCACCACGTGTTCGGCAATCTCTTTTTTGCGCCACATCGTTTTACGGATTGACTCGACCTGGTCAACGAGCTGCCCTCCGCGCATCGCCTCCCATTTTATTTCTTTCCCCAGCCGTTTCATCGTTTCCATACTTCCCGTCTGCTGGAAAAAAGCGTCTTTCACTTTGATGTCCCTTTCGAGGGAAAGCAAATCTTCTGTGAGGGCGCTCGCTTTTTTTTCGTCATCTTCGAGCGTTTTTTCTCCCCACTGAAAAATGGCGCTGAGGAGTCCTTCGGTCGTTTGCGCATGCAGCCCCAAAAGGACGAGAAGCTTGGTTTTCGAAAGGGGAAGTTTGGCATCGACAAAGGAAGAAGCGGTATATTCCCAACATTTGAGAAGGGGCGGCTGTGCTATGGCTTTGATGCTTTCCAGGAAGAACCATTCGGCCCCCGGATCCACTCCGTGCTTCATCACATCATGCAATGTAAAATGTCCTGAAGGCAAAAACCAGCGAAACTTGTCGAGCACAAAGAGGAGGCTCGGATCTTTCAACATCCGGTTTTCAAACGGGCGACTGAGGTTTTGCAGGGAAGTGCCGGTCGTCGGTAAAAATTGCACCGTCGTACCGTCGATTTCGCGCCTGAGCGACCCGCGAAACAAAAGTTGCCACAAATCCTGAAAAACCAGATCGATGCGACCCCGCTGCAAGGCAATGAGGACACTCGTGGCAAAACACGACCCCACCGTTTGCCGGAGCGGCACGGCAAGAGAAATAAAAATGGCCTTTCTCACATCGTGGTGGCCGAAAACTTCTCCGGGCTTTTTTTGAAGAGTGAGGCGCACACAATCCTCCATGAAAGGGGATGAAATGAGGGGGATGCGTTCGGTTAAAAATCCGATGCTTTGCAGAAACTCAATCACAACGTTGAGGTGCTCGCAAAATTCTTTTTGAAAACCGCTCCCCCGGACGGAAACGCTGACATTTCCGTGCGTTTCCAGATAAAGGTCGGCAACGTGCGATGCTTTCTGCATAAAGAGAGGTCCGAGGGGGTCAAAAACTCCTGCTTCCCAAGTTTTCTTGTAAAACATCTGCTCGTCTGGTAAAATGGGATCGATTTTCATAACTAGGCTCAGTGTAGACAATATGTCTGTAAGTGAAAAGAGGAAAAGCATGCGCAATCAGGAAGAAGGAATTACCGGCTTTGACCTTGCCGCAAAACTGCATTTGACCGATCCTGACAGGGCGGTCCTCATCAAAATCAACGGAGAGGAAAAAGATTTTACCACCCCCTTAAGAGAGGGAGACGAGGTGGAATTTGTCGATTTTGACGACCCTCGCGGCAAGTACACTTTTTGGCACACTTCGGCCCACATTCTCGCTCAGGCCATCCTGCGCCTGTACTCGAATGCCAAACCGACGATCGGACCCCCGATCGAAACCGGTTTCTACTACGATTTTGCCGACCTTTCCATCAGTGAGAACGATTTTCCCGTTATCGAAGCCGAGATGGAAAAAGTCATCAAAGAAAACTACCAACCAAGCCGCGTCGTATACAAAGATAAGCGGGAAGCAAAAAATGCGTTTGTAAATAATCCTTTCAAATTGGAACTGATCGATTCCCTTGAGGATGCGGGAGAAATTTCCTCTTATGCCCAGGGCGAATTTGTCGACCTGTGCCGCGGCCCCCACATCGGGAATTTGGGCAAGGTAAAGGCGATCAAGCTGATGAAAACCTCTGCTGCCTACTGGCGCGGAGATAACACGCGCGAAATGCTCACCCGCATTTATGGCGTCTCATTCCCCGATCGGAAAATGCTTAAGGAATATCTGAATTTTCTTGAAGAGGCAAAGAAACGCGACCATCGTATTCTTGGAAATAAACTCGACCTCTTCACTTTCTTTGATGCCGCTCCGGGCATGCCGGTGATCAAGCCGCACGGGATGATCATTTGGAACCGTCTCCTCGATTTTTGGAGGGAGCTCCATCGGAAAGCCGGCTATATCGAAATCAAAACACCCACCATGCTGGATAAATCACTCTGGGTCACCTCCGGCCACTGGGAAAACTACCGCGAAAACATGTATACGCTAGAACTGGAAAAAGCCGAATATGCCA
>MGLW01000041.1 GCA_001794905.1 Chlamydiae bacterium RIFCSPHIGHO2_12_FULL_49_11
AAGAAGCATGCCCTTTTGCCCACTGCTATCATGAAGTCGTAGGGCTGCCGCACGGCCAAACATGCCGTTTATTGGATAAATACCCCACACCTCCCTGTTGTACTCATACAACCGAGGAGGTGTTACAACGATTTGAGTTACTAAAATGTCTTTTGTAAAGAAACCGGTGAATCCTACGATGCTAAAAAATCCGGAATCGATTGTTCATATTCAACGAACCTGTGCGGGACTCGGTGATGTCATCGGGGTAGAACCGGTGGTGCGATATTATATTGAGCGAGGAAAAACAGTGAACCTACTCAGCTATTTTCATGAAGTGTTTTGTAACTACCCCTCAGAACAACTCATCTGCGATTTTGCATTTCACTATTCTTTGAATCAAAGTGGATTAGCTTTCTTTACTCATTTCCGGCAGAATTTCATCAATTTGGATATTGCACCCTTTAAATTTTCAAAAATGCATCTATTAGACGCTTACAGCAAGGAAGCAAACATTTTTGATTTAAAACCTTCGACACCTCGATTGTTTCTTTCCGACGAAGAAAAAAGACCTCTATTTACTCACGATTATGCTTTATTGCACATAGAGAAAAACCACTTTCATAAATCCAGAAATATTTTTGGTGTTAACTGGAAAATTATTATTGACTATTTAGAATCAAAAAATATTAAGCTATATCAAATTTCTCAAACAGGGAAAGACTTGGTCGCTCCCTGGGTGAAGACAAGCTCTCTTCGAGATCTCATGTCGTTGATTTATAATAGCAAGTTGTATATCGGTAGAGATTCGGGCCCGGGACACATTGCTACAGTGTTCAATATTCCTTCCCTTCTTTTCTTTGGCAGTGTGAATCCTAAGTGGATTTATCTAAATTCGGAAAATAAAGTGTTCTTGCAATCGGATTGCAAGTTTGCGCATTGTTATAATGAAAATTATAATCATCCAAGATTGCCTCATTGCCGTCTTGTAGGCGCCAGAAAGAATCCTCCCTGCTGTGTTGTCCCCGTGAGTGACATCATAAATGCCATCGACTCTTTCATCGGATAGCAATCCTAATTGTCTAGACAAATTGCGCTATCCCCCTTATTATAAAATTGTATGTTTAGAAAACTGCTAGGCAGATTATCTGCAGACCCTTGGTATCCTTTATCCAGAGTAGCGCAAACAATTTCCATTAGAGACGTTGATTATATCCCAAAAGTAGCACAAGCGGGGCAATGTTTTGAAGAAGACGGCCTATGTTACCAATTGATGCACAATGGACTTAAAGTTCTGCAAGACTCTTATTACGGAAAATGGGGAACCGATATCATTGAAGGGCTGCAAGGGCATCATGAGCCACAGCAAGAAAAAGTTTTTTACGAAGTGCTTAAATACATTGCACCCGGAGCTGTGATGATTGAACTCGGCTGTTATTGGGCATATTATTCTATGTGGTTTGCAAAAGAAGTCGTGAATGCAAGAAACTGTCTTATAGAGCCTGATCCAATAAGAATGAAAATGGGTAAAGCGCATTTTGCTTTGAATAATCTGAAGGGGCAATTTCATGAAAGCTATATTTCTAACGAAACCGATTCTCATTTTGATACGCATGCAACAAGGATCCGGTTGGATGATTTTTTCAAGGATAATAAATTGGACCGCGTTGCTATTTTGCATGCTGATATTGAAGGTGCAGAGTTTGCTATGCTACAAACCTGCAAAAATGCAATGTTAAATAAAGACGTCGATTATTTTTTTATTTCTACACATAGTCTGCAGCTTCATAGTGATTGTATGAATTTCTTAAAGGAATATTCGTACCAAATCATTGCAGAACATTCTAATGAAGAAAGTTGCTCAGGAGACGGTCTAATTGTAGCAAAATCAAGTACAGTGTCCAATCCAACAACGGTTAGTATTAATAAATACCGCTCTGTTTTTGCAGTTTAGCTGATTTTTCTCTATCGTACTCCTTGCAGTTTTTTACCAGATGTCGGTAAAGTTTATAGCCTTGCCAGGAGGCTTTGAATCCGGCACGCCATAGAATGCGAAGAAAGTAGAGCCCCGCTCCCATGGCGCTCCAGAGGAGGTGGGTGGGGGCAAACCATTTATTGACATAGGTGAGAATGCCTCGGATGTTACAGAGACATGGCATCATGGAAGGGCACCGGCTCATACTGCGGTTGTTAAAATCGATGCATGTGGTCTTTGGAGAATGAATAATTTTATAACCACGCCCGGTCACCTCGCGGCTTAAATCAACATCTTCCTGCAGAAGAACATATCTAGGGTCAAAGGCATGCCCGATTTCTGAAAGAAGAAAGCGGGGCATCATCATGAAAGCCCCCTTCACATGCCCCACCTCTTGCTCGCATTCAATGTCAAATTCGATATAACTAGACTTCTTTAGTAACGTTTTGCTTTTTGCAAACCAATGGAAAAGGGAGATAAAGTAAATAAGCTTTCCGGTTGTTTTGACGGGATACGTGTAACTTCCGTCTAAGAGCATTAACTTACAAGAGAGGATGCCGATATGTGGATCGGAATCAAGCGTTTGGACAAGATCGTCCAAAAATCCCTGTTTCATCTCCATATCAGGATTAAGAAAGAGGATTACGCGTCCCTTAGATGCATCAAATCCGATCTGGTTTGCCCTCGCAAAACCAATGTTGCGGCCGGTCTGAATCAGCTTGATGTGCGGCAGAAATGCAAGCGCTTCCACTTTCGGGACCGTTGCATCGGTCGAGTCGTTATCAATTACGATATGCTCATAACTGAGATCTTTAATGTGCTTCATCACCGAAACAAGACAGTTTTGGATATAGTCTTCCGACTGATAGGTTACGGTAATTATACTCAAATCACATGTCATAGACAAACGAAGGAGATTTTACCTCATCCCTCAGACGGAAGATACCCAATAAGTTGATTATGAGCAAGAGCGCTCCGGCAATTGACATAACAAGAAGCGGTACGGACGGGTCAAAATAACTGAAATAGATGAAAGCAAAAATCCCGTAAAGCACATAGATTCTTTCCCCGTACTTGGGCGACAGGAAGCGGGCGCATTTAAGCCCTACGCACATGTAAGCGATTATCGTTGTGAACCCCGTTACGAGGAGAAACAAAGGTAAAAAGACCTTCATGTACGGAAAATAAAGAGACAGGGTATTTTGTACAAGATCAGAGGTAGCAAGTTGCGGGCTGGCGGTCCAAAGGCCCGAAATAAGGACCATTAAAATACTCATCGTACAGATGAAGCTGTCGATAAATACTCCTATGACGGAGATGCTCGCTTGCTTTTCCGAATGGGTTACCGACGACTCGCTCTGGATAATCGAATCATACCCGATGCCTATGTCGGCCGAATAGGCGGCCCGCGCCATCCCGTGCTGGATGGCAAGGAAAATGCTGCTTCCGACAAAGCCACCCACGGCGCTATGTCCCGTAAAGGCCGTCTTGAATACCGAAAGGAAAATCGCAGGTAAAAGAGCGGCATTACTGATAATCACATAGAGGCTCATCACGATATAGATTATGACAAAAACCGGCATGACGTACACGCCGATCCGTCCGATTCGTTTAACTCCCCCCACGCTAGCAAAGAGAATCAAAGTCAGTAGGACCAGCATCACGAGAGGACGGTTCAAACTCCAGTTCGATGAAAGGCAGTCGGTGAGCACGGTAAATTGGTAAATCTCGACCCCGTAAATGCAGAGCAGCACGGCAACGAGGGTTGGCGCCCACATTCCTTTGAAGGCAGCTTTTAAAAAATAAATCGGCCCGCCGTCATACCCTCCCCGGCTGTTTGGAACGCGATATTTGATGCCGAGGTAAATTTCGGAATACTTGATGATCGAACCCAAGAAAGCTGTCAGCCAGAGCCAGAAAAGGGCGCCCGGCCCCCCGATCTGGAGCGCGGTCACTACCCCGACGATATTGCCGATCCCGATCATTCCCCCTACCGAAGCAAAAAATGCTTTTAACGGATGCACCCCTTTTTTCTCTTTGCTGCCGGAGATAATAAAACTCCAGAAAAGCCTGAGCGCTCCCGGAACCGATGTCAATTGAAAAAATCCCATCCGGACTGTCATAAATACACCCAAACTGACAATCAGTATGAAGGCGATGTTGGCCCAAAAAAAGGAATCGACCCGTGAAAAAAAATTGAAAAGTGAAAACATTTCTTTACCTAACTCCGATACAAACTTTCGGGCAAATATCTCGGTATTTCATTCTTGGCTGCCGTGAGAACCACCACCGCAGAGCCGATAAGAACAGCACGTACGCCGCCGCCTCTGAAAAACGATCTTACCCCTTCATTTTGCAAGATTCCCCTGATTATCTCAACCATTGATTTTTGCCTGCTCTCCCCTACCGGAGCTTGCATCCTTGTACGGACGAGGTCAAAAGGGGTGCTCAAATACCCGGCAAGGGCTCCGGTAAAGGCGGAAAGATACACCTCTTTGACAGCATCTTTTTTGACAAGCCGGCCATTGATCTGATCCCGGAGAACCCTATTCCCGCCGAAAAGTCCCCAATTGAAAACGCCGTCTCTAAAGGCAGTGGGCACACCGCCCCGTAACAACCCAAGGACGGCGCCCCTGTTGTAAATGGCACGGGTAGCTTGCCATAAAGATTCTCGGGTGATTTGCTGGCGTGTCATAATTCCCTCTGCAACAGTGTTGAAAGGGGAACCGACCATACCTGAAGCCAGACTTACAACAACACGTTCGGTATTGCTTTTCTCCTTGAAAAGCTTGGAAAAACTATGTTCGCCGAAGAAAGCCGCCGCTTCCGCCGGCCCGCTCCCCATATAATTTACGCCGATCCCTTTGTATCCTAACTGCAAAAGATGAGAAACATTTCCTATCGGAGGAAACCTTGTCCGGGCCATGAGAAACGTTTTTACCGTATACATCGGCTGCGTAGTCAAAAGCATCACAAGACATGCCGATGCTCCATTTGCCACATGGCCGACTTTATTCAACCGGTGGCGTTCCACCATAACGGAAGGTTCGCTATTGGTAATGCTCGACATATTCTTCCCTTACTTTGCTCCCGCTTGTGACAGCAAACTCTCAATCTCGGATTGTCCGTGTTTCCTGGCCGCATCGAGAGCCGTCACTCGGAATTTGCTAGTGGCATTAATGAACTCGAGTCTGTCACTTTCCTCGATTGTGCCGGTCTTTTGCAACTCGTGTAATCGTGCTAGAATAAATCGGGTAATGGGAACCGATCTCCCCACCGCAGCATGCATCAACACGGTGTGTCCATTAGCGTCTTTTTTCAGCATGGAAAGCGGGTGTTTGGCCGCCGCTTCTACGAAGAGACTATATTGTCCTATCGCAGCCAAATGGGTAATATCAAAAGACTCCTTTGAATCCGAAAGCAGCACATCCGGAAGAAGTTCTTCCGAAACCGCCGCCGCCTTTTTTTGCTCCACTTTTCTGAGTAGGGAGAGATCGACTTCGCATGCAGGACTTTTTTGCGACAGGCACCCGTCTGCGTGTGTAACAGCACCGATTCCATTCAGCTGCTCTTTAAAGAGGAGAACGGCGTTTTCCAGAGAAGGCCCTCCCTCCGCCCTATCATCAAGAGAATCTATAAAGAAAACTGCCTTACCCGTTCCTTCTGTGATGGCAGTCCTTTCAGCATCTTTCTGATTCCAAGCCCAGCAAATCACCCCTTCTCCATCTTTATATACGACATGTTTCGGTGCCATTGTTACAGGCTCTTTGCTGCCAATTCCCGTAAAAAGCCCTTCTTTGCCGGCAAGTGTGAGTGAAATATCCCCGGTCAATTTTTCAAGATCGTACCCCCCCATCGGAAATTGCACATCGACGGAATAGGCATTATAAAAGTCGATGACTGGCAAGAGTCTTGGAAATTTCCCGTTGAGCGCCCTTCGGGTGAGTGATTCGATAGAAGAAGGAAATTCGTTCGGATTGCAGCCAAATTGGGAGTATGCATTTCTCCATACGGCAATGCGTGGCCGCGGTTTTACGGATTCTCCGAGTTTAAAGCCCTTTTCGAGCAGCAATTTCTGCAACTCGGAAATTTTCGAATCAATCGTCTCGGTACGAAGTTGTTGCTGATCAAAAGAAGCTACAACAAAGCCCATTTTTGTGGTCGGAAATTGATTAAAGACCTGACTGTCAATAGATATTCTCATCATGGGAACCTCCTTACTGCTGAGAATGAAAAAAAGCTCGTATTAAAACGGCAATGCTTAAGACCATAATTATGGCCGAAACTTTTCCCTGGTATTTTCGAATCAGAAGCGAATTCCCCAGACTGATTCCCAAAAATCCTAAACACATAAACCATATCCATGACGCGGTGATGCAGCCGGTCATAAAAAAGACCTTGGGCAAACCTGAAAAAATAGTGGAGGACGAACCGATTGTCAAAAAAGCATCAATCAATGCGTACGGATTCAGCCACGAAATTGCAAGGGTAGAGCCGACAATGCGGAGAATGGGCAACGTTTTTGGTTCTTCAAAACTTTGCTCATTCGGCATTTTGTACCATGATCGGATGGCCAGAAATGACAAAAACAAAATGCCGCCAAGAAAAATCCCCGCTTTTAATAGCGGAATATTGAAGATAACGAGCGATATCCCCCCCACTGCAAGCGCGATGAGAACTGTATCGGCTAAAGAAGCCACAAGCACAACCGTGATGACGTTGACCATTCGCCCGCGGTTCATCCCTTGGCTCAAAACGAACAGATTTTGCGGTCCCAAAGGAAGAATGAGTCCCAATCCGAGTAATATACCTTGAAAAAAGTGAGAAAAGTACACAATATTCCTCCCTATCCGCCTGTCACTTCTTGTTGCCGACCTTCAAACACCATCTCATCAAAACTCACGGGAAGGCCCGTAAGTCCCGCTTTGAAATATCCGTAGCAATGGTGTGCTTTTGCGTACGGGTCCCAGTTCATCAAAATCTGATGCGCACGGGATAAATGGTAGTGCGGCACTGCCGGAAGCAAGTGGTGAGTTAAATGATACGCGTCGCCGTGGGGGTATATAAAAAATCGTGCCACAGGATTTATGAGATTATTACGGGTCATCATGATCTCATCACGCTCGCGATAAAGGCCGCCATGCTCGGAAATTTCGGAAAAAAAACGAATCACTTGCAAAGGCGCAAGAAAAGGAATCACCCAGTATAAGACAAAATACACACCCCATCCCTGAAAAAGAATAACGGCACTCGCAATGAAAAAGAAACAAAGACGCATCCCCAGCTCTTTCATGGGTGTCCCTTTGACATATACAAAAGAAGAAAATGTGTTTTTCAAGTACATCAAAGAATCCCGCAGAAATATCACTCTGAGAAAACGGGCAATCAGCCGATTTTTTTCAAAAGGAAGAGCATCAACACCGATTTTGGTATATCGGATCAGGTCAGGGTCTTTTTCTTTGTTTCCCAAATAAGTGTGGTGTGCCATATGAGATTTGCGATACGCGTGCAAAGAACTTCCGATAGGAAAGGCACACAAAAAAAGGCCCAGCGTGTTGTTCAGGAAACGGCTTTTAAAGAGAGCACCGTGAGACGTTTCGTGCAACAAATTTTCCAGGGCGCGCATCCTGCTTCCGATGACAAGCACAGATATAAAATAAATAAAGGGATTATGGAACCCGATGCTTGCTGCTATAGATAGAAAAATAAGCCCGTAATCCATGAAAAGAAACACGAAATTGTACCAATGACTTTTCTTATTTAGTTTATCTAGTATCCGGAAAAGATCGGGACGGGACTTTTTTAGATCAGCAATCATTAACGGCTCTCAACAATAAAGTAGGATTCTAACAAAAAACGAGAATAACATCCACAAAAATATTGGTTTTTTGTAAACTTTTTTCATGGACTTGTCGGAAACTTCATCAACACGGCAAAAAACTCCTTGGGGTGCCAGTTTATTTTCCGGTTTTACTATCGGAGTTACCGAAGCCCTGGTCAATCACCCCTTATGGGTATTGAAAACGAGATTTCAAGCAGGATGGCCTTTTACACTACGCCCTGCCGTTCTCTATCGCGGAATCATAACTCACATGGTCAGTTCCGTTCCCGTCGATACGATAGCGCTGGGCGCTGCAAGAGCCATCAATGAACGCGCTTTACCGGAAAATATGTCCCCGACGGCAAAACGAATTATAGCGGGTTTTTTCGGCGGCATATTGGCAGGCTTTGCCGGCTCGACATGTGAGATGGCAATGACGTGGCAACAAAAAGAAAAGTCATTTTCTAGAGCCGTCCGTATGATTGTACAATCGGGAGGACCGGCTCATCTTATGACGGGATCCATCGCTCTTTCTTTACGAGAAGGAGTTTTCTGGGTCGGCACGTATTCGGCAACGAATCTCATTGAACACAACTTAAGAGCACGGGGAAAGGGAAAACTTTTTTCCACTTTCGTAGCCGGACTATCTTCCGGAGTAGTCTGCTCCTTTATTTCACAGCCTTTTGACAATATCAAATTGGTGATGCAAATTTCTCCGAGGCGGTGTAGCTTGATAAAGACCATTGGCGAAATGGCAAAAAAAGAGGGCCATGCCGCCTTCTTCCGGGGATATAACCTTCGGGTTTTACGGGTAGCTCTTGCGGTAATGATTGAAGGGGCCCTTAATAACGAATGCGAAAGGAGATTTTTTTGAATACGCTCCGCCCTTTTCTTCTCGAAGAATTCATGAAAGAGTATGAATTCACCGCACCCTACATGCTCTGTTCTTCGGTTGCAGAAAGTTGGTCTCTCAAGGAAATATTGGAGATGGCCGATCCGGAATTACACGAGAGGTGGCATACACTTTCTCTGGAATACACTGAACCGGCAGGAATGCCTCTCCTCCGCCATGAAATTTCTTCCCTCTACACCTGCATTGATTCGGACCACATCTCAACTTTTGCCGGCGCCGAAGAAGGGATTTATTGCACGATGCGAACCCTGATTAAACCAAATGACCATGTGATTGTCGTAACTCCTTGCTACCAATCCCTCTTGACCCTCCCCCAAGATTTAGGGGCCGACGTGACAAGGCTCCCCCTCTTGCGGGAATTGAACTGGAACATCGATCCTGATATGCTCAAAAAAGCCTTTCGGAGGAATACGAAACTCGTTGTCCTAAATATTCCGCACAACCCGACCGGGAGCCTCATTGACAAAGAAGTGTTCGATCTCCTCATTTCACTTGCGAGACACTGTGGCAGCTATATTTTTTCCGACGAAGTGTACCGCTTTCTTGAAGTGGATGAAACTACGAGAACTCCATCGATAGCAGATGCATATGAACGGGGAATCACCCTCAATGTGATGTCAAAATCGTTCGGACTTCCCGGTCTTCGGATCGGATGGCTCGCTTCCCAAGACACCGATTTAACCCATGCAGTAGGGTCGTATAAACTCTACACATCGATTTGCAATAGCGCTCCGAGTGAACTGCTTTCCCTTATGGCTCTCGGTAAGAGGGATTATATCCTAAAACGAAATCGAACCGTAATGCTGAATAACATCGCACTTCTGGACAACTTCATGGAGAGAAATGAAAAACATCTTTCCTGGATTCGGCCAAGAAGCGGCTCAATGGCAACAATCGAACTTAAAGGCCGCGGTCCGGTAGAAAGCTTTGTAAAAGAGCTTGTTACAAAAACCGGAGTGCTATTACTCCCCGCTTCGGTTTTTGGTTTGCAGGGAAATTTTTTCCGCATCGGTTTCGGCAAAAAGACCATGGCAGAAATCTTGCCGCGACTTGAAGAGTTTTTATGCAAATCCTAGACCGCAAAGAAATAGAAAACGCCCTATCGATTGAACGCGTCTTCCGGCTCATTGAAGAAGGATTCATTGCATATAGCCAAAAGAAGACGGTGATTCCCCCTGTGGCAGCGATGCAGTTTGAAAACCCTCCGGGAGACTGCCATATCAAATATGGATATCTCAAAGAGGGGTCCTATTTTGTGGTGAAGATTGCAACGGGCTTTCCTCTAAATACAAAGTCAGGGCTGCCCGCCGGAAACGGCATGATCGTTCTTTTCTCAAAAAAAACCGGCGCCCCTCTCGTCCTTTTTAACGATGAGGGTTTTTTGACAGATATGAGAACCGCGATTGCAGGAGCAATTGCGGCTAAAACTCTTGTCCCTTCGCATGTTGAGTGTATCGGATGTGTCGGAACGGGAGCCCAAGCCTATTATCAGTTATCGCTTCTACCTCACGTTACCCGGTGCCGAAAAGTTCTGATTTGGGGAAGAGATGGAGAAAAAGCGCGCCGATTGGCAAAAGATCCGCGCCTTGGACACTTTTCCATCCAAGTGGCGCCCACTCTAGATTCCCTTGCCGCCTCTTGCAACCTAATCGTAACCACTACCTCGTCAAAAGCCCCCCTCCTCTTCGCGCACCATATCAAACCGGGAACTCATATCACCGCTGTCGGAGCCGATGACATAGGAAAACAGGAGCTGGATCCTTCCCTTTTTCGCAAAGCAGACCTTGTAGTGTGTGATAGCATCGCACAATGCCTTTCCTTTGGAGACACTTCCCACGCCGTACGGTCGGCAGCGATCAAAAAAGAAGACTTGATGGAACTCGGAGCACTCTTAGCAAACCCCCTCCTTGGCAGAAAAAATGATACTCAAATCACAATCTGCGACCTGACGGGAATTGCCGCCCAAGACCTCCAGATTGCCATTGCGGCAATGTAATAAAAACTACTTCTTGACAAAAAGTTGATAAAAAAAAGAAACTATTTCTTAATGGAAACTGCAAAAAATATAGGAACTTGGATGCTGTCGTGGGTAGGGTATCCGGTTTCACCCAAGCCAATAGACACGCAAGGGAAAACATCTTCTCCGGAAGAAGTAAGTCTTCGGTGTTTGATATTTGTTAAAGATCATTTGAGTGACAATGGAAAAATTGTCAATAGACTTGTGCGCCGGCGTGTGCGGGTGCAAAATGATAAAGATGCCGAAGAGCGTTTTTGTAATAATGTGAATGTAATTAGTACTGGTGTTACTGTCGCAGGATACCTTGCTTTACCTTTACTTCCGGTCGGGGTGGCAGTTACAAGCGGAACGATTATTTATAGGGCTGCACAAAGTAAAACGGTACAAGGAGTGTGTAGTAAAATTGCATCTGTTTTTGGATATCAGCCAAACCCGTCCGAGATTGATACCGAAGGTACAACTTTTACGCCCTTAGAGACTTCAAAACGAGTTCGTGAAATACTACGGACACACTCATCCATCAAAGATTCAAAGGAAACTGCAAATACAGAGAGAACTTCGCCTGCCAATGGCGGTAAAACCGATGCTGAAAATACCGAGAAAGCTTCTCCTGCAAATAACACTAAAACCGATGATGTAAGCCCGTCAAAGCATCAGGAAGCAAAAGGCAAGCCGAAAAACTTGATGATGGAACTTCTTAGATATCAAAGAAACAAGCAGCTTGCAAAAGAAGCTGCCAATGTTCAGTTTTATCTTTTCGGGGCCAGGGCCGTAGTTGCCACCGTCATTTCAGGCCCCGCAGGTCCGATAACCATGATATCAGGTCGATTATTCGATTATTCGATAACAAGTCTGGAAGAATATACCGGAGGGAAGTCTGTAATAGGAACTATTGCAAAAGAAGCTCTAAATGTATATGGGTTCATTTCCGACCCGGCCGATTTTATTACTCGAAGCACGATGGCTAATATTACTGATCTGGCTTTGAATGGTCTGGAAGTTCAAGATCCAAGATTACGTGTTGTAGCCCATAGCGTCACTGATCTTGCAGCGCAATCTTTAAAAAAGCAATTTGAAAACGAAACAAATGATTTGAAAAATGAGCTCGGCAAGTTACCGAGTCGAATTCTAGGACGTCTTCCATCAAATATCGCCTCCGGAATTACGGATGCCTCTCAGGCGATTGTAGATAGCAAACCGGGGCAAATCGCCTCTAAAGCTCTTTCCGTTATCCCGACAACATTGGTCTCTAATGTAATGAGGAATGTTGCCCTGCGAGACAAAGTGTTTAATGACGACCGAGATTCGTTCATACCCGGAAGTGTACGTGTCGGAAATGTGGAGATCCCTTCTTACGTGTGTACGCTTGTTCTCGGTATGGCAGCCGGATTTGTCCATCGAATCGTTGACGACATTAACAAAGTACGCCTGCGTAAAGATGATTATAATAAATTGAAAAAAGAAAAAGAGAGTTCTTCATCGGAGGATAGGTTGCCACTTCCGCTTCCTTACGATCCTCCCCGATTCATTGAGGATGGAAATAACCAAAATTCACTCATAAATCCCGCATGACAAATCCAATTGATACTAGAAGTCCGGAACATGTGAACCCTCAGGTATTCAGCTTGTTCGAAACAGTCTCAAGTATGGCCACGGTGGATGCTGTCCGTTATCCTATGCCCAATCCTTTCCGAACGACCGATACATTGGGGTTTTTCGTACAATCCCGCATCAAGGCAGGAAGGAAGTATTGGAGAGGAAACGTCTCTTCTGACTTCTTACGCGCCCATTTTCATGAAAAGTCTATAACAAGCCTTCAAAAAGAACTTCACTCGCAAACATTGGAACAAGCAGCAGAAAGAATCCATTCGCTCGCTTCTACAGCTAAAAAATATCGTATCATTACTCAATCTTTAGGTATCCTTTCCACCGGTGTCGATATCATGACGACAATCGGCATATATCGACAAGAAGCAAAAGCTCGAGGAATCGAGATGGGAATTACAGATGTTGTAGTTGCCGCTCTGGAGCTTGGATTGAATTGGACCGTACATGGAGTCATTACGACGGCAGTCCTGGGCTCATCCACAGTATGTCCTTTATCGATCGGCGGTGCTGCAGTGGATTGTTTTGCTTACGATACACTCATTAGTGATTATGTGCATCTCGCAGGCAAAACAATCCTTGATCGGATCAAAGGTGTCAATCAAGCATTGGAGGAGAGCTCTAAACAAACAAATCCTCTTGTTGAAATAAAAGTAATACCCGCTCGGATTGATCGTAATGGAAACATTCATCCGCCTAGGATTGAGACACAATTGCGACCCTTGAAGCCTAACATGAATAATAATTCGAACCCTCCCGACTTCAAGTTTGATACGGAGCTCTTTCAGAATGGAATCGACCGTTTATATAGCAAAAAGGTCTTGCCCCCTTATACGGAAAGCAATGAGCCTATTCTGCCTCAAAAACCTGTTCTCGGGAAATTTAATGTTCAGGATCTTCCTATACGATTTTCCTTTCCGGGGCCCATGCCGATGAAGTCAATCCTGCCCCCGGGGTATGATATACAATTTAGTTTGACCGATAAAGGAATTACCTGGAATATTTCCGCTATAACACCACAATCCATTGGCATTCTTGCAACATTTTCCCTTGCGGTGGATATAATGAGAAACCTTGCCTATTATACACATGATCCGGATACGCGGAGCTCTGAAAATTTTCAATGGCATTTAGAAAAGTGGTCCAATGCGCATGAATCTTTTTCCCGAAGAGTGTGGGATGGAGATTTACTACGCCATCCTATCATGACAATTGCACAACCGAACCAATTGCAAGAATTGAGGACACGGGAACTTGGCCGGGCAGCCCATCAGGAGTCCATCCGTTACCACTCTTTGGGAAAACAAGGAAATGAAGTTTCCATGAGGGCCCTTGAACTTGCCTGTGAAAAAAATAATGTTCCTATGAAAGAAAACCGTTCTCAGCCGCAAATTGATTCGGATAAACTGATGCATGACTACATTCAGCATCGGGATGCTCTCCTTCAGCAGTTTTCCACTTCCGTCGAAAAAAATCCGAAGGAAGCAAAAGAAATTTTGGCCCAAATGGAACGATTTTATCCGGACGACGTTGCTGTATCCTTGATGGAAGCCGATCTTGCAGAACGTCGAAAAGACTACGACAAGATGCATCAAGCAATGAATAAAGCGGCAAGACAAACACGCAGCGAAATAGAGATGCTCGAAAATATCCGTTTTGGCGCCGACGAGGAAAAGGCGGCCTTACGTGATCAGGTAACCCAGCAAAAAAGCATGTTGCTTTGTAACATCAACGATCGGCATTTTCAATCGACTTATAATCAGGTTCAAAATGAATCGAAAGATAGGAAGTTAAAAGCACTCAGCCAGTTGCAGCAACAGATGCAGAAATTTCCGGACGACTTAGGGAAACAAAGGATCTATCGCCAGGCGGCAGAAAATGCAGGCCAAATCAATATTGCTATCCAAGAGCAAATGCACATTGCCGCGAAAACGGGAACTAAAGAAGACGAAGGGGAATATTTAATCCTTTGTGAGAAATATGGGCGCACTGAGACAGCATTGAAATATTATCAGGAAGGCAAATGCCGCCATGAAGAAAATAAAATGCGTATCTTCCGTAGTGCCATTGACCATGACCAAAAATCATTCATAGCAGCACTTGGTTACAAAGAGCGTATGCTTTGTTTAAATACTCTTGTAAAGCAGGGGCGCCTGAATGATGCGATTGATATCCAGGAAAAATTGTGTAAGGAACACCCTGACGATGCTCGGGAAGCTCTGACCTTGTCGCGATTTTACTTGCAAACTCCCAGCCCTAAATCAGAATTTCGGCGGTTTTGTCAAGACCACCCTGAAAACAAAGAGCTGAAAAAGGAATGGTTTCGTAGTCTGCTTGTAAGCCGTGATATGAATGAAGCTAAAATGCTTTGGAAAGAATTGAAGCCCGACTTTCAAAGGGAGAGTGATTCCCATTCGCATTCGGTAGCTTCTCAAAAGGATTTAATCCATATCTATAAGTTGATGGGAGAGGATCATGATGCGATTTTGCATTGGAATCGCGTGGGGCCGGCAATTGTCTCACACTGTGAAACGCTTGCTCCGGACGATCCGGAGCTAGATTCCTTGGCAGCTATTTACCTTTTATTGGAAATCAAGAAACCCTTACGTGAGCTGTACGAAAAAAAAGCGGAAAAGGAAAACTTGACCGGTGAAGAAAAAGAGATTTTCCAGGATTTATGTTCTTCTCGAAATGCAAATGGAATAAAAGACGTTGCAGCACACACGGCTATTTTTGCCGCTTCATATCAAGCCGGTTATTATGCGATGGGCCCTCTTTCAGAAAGGTTTGCCCGTTGGATTAATGGCGTATCTTGATTCACTAGGTTTCCTCAGGGTTTGATCGAGGCGATTATTAGAGAATGAGCATGTTTACGTAGTAACCATCATCTGTACATCAAAAAACGGTATGAAACGTACAGAAATATGAGTAATACCAAACGAAAGAAATACTTTCACAAATTCGGAATCATCTAACGGTCACCTTTGAACGATCCTTTCTCACTCATATTGAAAAATATGGGTTTCGAAATGATCGTTCAAATCTGCCTCGTTATCTGGCTCGAATTTATGACATTATTTCTTGCGTTCGGTATAATACCAAACGAACCGCTTCCTGAAGATGCTTTTGGCAACATCAACGCAAAAAGCTAAAAATGTCAAAGATAAGAATGTCAGTCCCAATTGAAAAGAGTTTAAAGTAAACATACTCAATACTCCCTTTGACTATCGCAATATAGTTCTGCTCGACAATTCTATACAAAACATTTCTTTATTTTTACGTAGGGAATCAGGCAACCGTAACCACAACCCATTTCGACAAAGAA
This sequence comes from Chlamydiae bacterium RIFCSPHIGHO2_12_FULL_49_11, assembly GCA_001794905.1. Taxonomy (GTDB): domain Bacteria; phylum Chlamydiota; class Chlamydiia; order Chlamydiales; family 2-12-FULL-49-11; genus 2-12-FULL-49-11. The sequence continues at coordinate 15,636 of MGLW01000041.1, forward strand.
TTAGAAAGAGCCGTCGTCATACAATAAAGTTGCACCCCCAAAGCCGCAACGCTCGCGCCAAACATTTTCTTGCAAATTTCCTGTTCTTGAGGAAACGGCTCCGAGTATAAGACCGTGCGTGCGTATCCATAGTTTAGTTGACAAAAAAGTACCGTGCAGCCAATACCATAGACGACACACGTAGCCCGAAATAAAGCTTCTTGAGGATTGTCGACCATAAAAGCTGCAGCCTCCCCTATAATATCGGAAGCAGTGGAAATAATCCTAAACATGGCACAATTCTATTAAAAGGGTTTAGCGGCTGTCGGATTCGAACCAACGACCTGCGGATTATGATTCCGTTGCTCTGCCGACTGAGCTAAGCCGCCACAAAAAAGAGGCAAGGAAATAAAATTACCTCCTTGCCTATATAGCGGGGGACGGACTCGAACCGCCGACCTTTGGGTTATGAGCCCAACGAGCTTCCAACTGCTCCACCCCGCGATCAATAATGGGTCATAGGATATCCCAAATAGAATATTTGTGTAAACACCTTTATCAAATTATTTTGGGATTGTTAGTGCCCTAAAGGCGGCAGGCATACCAAGGATCACTCACATGTGCCACATCATACCGAACGCAAGAAATAATGTCATAAATTCGAGCCAGATAACGAGGCAGATTTGAACGATCATTTCGAAACCCATATTTTTAAATATGAGTGAGAAAGGATCGTTCAAAGGTGACCGTTAGATGATTCCGAATTTGTGAAAGTATTTCTTGCGTTCGGTATTAAATCCTGATTTTGAACCGCATCCATATTATTCCCTATTCATGTTACAACCGTGAGTCCATAAAGTGGCACGCATACAAAGGAGCATTCTCATGTGCAGCATCCATACCAATCGGAACTACATTACGGCTAAACCAGTTATAATCCATTGTATATACAATGCGCGGAAGCGTAGGATCGGAAACATCATTCGGATCAATAAAATAGACAGTCTTTTCCAGGCACCGTATTTTTTGCGCCCCAACCACCACTATGACATGGTTTGGTAGATTACTACTCGCTGCAACCGGTGTGCATCGATAAAGACTGCACCCTACCTTGTCTTGTAAGTACGATGGCGCCAGTGAAGTAGACAACAAACCTCGTCCTAATTGCCCCCCGAAAAGGTGGGGGCCAAACCTTTTTATCTCCTCTATTAGATGTTCAATCGGGAAAGACGGCATCCAGTATGACCACTGCAGCCCGAATCTGTTCATGAAGACCTGTAAAATACGGAAGGTAGAGGGCCCCTGCATAAAAGCAATATAGCTTTGCAGAGCTCGATCTTCTCGCGTTTCTACTTGCGACAACCACTTTTCTCTATAACGGTTCTCTTTCTCTTTCGTATATTCTACTAAGAAAGTAGAACCGTTTTTGTCGTTTCCCCTTTCCTCGTACACCCGCCGAAATTTTCTAACATATTGAACCAAAAGATCGTCAGTTACGCAGGCAGCAAAAGAATCACTCCCCTCCACGTTGCTCCGTATGTTCTCTCGAAGGCCACTGATGTTTTCGACAAGAGACAAGACATCCTCTGTAAAGAAAAAAACAGAAAGTTTCAGAGCATTACATAAAAGGAGTCCTTTCGCATGTATCAAAGTAATCTTTTTGCGAAGCTTAGATAGTGTAGTCACAAGACCTCTGCCCAGAGAGCAATACATCTGATTTGAACGGCTGCTAAAAAAGATTCTAT
>MGLW01000042.1 GCA_001794905.1 Chlamydiae bacterium RIFCSPHIGHO2_12_FULL_49_11
GTCTTAAACAAAATGACAGGGTTGGGAATGCCCAAAAGAAAGAGAGTTCTTTGGTAAATTGAAACAAAATTTCCTCAGTTCGGTTACTCACAACGTATTCGACGATTTACGCAACAATGCCGATTGTATTTCTTCTCTATTTTGCTGAAAACTGATGCGGCCTGTCAAGGTTTGAGCAAGGACTCCGGCTCTTGGTTCAACACCGGCTAAGGTTTGCAGGGCTTTTTGGATTTGTGGCAAGTGAGATTCGTCCACATCTCGTGCCGATGTGGCAAAACGCCACAAGATCTGTCCGGCAGTCACGATAGGATTCATGTTTGGCCACCCCTTTCTTGGACTTGCCATACATTATGATGAGTTGTCAAGGATCAAAAAAAGAAGGACAACCTTTTGCGAACCTGTTCTTTATTTATCAAAAAATCACCCAATTGTTATAATGTTTTGCCATGATACCTCTTCCGCCTTCTTCCGAGAAACTTTTACAACAGGTTTGCGACCAGAGTCTATCCGGGACGGCTACGGTAGAGACGTTGATCCAGTTTGCCAGACGTATGTTCATGTACTTGAAAGTCATAGGAAGCTACGTGCGACATACTGTCGACCCCACTTACCCCGCACGCGATGTCGATTTGCATGCCGAACCGAGATACGCAACCTCTTGCGAGGAGCTCGTCAATTTTGTGGAAAGGGAATTTGTGGTTCCCCATAAGATCCAAAAATCGTTCTCTTGGATCCCCCGAGAGCTCCCCCTTATCGTGTACAAGTTTCCCCCCTCTCCTTCCAAAACAGGCCGCCCTTACGACACCGAACTCAAAATCAGCCCTCGCAGGAATGCGGTACTCACTGCGTGTGACCACCTCGTTATTGCCTTTCCCGAAGAGGGATCACCGTTGTACGCCACCCTCACCACGGAACTTTCTGTCACTCAATTGCAGCATCACATCCGTGAACGAGAAGATTGGCTGATCGCACCGGAAACCCTACAAAGTTTTCACTGGGAGCGCTTGGCAGGACGCCTCAATTTGGGGAACCGCTTCATTCATCCGGTCTCTATGGATGGACTTGAACATCTATGCCGGCTCGATCCCCCTTCTTTCGATACAATTATTAATCGCCGCACTTCTCATTCCAGTACATGGAAAATCCTTCTCTATTTCAACATGTTATTTCTCTTTGACACGCTGGAAATCATTAATTACTCCCTGGCGACAGAATTCCCGTTACAAAGTTTTTTGCGCGATGCAAAGAACGATCCGTTCCTACTCTGTTTAATACAATTTATGACCGATCCTTTCCCCGCAAGTTTAGAGGAAAGGTACTCGGCCCTTTCGATTTGTGTAGACTATCTGATGCAAAGGGTCATGAAAATTTCTCCCCGGCCGAATTTCGGATCTCCTTCCCTTTCCATTCAAGTGCCGCATCACGGCTTTCTCCATTTCAAAAGCGGCCCTTTTCCCGAATCGGCACAGGGCGATGTAAAGGCTATTCCCACCACCACATTGAACCGTCTCTTTCGCGCGCTCGTGGAAATAGTCGGCATTTCGAACTATGTTCCGTTAGGTGTCCCTTCCACCTTTCTAGACGGCCGGATGATGCCCCTCTTTTTGCATCGGATCAACTTTTCTTCTTTGGATAGAACCATCTTCTTCCGCCTTCTCCGCTCGGCTCTCGAGAATGCTGACACAGACGCCGATCTTGCACTCGTGCCGAACAACCCCCACTGGAGCCCGGATTTATTACTGCCTGCTCTCTACTTTTTTATACAGCGTGGCCCGACGTTTACCGAAACGATCGCCTCTCTTCTTTCTCGTCTTTTGAATGGAGATGCAAAAGTTCGACTCAATGACAAAATGGTTCTTATTTCCGTTATTCTAAAGCAATATAACCACATTCCCTCATATAGAAAACCCATACTCGATTTTCTCCAAAAAATGCCCCCGAACGACCGGAACCGATACATATCGAGGCTCTCTGCGGAATTGTTGCACATTCTCTATCGGATGGCCAAAGAACTCTCCCACCCGATGAAAAATAAACTGGAAGAGACCTTGATGCAATTTTCCAAATCTTCACTACAAGATTTTCCCCTTCCCATTGCCCTTTCCATCAAAATGCGCCAAAACAGCCAAGAGTGTCTCAGCTTACTCAAAGCAAGGACGAAAAATCCCGAAGATTTTCTTTCTCTCTTAGAGCACCCGTCGTCCCGCTTTCAAATCCTCTCCCTTCTCGACGAATTATTTCAAAAAGACATGGCACTACAAGAATGGCTTTTAGATACTTTCCGCCGGGCGCACGAAAAACTTTTTCTATTGGGCAAACTTCTCTATCGATACTATTTTTTTCCGCAAACTCGTTTAAGCACTCCATTTCGTGATGTTGTCCCCCTGTCCCCCGCTTTTTTCGGAAAGTCTCTAATTGATTTTTTCAGAGAGAGCAACGTGGAAACGCAATCTGAAATTCTGACGATCACCTTGCAAGCATGCACCGACAAGACATTCTGTGAAGAGTTGTGTGCCTGCTTTCAATCAAAGGCGCCATACAAATACTTGCAATTTTTACAATCATTGTTTCAAGATCGGCTCCCTATCACCGAGGCGGGTAAACATTGCATCGAGAAGCAGCTGGAGACACTACCCGAGCTTTTCATCTCCTCTCTGCCAGAACATGACTTTGCCGCATTGTATCTCGCTTACTTCCTTCAATCAAATGCACTCGAACACTTTACAGAAATTTTTGCCCGCGATTCGGAGTTCCGTATATTGCACTCGCCCTCATGGGTTATTCTGTTCAACTCCCTCTTCCAAAAGTCATCGGAAGAGTTTCGAGCCGTTCTAAAAGAATACTCGGGCCACAGCTTTGAAATTGTGGCCGCCTCGCTTCCTTTACCCCAAATCATAAGCTACCTCACCGCGCATGAAGAGCCACATTCTCACCGAATCGCCATATATGTCCTCAAACAGCGGAAACCTTCCGAACAGCTGCAACTTGTCCTCAGCCTCCATGAAACAAACCCCTCTCTTGCCTTGAATATTTTGTGCGAGATGAGACGCACATCCCCCAAAACCTTTATCATGGTTGTGGAAGGGTGCTGGAAAAAGCTTTCTTCCTTAGAACCCGATTTCCGGGAAACTGTGTGCCTCTTTCCCCTTACCGAAGAAGAGAAGAGAGTTTCTCCGTTCCTTGCTGCACGGGAATTTGAATACTTCAGACAAGACCTTTCCCATTTTCGAGAACTCTTTCACGAAGAGATCCCTACCCTGTTCGAGAAAAGATTCGAAGAGGTGCTCAAAGGGGACATGGCCTCCTTAAAAATAGGTCGGCTAGAGCTTGAATTATTGTCATTCTATTTTGAAATGCCGGAAATGCATACAAAGTTATTTCGCAATATCGTCAAAACACTCTTGAAGCATATCTCGGATGATCCCGTTTTACACAAGCTGCGTCCGTACCTGTCCGCATTTGCCGCATCGATGCAGCCGGAAGACATCATAGCGTTCGGAGCCGTCATGATAAAATTACACATTCCGTTCCAAACATTAGCCCTCCAACTAAAATTGCTGTATCCGAAACTTCATACCGCGGAAGGAACGGAATTCGTAGTGCAACTTCATAAAAATGCAGATGCGATGCTTTCACTCGATGAGAGTGAGAAGGCTTTAACCATCTTTCTTTTTGTCCTCTTTGCGAATGAACCGTTTGCTTCGGAAAAAGCGATGTCCCATTACATTTCCCAGTTACACGGCAAGTCGTCAAGACAAACATTCGACACATTTACAGAAGCCCTCCGATTGCTCCTCGCAGAATATGCCCTTCTCTTCTGGGAAGCGCCGCCGATCGAAGAGCACAATATTCCCATCGCAAGCTTTAAAATCAATCTGATTACACTCATCAAATTGATGCAACCCAAAGACTTGGCATCGCGCTTTTATTTTGAGCTCTTTCAGAGAACGGTTTATATGTGCGACGGATATAAGACGCCGATACATGACTACAAACCGTTTGTCCAAGAATTTATCCGTGTCGTCATCGACATAGAAGCCATTCATCGACACTGTGCGGGACTTCTCTCTATATCCGAATCGCACTTCGAAATCCTGATCCGCCCGGCAATGGAATTTTATATGAAGATATTGCAACGCATTCCTAAAGAAGAACCGGACCCGATCGACCGTTTTTTCGAAGGGCACCCTGACTGGATCGAATACCCTCATTCCAAACTCATTTCTTTGCTCGACACCGAAATGAAAGAAACAAGCGTGGCCGATTTCATGAACACATGCAGAAAGATGCAACTCCCCTCCGTCGATGTCCTCGAACCGGAATTGGCAAAATTCTACCTCTCTTTTTGTCTCGGCTTCCCCTCCGGAAATTTGCGCGCATGGCATGAATATGCGCTCTGTTTAGCTTATGTGCCCGAAGCGGGATCTTGGCGCCCCATGGACGCCCTTCAGCTTGCCATCGTCTCGACAAACTTCGCCCACCTTCGCACGCTGAGTGATCGGGGGCGTGAACTTTTATTGGATCGGCTAACAACAGGGATAAAAGACCCGGAAGGTAAAATGGGAATCAGTCAAATCATTTCACGCTTTTCCGGTTCCCTAACCGTCAAAGATCGCGCCGATTTTGCCCAAGCTCTCATCGACTGCAATATTCCCCTGCTCCCCGACACCATGACCGCAAAATCCCTAATCCAATTTTTGTCTCCCGAAGGAGAAATTTTAGCCGATCTCCTCTATATCCAGCATATGCATTTCCAAACCCGTTATGACCAGCCCGAGCTCCGTGCGCTGAGTTCTATAATCATCGCCTGTTTTAGTAAAGCAGTAACGTTCTGTTCCGATACCGAATTGGAAAAAATGCTTTCTTTGAACGATGACGAGTGGCAACAATCTATACCCATCGTCCTTTCGCACCTTAATACATTTATTGAATGTCTATGCCAAAAAATGTCGGTGGCAACAAATCCGGAATCTTTCCACTACCATACTTTTTCCAGAGTACGCGAAAAACTTGTTGAGTTTGCCCACACCATTTGGGCTACACAGAAGAAGCCCGGCCTCCTGACGCCGAAAGACAATTTTTTTGTAATTGCTTTAAATGCAATTTTAAAAGGCACCACGCTAGCTCACCCGATCCGTCTCGACATCTATAAAACCGTCGTCAATAATTTCCACATATTCATCAAAGAATTTCGCTTTTCGTATAAACAATACATGGATCTCGGCCCGTTAAAGGCACAATCCGAAAACGAAACCGCTTTTTTCCACTATTTTGCCCTGGTAGCGAGTGGCTTTTGTCAAACCATGGATTACTGCCTCGAAAACCTGCCCGGGGAGAATATCGATTTTTTCCATCAAAGGCTAAAAACGGCTGTGCAAGAAGGCAGTACCAGATCCGTAATACAGACGATGAACACGTATGACGATGATGAAACGGCCTCCGCCCTCATCCGAAAGTATGCCGAAGAGCGCCATGTAAACCTTTTGCCGCCTACTATTTCCGATCCTCACGAAACCCTTCTCATCGCGCGCCATAACGAAAAGTATGCCGCCGGCCTTGCCACGTTCGAACTAGGGCCTCTCGAAAAACAACTCATGGAAATCAACATCCCCTACTTTAGCTTCCTCACACTGGAAGCAAAACAAATTCTCCTCGCCTGGTCAAACGCCGCTCTCATGCCCCAGCACGGATACTCCTTCGTAATTTCGGCATGGGCCGCACACTCCTCTAAATTGCCCCTGGAAGACCTCACTCTTTGCTTACATGTATTGGTCGTATGCGGCATCAATTGTATGACTTCGGCAGAGATACCGTTTCATAACAAACTAGTACCGTGGGATAGTCCCCGCAGGATCGCTTTTTCGCGATTCCTCCCTAAATACCAACCTATCATCTTCCGGTTTTGTGCCTCTCCCGAAGAGCGCGCGTTACTTATTCTGCTCATCACCGTGACCTCCCCCCAAATTGTTATGCCCAATATCGATCAGTTAAGTCAATACCTGGCCCACTTTACAACGCTCGATCCAACGTTTTCCTTCGAGGGGTTGTCGGGTGCATTGCTTCAGAATCTCGATACTTTTTTCGACTCTTTCTGTAATCATATTCCTCTTCCGGACAGTGAAAGCTTCCCTTATTACCTCAACGTCCAACATAAAATCAAGATTTGGATCGAATATTTTCTTAAAACGCCCCGGCTGCTCCAACCTCATAAACAATACCGTTTTTCTCTCGTTGCTATGCAACACTGTATGCATGCAATAGAGTTCGCAGCAAACCGATCTTCTACTTTTCAACAAGTCTATGCCGCATGCCACCCCGTTCTTAAAGAATTGATCCGTGATTGCTTACAATCACATCTAACGGTAGAGGCGCAGCAAAATCTTGCCAAACCGTTTGGAAGAGCTGCCATGCGTACTTTCACATTTTTCAGAAAGGTGTTCGATTATTTGCGCGCCAAAGATCCCTCTATCGTGCCGACCGATCTCGACAGCCGGCTTCCCGACTACATACAAAACCCCGACCCCTCCGATTTCAGCATATTTACAAGAAAAAATTAATTGATGTTTTGCGGAATTCAGTTCCAAATAGATAATTAATTATGCAAGGAGGCTATTGAAAAAATCGGGAAACGTCTTCTGCACGGCAGCGTAGCCCATCAGCGTGGATGCCGAATTTGCCTTTGTTGCAAGGATGCCGAGAGCCATTGCAATCCTGTGATCGTTATGGGAACACAAAATAGCGCCTTTTGGCATGCCGGGCAGTATGGTGAGTGTATCGAAAGTCGCCTGCACCTGCACCCCCATTTTTCCCAACTCCTCTCTCAAAGCTTCTACCCGGTTCGATTCTTTCTCGCGCGCAATGGCAACACCGCTGAAAGTGGATGGCCTGTCTCCGAAAACGGCAAGCACCGCAAGGGCCGGAAGGGAATCGATCGTGTGGTTGATGTCGATTTCAATCCCTTTGATTCCTCCCGGAAGGACGCGAAGGGCTTCTCCTTCCCATTCCAATCCCGCACCCATCTCTTGAAGGATCGTAAATGCTTTCCAATCGGGATGGAATATCGCCTCTTTCATATGGGAAATCGTAATGGGTTTTCCGTGTATCATCGAAAGAACGGCAAAAAAAAAGGCCAGTGAAGGGTCGGAGGGCATCGTGAAGGTAAAGGGTGCGACCGATTGCCCTCCAAACACAAGGTATTGCTCGTACGATCTCTTTTCTATTCTGATTCCTAGACGGGCAAGCCACGCAAGGCTGAAATCGATCCAGGAAAGCTCTCCGGGCGAGATCACGTCGACAACGCTATCACCCTCCCGCAAAAATAAGGTAGATAACAGACAAGAAACAAGTTGGGAATCGCGCCCTTCTATAACAAACCGGCCGCTGCCGAGAGCCGAGAGAAGCGGTGCAATCGGCCGTTTTGCAAGCGAAGGTCCGCCGGTAATCTTGACAAAATGCGGCGCCCCGGCTGCAAGAGCCGTCACATACCGGTACAAAATCCCCGATTCTCCCACATCGACGGTATCCGGAAACCGGGTGTGCGCAGTGATGCGCCATGATCCATTGTCCCGTATTACCTGCCCGCCGAAAGCACGAATGACACTGCAAGCTGCCGCGGTGTCACCAGTCTCTTCCATGCGATGCACGAGTGACTCGCCGGTAGCAATCATCCCGAAAAAGAGAGCGCGGACCATATCCGATTTTGAGCTCGGTACCTTTACCCGTGCAGGAATTTTCTCACACGGAAGAATATGTATATATTCGGTTCCATTCATAGTATGCCTTTTCAAATGCGGGAAAAGAAAGGGTAAAAGAGCGCGAGGGAGAAACAAAGTCGACATCGCTCCCCGTCCGTTTTTTATCGTGCTGCATCGGCTTCCATAGCTCTCGCGCCGTAAAGGGGAGGGGAAATGAAATCCCTCCCCAGCGGAAAAGTTCATGCACGAGCTGTTCGTCCTTCCCGGGAAAAAGATCGAACAGCATCCCATACGCGATACAGTCTCCATGGGTGAGCGAGTATCCGCTCACCTCCTCCAAAGCGTGTCCGAGAGTGTGCCCGAAATTGAGCCGACCCCTTTCTCCCCGATCGAACGGGTCTTTCCGGCACGCCTCTTCTTTCAACGTGCGTGCCGTCCGAATCACATACTCCAAATCGGGGGTAAAGCCCGGGCGCCACTTTGTGAGAATCCCGTACAGAGCGGGAGAATATAGGAGGGCAATTTTGTAGATTTCCATGAGGCCGCTTCTAAATTCCGCATCAGGCAGGGTCTTCAAAAAATCGAGATCGATGATTGTCCGCTCAGGAAGATGGAACGTACCGAGCGTATTTTTTCCCCACCGGGTATTGATTCCCGTTTTGCCGCCGATGGACGCGTCGACGATCGCAAGAAGCGTCGTTGGAACGGCGTGGAGAGTTATGCCCCGTTTGTAAATCGACGCCGCAAACCCCGTAACATCAAGCACGACTCCCCCTCCGACCGCGACCACAAGATCCGAGCGTAAGAGGCCGCACGTGAACAAAAATGTTTCGATTGCCTCCGCCCCTTTTTTCGATTTATTTTCTTCGCTTGCAATAAAAGGCAGCCGCTCTACCCCTTCGGGAATCTCCGGTACAAGCTTTCCGTCGTATACAACGGCACATTGATGCGAATTGGCAATTTCATCCATATACTCTTTGAAAGAAGTATATTTAGAACCATTCATACCGTTCATTGTTAACTATATATTTGTATTTTTACAACATTTTTTTGTTGGCTTTTACCGGGATAAATGGGACAATTTCTTTTATGCATGCAGTGCAAGGGTCTGAGCATTCTCCGAGTTGTCTTCATCATGGACGCCGCCTCCTTCTTGGTGCTGCCGCTTTGGCGAGTGCAGTATGGTTTGTCGTCATCGGAAGAGAAAAAACGGCATCTTCTTCAACCGGTATCATCCCGGTGAAGTGGCTTGAGCCGCGCATTAGAGATTGGGGATACCCTACTCTGCCCATGTGCCCTACTGCCCGTCTTACTCTGACGCGTTTTCCCATTCGGGATCTCTTGGAATTGTATCGGCAAGAATCGCTTTCCGGCCCTCATGCGCGCATCGCGAGTGCCTTTCCCGAGCTTACCCGACTGCTTGGAGAAAGCGGTGTGCGCGCCCTGGCGCGCGGCATATGCCTTCCTCTCCGTTTTCCGATAACCGGATATTATAAGGATTATACGAAGGAAAATTGTGCGGCCACCCTCAGACTTTTAGATGAAATGACCCGTCTCGATCAGGTCACTTTCTCGTTTGAGGAATTTGTACTTGATAGACACACCCTCAGATACCTTGAAAACCTGATAGGAAAAATCACTTGCAAGCGGTTAGTCCTCAGCAGGGATCCCGTTTTTGGTCGTTTCACCCGGGAAGAAGGAGAAAAAGCACGACTGCAGGAATTTCTTGCGAGGCTTGATATGGATAACACCATCGTTACTTCCGCTGGATTCTCTCCCGTGATAATAGCTCAATTACCCGCAGAATATGTGCGGAATGCCGACCTCACCTTCCCTCACAACTATTATTTGCCGGATTGGGAACACTGGTTGCATGAGGCAGCAAACCTGAAAACGCTACGAATCTTCGTAGAGGATTTACATAAAGAGCCTGCAATTGCTTTGCCGCAGAACATACGAAAGCTTATTTTCCGTGACATGAAGGGTCACCCATCTCTCGCAAACATCGATTCTTTGCCTGAATTGAAGACTCTCGGATGGGAATTTTCAGATCCGAACGCAAAAGGTGTGTCACTCGATACGCTGCCGTTAGAGAAGTTTCCCAAACTAAGGGGAATTTATATCAAATTTGCGAGTGGAACCGTCATAGAAGTATCCCGCAAAGATTTAGAAGGCCTATCTGCGCCAAAGGGGTGATGGATTGCCGAAACGGTGTTTGGTAGTAAACCGGCTTGATGCCTATGATGCCGACTTTTTGGAACTGCGCATCGACCTGATGGAAAAGGTCGATCCACGCTCGGTTCAAAAATGGCTCGAAGGGAAAACGGTCATTTTAACCTATCGATCTCCCGTCGACGCCTCTTTGTTTCAAGAGCTCGCCCTACTTGATTTTGCTTACATCGATATCGACATTCGCGATCTTTCGAATCTTCCTCCCAAATTGCCGCTGATTCTCTCTTATCATAACTTCCACTCGACTCCCGATCTCGATCCCCTCCTTGCCGAGATGCGAACCATTCCCGCAGCAGTGTATAAAATTGCCTCATGGGCCGAATCTTTGGATGACAGCTTCCGCATGATCGAATTTGTGACGCAGAAATCGCAAGACAATATTTGCATTACGGGGCTGACTATGGGCCCCTTCATGGGCCCGACCCGGTCTTTTACTTCCAACCCCGATACGTGGTGCATCTACGAATTTGCAAGCCCGGAGCTTGTCATGAATCGTTTAACATAGAGAATTTGGTGGTCTTGAGACCCGATTCCTTCGGCAAGATAGGAGGCATATTCGTGTGCGATGAGTTTCATGTAGCTTTCAATCAGCTTGTCGGAGAGGGCATAACCGTGTTTCCGATAGGTAGTAAGAAATTGCGTTACGAGGAGTTCAACCTCTTTTTTAGGCACGCCGTAATAACCAGCAAAGGCGCGCAGCATGAGGGTGAAGTGTGCAACATCGAGAGCTACAGGAGCCCCGTTCAACGAGGGATAGAGGGAGGAAAGATCAATGAAAGTGATGCTTTTTCCGTCGAAGAAGATGTTGCCGGGATGGACATCTCCGTGGATGAGTCCATACGGCCCGGGTAAGGAAGAGGCAGGATAGAGCTTTTGATAGTAGGGAGCAGGAGTGGAAAACTTGTGGCTTGTGTGAAGCTCGGCAAGAGCAATAGCCGCCTCTTCCACTGCATCCTTGAGCGCCTCACGGCCTTCCGGAGTGCGGTCTTGGAGCCACCAGACCAGCGATTTTCCTGCAGCGGGCGTTTCGATGAGCATTCCCGTATTTTCTTTTACCCCAATGTAGGCAAGACGGGGGGTCCGGAACCGGTGAAAATGCTTCGATTGCACTACTTCAAATGCCCGCTTTTCCTGATAATAGTCTCTCTTTTCATCCTCTTTTTTCATATCAAGGGTCTTTAGAATAAAGACGGGCGTATCACCCTCTTTCAAAACGTAAATCCGGTCGGTTCGTCCCTCCTCGGCAAAATCCCCGGTTACCTGTCTTGCTTCCATTTGCAGATGGGCATATCGGGGAGGAAGGGACCGAAGGAGCGGGCCATTTTCGACAGGGGAAAATCGGATTGCCGGACTGGCAAAATAGCTCCATAGCGGCAGCAGAAAAAGAGCGACAAGCTTTCTGAAAATCATGACATAATTATAACAACAATTTGCAAAAAACGCAATAGTTTGAAACTTGTTTATTATTAACAATTTAGGTACTTCAGCCTCACCTATCCCAAACGGCAAATAATATGTGGATAGGTTCTTGATCTTTTCTTTCATAAAAAATATACTGGGAAAAATTTGAGTGGACGTCCATGCATTACTTTTCGGCCGGCATAGAAATCCTCATCATCACTATTGTAATCAACTACCTCCTCTCCTTCTTCTGGAACACACGGTCGATGGATCTCATCTGGGGTGTGGCGTCTTTCATCATCCTTTTCGCCCTCACGAGCATCCTCTCCCTCCCCGTCCTCCATAGGCTCATGCTGCTTGTCACAAATGTCGCCGTAATCGCCATCATCATCATCTTCCAACCGGAAATCCGCGTTGCTCTTTCCAAACTGTCACTGAAAGGAAAAAGATATACCGAGGTGAGTGAATTCGAATCGTTTCTCGACCAGCTTGCTAATTCGGTGTACCGGCTGAGTGACAAGCAAATCGGAGCATTGATCGTCCTTGAAAAAGACAACCGGTTGGACGATCTGGCACGGAAGGCAACGCCTCTCAAAGCTGAGTTTTCTTCGGAACTCCTGGAGAGCATCTTTTCCCGCTACGCCCCGCTACACGACGGCGCCGTCATCATCCGCGACAAAGAGGTCGTCGCCGCGTCGGTCATCTTGCCCCTTGCCGATGCGCCCCACATCCATAAATCATTTGGAACCAGGCACAGAGCCGCCGTCGGGATCACCCTTACGACCGACGCGGTTGCCATCGTCGTCTCGGAAGAGACGGGACGCGTCTCAATCGCACGCGACGGCATCATCACACGCGGCATCAAAATGGACCGGTTCAAGGGAATCATCCGCAGCCTTTTCTCTACTGAAGCACCGGTGAAGAAGGAGCGCAGAACCTTTTGGGAGTGGCTGAAAACATGAGATCGCTCATTCAGAGAATTTTCTTCAACAATTGGCTGCGCAAACTCATTTCGCTCATCCTCTCCTTTGTCATCTGGTACATGGTATACCAATCGATGACAACGACCCGCACCGTAGCATCGGTACCGATCCGCATCATAAACCTGCCCGACGGCAAAACGTTCCAGGGAATGCTTGCCAACGGCTATCTCAGCCGGAAAGTCAACCTATCGCTCACAGGACGCAAAATCGTCATTGAAGACGTGAGTCCGGCCGACCTGGAAGTGGTGATCGACGCGACCAAAGAGGTAATGAAAAGCTCCACCGTCCAGATCGAAAAGCGGCACCTTGTTTCCTTCAACCCCAATTTCAACGTCGGGCGGCATCTTGCCAAAATAGATGCAAAACCGATCCATTTCAAAATGCTCCCCCTGGTCGAAGACCTGATTCCGGTACACGTCATGAAACCGATCGGCGAAGCGCCGCGCGGTTTCCAGTTCCTCGACATGTGGCCTTACCAGCTGAACTTGCGCGTTAAAGGACCGGAAGACGTGATCACAAGACTCAAGACAAAAGGGATCAAGCTCAACTTGAACTTGGCAGATGTGAGCAGCGAAAAGCTAGAAGAGATGACGTATAACAAAAATAAACATGTCGTGAGCTATTTTGTCCCCGAAGAGTTCAAACAAGTCCTCCTTCCGGAACTATCGGACAAGCCAATTCCAATGACAGACAAAGACGCCAAATTTTTGCGGATCGATTTCATCCGCTCGAAAAAAATTCCGATCCCCTTCCCGATCCCGGTGCAGCTCTACGTTGCTCCCGATTGCCCTCTCAACATTCCGTCGCAAAGCCTCTATATCGGAAATAGCGACATGATACAAAATATGAAAGGGTTGAAATATCTTGCCCCGACCGTTTACGCTCAAGGAGTCAGCGAGCTTTTCATTAAAATTGTGGCAAACATGATGACTCTATCGGTCAACCTCAACCTGCATGGTGATAGTCAAATCAGCTGGTCGATCCAGTTCATCGATTCGCAACAACTCGAAGATCGGTACATCAATGCCATGCTCACCGAAGTGAAAGACATCGAACTCGAAGGGATGAACCCTAGGTGGCGCGAAGAGTATCTCAGAAACCGTTTTCGCAATTACATGAACCGATTGGAGCTCATTACCGAAGGAGATCAGCCGCTTGATTTCAGGCTGGAAATGAAAGGAAAAGAAATCTGCCTCCTTCCGCCGGAAGCCAAATGAAATCGATCCCCCGCGTATTTTTCAACCGGCCCCTTAGTGTGGGTGAAGTGCCTCGCTTGGAAGAAGACGAGCTGAAACACCTCAAAGTCCTCCGTGCAGAGAAAGGGACCCCGATCGAGCTTGTTGATGGAAAAGGGTCCCTTGCGCATGCCACCTTCCAAGGCCCCGTAACAAGAGTGGAATATCACCCTCCCCCGCCCCCGTCTACTCTTGTTGCCGGCGTCATCGAAATGCCGAAATTATCATGGGTGGTCGAAAAAGCATGTGAAATGGGCCTCTCGCGGCTTGTACTGTACCAGGCCGAAAAATCAAAATATATCTTGTCTTCAACCCATCGACTCGAGCGCCTCCTCATCTCCGCCCTCAAGCAATCAAAAAATCTTTATATCCCCGCCCTCACCCTTGCCACAACCCTGAATAATCTTGAGGCAGGAAAAACTTTTCTGGCAGACCCATCCGGCGTCCGGGCCGCAGCCAAGCTTCCGCCCGATTCAACCGTCCTTGTAGGTCCCGAGAGTGGCTTTTCCCCGAAGGAAAAAGCACAGATTCAACAGTATGCCAAAACGGTTTCCTTTGGCCAAGCTACCCTTCGCACCGAAACCGCAATGCTGATCGCTACATGGCTCATTACCTGATTGACAATATTATAATAATTAATTATTATTAGTATCATATTTAGGAATCTTTATGCAAGCCACGTCCCCTACAATGATAAACCCCATCCTCAACTCTTCGGAAGGGGTAATCTACATTCAAAACCCTGAAAAGGTGAAAAACGTCATTGATGGCGCAGGCCTCGGTTGTACCCATGCTTCAGGAATTTCCTTAAAAAATATTATTGATATCACCGGCTACATCCAAAACGGGAAAGTTAGAAGCCTTGAATCTAGTACGTATCGTCATTTTTTTCTTGGAGGTCTCCTTTTCATGGCAGTTGGTATCATCATCCTTCTCGCAGGCCTCGGAATCATAGCTCCCCCTTTACTTTTTGGCGTTATCCTCGGAGCTGTGATGGGAGCAGCAAGCCTGGGAATGATTATTTATTCCGTCAAAATCAAGGGGGAAGGCCCCAAAGCTCGGCAGCAGTGCGAACAAGACCGGGCTCGGGAATTAGTGGATGTGAAGAAAGATTTAATACGTGTGCGGGCTCTTCTCCAAATTCATTATGAGGGAGCGGAGGAAGTCTACCGCCGTGAACTCATCGGCGCCTGTGTTATGCTTGCCGGCCGCATAGAGAATGCCAGCTTAAAGAAGTTCTATTCCGATCTATTGTAACAACTCTTCCTCGGCAGGGGAACGGGCATCGAAAATGAGGCCGAGGCGAAACTGGATGCGAATGCGGCGCGAGCCGCCGATGAGGGAAGCCGCCCCGTCTGCATCAAACAAATAAGGGACGCCGTATTTTTCGCTGAACGTCTCGAGCGCCGTAATGGACACGACATCGAGCGGATGGTTTTCCAGCACAACCGCTTTTGCTTTTTTACATAACGTCATCATCGCTTCGTTGAATTCGGTTACAATGACGATTGCGTCATTGAGCTCTTTTGCCGTATCGGAGTCGATTTCGTTATAGAGAGTTGTTTCTCCTGAAACGGTCTCGGGTCCGGATTCCATTGGTTTTGCCCGCACCAGAAATTGGCCGATGCTATCGACGGTGAGCGTATTGGTGGAAAAACTTTTGCCGTAAGGCCGTCCGCTTGTCATCACAACAACGTCGCCGTAAGAGGCCCATTTTTTACGGAGCATTACCTTGCTGAGCGAAATGAAATCGAGCTCGCGGCTCCCTGCTTTTTCCATGACGGCAACGGTGCCCCAAAAGAGGGATGACTGGTTGTAGGTCAGCTCGGAAGGTGTATACGCGACGACCAGGCTTTTGGGACGGTACTTGGCAATCCAGCGGATTGTCTGGCCGGCATTGGTGCACACCACAATGGAAGCAGCCTCGGAACTATAGGAAAGTTCAACGGCAGCAAGGGCAATGGAGGACGGGATATCGTGGGTGCTATATTTTTGGCTCTTTTCGAAAAAACCGATGTAGTCAAATTCGCGTTCGGCTTCCTGAACAATCATGTCCATCATGGAAACGGCTTGGATCGGGTATTTCCCTGCCGCGGTTTCTCCCGAGAGCATCACGGCTGAGGTGCCGTCGAAAATGGCGTTTGCTACATCGGACGCTTCGGCGCGCGTTGGGCGCGTCGAGTAAATCATCGACTCAAGCATTTGGGTTGCGGTGATGACCGGCTTTGCCGCCTTATTGCAAGCGCGGATCATCTTCTTTTGTAAAATCGGGAGCTTTGCGAGTGGCATTTCCACTCCCAAATCACCGCGCGCCACCATGATGCCGTCGGCCACTTGCAAAATCGCGTCGAACGATTCGACCGCGCGTTTCGTTTCGATTTTGGCAATCACCATCACCCGCGGCATCCCGTGTTCTTTCGCCATTTTCTTGATTTTGAGCACATGTTCGGGAGAGTTGACAAAGGAGGCTGCAATCATATCAATGCCGTGTTTAAAACCAAATTCGAGGTCGCGCACATCGTCGCCGGTGAGCATGTCAATGACAAGAGTCCAGCCCGGCACATTCACGCCGCGCCGCGACGTGAGGACGGACGCCGTTTGCATCTCAATCTCGATTCCCCGTTTCGTTTTTCCCACGACATGCGCCGGGATGATGCCGTCGTCGAAAAGGATGCTAGATCCCTCGGGAACGGTTTCAAGGGCCTCGAACGGGTGCACGGGAATCTCGTGGGGATG
>MGLW01000043.1:0-7473 GCA_001794905.1 Chlamydiae bacterium RIFCSPHIGHO2_12_FULL_49_11
AGCCCTCCGCTTTCAAATCTGTAATTCATCAAATTGCGCATCAGAATCGACGAATCGGAGAGGGCAACAATACATTGGCGCGCATCTCCTGCCGGAAGAACCCCCAGCTCATCGCGCAAAACTCCCGTGCTGCCTCCGTCGTCGGCCATGGATACGATGGCGCTGATGTCTACATCGTAATTGCGCAGTCCCGATAAAACCACAAAATTCCCCGTGCCGCCGCCCAGAGTGCAAATCTTAAGTCTATTTGGTTCCATATTATTCCTTATTATGAAAATACCTCGATGCAAGATCGCCTGTCTGAGTGGGAAAAAAAATAGGTCCCTGCTACAAGTCGATTGGCGCCCGCTACCACACACTCTTTTCCTGTCTTGGCATTGATGCCTCCGTCGACCTGCACATCGATGTTGCATCCCATGGTTTGAGCAAGAGAGCGCACCTGTCTCACTTTCTCGAGCATTTTCGGCATGAATGCTTGTCCCCCGAATCCCGGCTCAACCGTCATCACCAAAATTTTATCGGCAAGAGGCAGCAGCCGTTCGATCAGACCGGCTCCGGAGACCGGCCGAAGTGCAAGCCCTGCAGCGCATCCCCGTTTTTTAATGTGACGGAGCGCTTCTTCAACATGTTCGGTTGCTTCGATATGAAAAGTGATTTCATCGGCCCCCGCATCGATAAAAGAATCAATATGCAGTTCGGGAGCGTAAATCATGAGATGTACATCGAGGACAAGTTCAGGTGCAACGCGTTTTACCGCCGCCACCATAGAAGGGCCCATTGTGAAATTGGGAACAAAGAGGCCATCCATCACGTCGAGATGCAAAAGATGGGCGCCCGCATCAACCACACTTTGCACTTCTTCTCCAATCCGTGCAAAATCGGCAGCGATAAGGGACGGTTCCAGCTCGACGGGTTTGAAAACCGAACGTGTTTTATCCTTGCCCATCGATCACATACCCGAGACAATGGTTATCCTGTTTCGATAAATCGATAACAAGAGGTTTGGGATCTGTTTGATCGAGCAAAGTTTCATAAAAACGATTCTTCTCCCTCACTGTTTGAAAAGCCAGAAAGGAAAATAAACCATTTTCTTCTAATTGCCAAGTTGAAATCGATCGATCCACTTTTGCCGGGTCAATTTTGCGTATCTTGAAAAAGAGGGCAATCAAAGATTTCGGTTCCAGGGCGAGTTTTTTTTCGAGGGGAAACATTTTATAAAAAAACAGGTCGAATTCGCGGTGGTACTTCGGATCGATCTCCCGTTTTACCTCATCGAGAAGTTGCTTTTCCCGGCTCATGAGCGATCCGTTAAAATCGCGCACCTGCACAAAGACGGTACTCAAAAAACGGAGCACGATCGAGCGCGCGTGAAGCACATCGAGAAGGTCGTCATCACGCTGCCAGAACGGGTCAATGGGCAGATTCACTACAAACTGTACCAGCTCTTTAAAAAGCTTTCCCCGGATCTTTTCCAGAAATCGCACTTTCTCAATCCGGATATCGTGTCCATGCTCCAAAAATGCGGTTCGATCAAAAGGAGCCTCGGCAGGACGGACGATGATGACCGAAAAACGCACCGACTCCGTATCGTAACCGCTGAAAAAAAGGGCGGCGTGGACCGGATCGGAAGCGGCACTCACTTCATTTTTCATCATCAAAATAAACCGGAGTTCTTCTTCTGCATTTCGGGGATATACGGGAATGGGGAGCTTGTTTTTCTTGCAACGGCGGACAACACCCGGAATCTCGTGAGCTAAAAATGCGCGCACCGTTTCCCGGTCGTATGCATTCAACTCGAAAAAAAGGGCGGCAAACGGTCCACGCACGAAATAATAAAACGTGTCAGAATCAAAATGTCTTCCGAAAAGGGCGCGAAGCTGGACAATACACGACTTTTTATCAAAATATTTGGTTTCATCGAGGGGGAAGGGGACTACTACACCATAAGAGCGATGAGGTCCGAAAAGGGTTTCATGCACGTAGGAAAAAAATGCCGGAAAAAGAGGTTTATTCCTCTGGTGCCGTTTTGCAAACCCGAACATTTTGAGGGCAATTTTGACCGGGACATGGATACCCCTCTCCTCAAAAAAGCGCTCGTGCATCGCACCGGAGAAGTCCTCGAAAATTTTGGCGAGCATATCGTCAAGGGTCCAGGGAAATCTTTCGAGCAAGAGGTCGATGAGCATTTTCCCCACATGCTCGGCTCCTTTTGCCGAAATTGCATCCGGGAGACGGAAAATCGGGCTCCAGATCCGTTTTTCCGACAGGGCCGTCAAAATACGCCGTACCACTTGCACTCTATCTTCAAGCTCTTCCAAAGGCAGCGCAAGATCGAAGATGAGATGGAACCTGTCTTCCTCCCGCTCTGCCGAAAGCTTTTCCAGCCTCGCTTCGGGAAGCAGCATCTTTAAAGCGCCGAGTAAAGAATCCAGAGAAAATTGGGTTTCATTGAAATCAAGGCGGATGCTGACATGATCGGTACGGTGTCCCTTCTCCACATCCATTGCAAAAAGCGATCCGGTTTCGATAAGAGTTATCATCGTATAGAAAATAGTTGATACCGGAATTTTTAGGCAACTTCAAATTGTGCGGGAGCTTCGCTCCGCTTCTCGGCTCCGATCCGCGTTTTTGTCCGAGTATGCGCGTCTATTCCGCAAACAAGAAGCGGAATGTCATTTTTCCGTGCAAGTTCTACCGCCCGGGGGTGGATCGGCGCCTTTTTGACATTTGTGAACCGGCCCATCAATTCCAAACATGCCTCATAATCGAGCCTTACAAAGTGCGCGGCATCCTCGTATACTTTGGGATCTTCACTATAGATACCCCCAACATCTTTGTAAAAACGCACTTCGGACGCATTGAGGGCAACCGCCAGGGCAACCGCCGTCGTATCAGAACCGCCTCGCCCGAGGGTCGTAATCTCTCCGTCCGGACTCACTCCCTGAAATCCAGCAACAATAGGGATTTTGCCTTCTTCAAGAACCCTCTGCACCCGAAAAGGGCGCACATTGGCAATTTTTGCATCGAAATGGTCACGATTGGTAATGATCCCCGCCTGGCTGCCCGTAAAACTGACCGGCTCCAGCCCCCGGTCTTTCAAATAAAGAGAAAGGAGCGACATGGCAATCCTTTCCCCGACTGTGAGAAGCACATCCTGTTCCCTCAAACACGGCTTTTTCGCTACACTGCCGGCTAGCGTCAAAAGCTCATCGGTAGAACTTCCCATGGCACTCACCACAAGAAGAACACGGTCGGATTTTCTCTCCGTTTCTACGATTTCCTTCACCCGTTCGAAACTTGCGACCGATCTGAGCGCACTCCCGCCGAATTTCAACACTTTCATATGTTAAGTTACTATACAATGGCCAAAGTTTTTGTCGCTTGCTTTTATTTTCAAATCTTTGGTAAACTCTCGTGGACTATATAAACATTGAGGAGAAACCTTTAACATGCCCAAACAAGACACCCAAAAATATTTTGAAGATGAATCTAAAGTGCTGACTAGCTTTGACTTCGATAAGAGCGAGACCCGAGAATTCGAAAATCTGCTGAACAAAAGAGAAAAGACCTCAGAGAAAGGGTCCCTCAACACCTTCATTTCAGGAGAAATTTTAAAAGGGACAATTGTGGAAGTGACAAATGACTTCGTCGTCGTCGACGTCGGCCTCAAATCGGAAGGATTGATCCCAATCGAAGAATTCGGTGATAATGCCGAGCTGGAACTCGGACGCGAAGTGGAAGTTCTCCTCGACCAGGCCGAAGACGACGTGGGCCAAATTGTCCTTTCCCGTGAAAAAGCCCGCCGTGAACGGCAATGGGAATACCTCACCCAAAATTGTGAGGAAGGGTCCATCGTAAAAGGAAAAGTGGTGCGTAAAGTCAAGGGCGGCCTGATGGTCGACATCGACGGCATGGACGCTTTTCTCCCCGGCTCACAAATCGACAATAAGCGGCTCAAGAGCATCGACGACTATCTCGGACAAACATTTGAAGTTAAAATTCTGAAAATCAACCTAGAAAGAAAGAATATCGTCGTATCGCGCCGTGAAATCCTCGAAGACGAAAAGATCCATAAAAAAGCCGAAATGCTCGAAGACATTCACGAAGGCGACATCCGGCGCGGCATTGTGAAAAACATCACCGACTTCGGCGTCTTCCTCGACCTCGACGGCATCGACGGCCTCCTCCACATCACTGACATGACGTGGAAACGGATCAAGCATCCGAGCGAAATCGTCACCCTCGGAGACACTCTTGACGTCATGATTTTGAATATTGACCGCGAAAAGGGTCGTGTTGCCCTCGGCCTCAAACAGAAAGAATCCAATCCTTGGGACGATATCGAAACCCGCTACCCTCCGGGAACGCGCGTGTCGGGTACCATCGTCAATATGGTTCCTTACGGCGCCTTCATCGAACTCGAACCCGGCATTGAGGGGCTCATCCACGTTTCCGAAATGTCATGGGTCAAAAACATCACCGATCCAACCCAGGTTGTCAATAAAGGCGATGAAGTCCGGGCCATCGTGCTCTCGATTCAGAAAGACGAAGGGAAGATTTCCCTCGGCATCAAACAATTGGACCGAAATCCTTGGGAAGATGTCGAAGAAAATTATCCGATCGGCAAGAAAGTCCAAGTCGAAGTGAAAAGTTTGACCAACTACGGCGCCTTCGTAGAGCTGGAGCCGGGCGTGGAAGGACTCATCCATATTTCCGACCTGAGCTGGATTAAAAAAGTTTCTCACCCCTCCGAAATGTTGAACAAAGGCGACAAAGTGTCGGCTATTGTGCTTTCGGTCGACCGAGAAAGCAAAAAAATTACCCTTGGCGTCAAGCAGCTGTCTGAAAATCCGTGGGACAAAGTGGAAAAAACGATGCCGATCGGATCGGTTGTGCGTGGCGTAGTCACACGCGTGACGGCCTTCGGTGCATTTTTGAAGCTTGACAACGGGATCGAAGGGCTCGTTCATATCAACGAACTCTCCGACCAGTCGTTCTCAAAGGTGGAAGACGTCATTTCCATCGATACCGAAATTAAAGCACGCGTGCTGAACATCGATAGCGAAAACAAACGGGTTTACCTTTCCACCAAAGAATTTTTGAAGGGGCAGTCGAAGAAGGATCAGGACGATATTGTCGTAACCTCTTCGCCTAAGAAAAAGAAAGAAACCGAATCACATACAAAGAGTAGCTAGATGAATAGAGAGCTCATTGCCATATTTGAACACCTCGAAAAGGAGAAAGGGATCAAGCGCGAGCTTGTCGCAAAAGCGATCGAGGATGCCCTTGTCCTTGCAGCACGCAAGGGCAATAAACACATGAACAACGTTACTTTTTCCGTGAATGCGAAAACGGGGGAAATCTCCGCCATTGCCGAAAAGGAAATTGTGGAACATGTGGAATATCCTTCCGAAGAGGTGTCTCTCGAAGAAGCACGGCTGCTCGACCCTAATTGCCAAGTGGGAGATTGGATCGATCTAGAAATCGACCCGAAAGACCTGGGCCGCATTGCCGCCAGTGTTGCACGGCAACTGATCTCACAACGCATCCGCGGTGCAGAGCGCGACGTGATTTACGAAGAATACCGACACCGCATGGGGGAAATCATTTCCGGCACCGTACGGCGCGTTGGTCGCGGCCGCACCGTCATCGTCGACTTGGGTAAAGTGGAGGGGCTTCTTCCGGGAAGATTCTATCCCGAACCGGAAAAATACCATATCGGCGACCGTGTCCTTGCCCTGCTCTACCAAGTTCAGGATACCGAAAACGGCGGTGCTGAAGTGGTCCTTTCACGCTCCCATCCCGAATTCGTCAAAGCGCTCTTCGAACAGGAAGTGCCCGAAGTGAATGACGGAACGATCATCATTGAAAAAATCGTGCGTGAAGCGGGCACCCGTACAAAAATTGTGGTGTCAACAACCGATCCGAAACTCGATCCGGTCGGCGCATGTGTCGGTGTTCGCGGAAGCCGGATCAAAAATGTCATCCGTGAACTCAACAATGAAAAAATCGACGTTGTACCTTTCATTGCCAACCCAATCGAAATGCTAAAGCGTATTTTGTCCCCCGTTGTGATCCAAAATATTTACGTCGATGACGAAAACGATTCGGTACTGGCCATCGTCAGTGACGAAGACTACCCGATCGCCCTCGGAAAGAAAGGGACCAATGCACGCCTTACGGGAGAAATCATCGGGCATGAACTGGAAATCCGCAAGTCGAGCGAATTCCAGAAAGAACTTTCCCTCGAGCGGAAGAAAATGTCGCTCATCGAAAGCGAAGAACTGGACGCTCCTCTCGCCTCTCTCCCCAATATGAATCAACTCATCGTTGATTCGTTCGTAAGCGGCGAATTGGATACGCCCCGCAAAATTTTGAAACTCGGCCCTCTGGAAATCGCAGAAAAAACGGGCATCAGCATCGGCATGGCAGAAACAGTTTTGGAACAGCTCCGAAAACACTTTTCAAACCTGATTTAAACAAGGAAACATTGTGGCAAAAAACCTAAAACTCAACATCAAAAATGCCCAGCTTGCCGCAGTCTTGAAAAAAAGCAAAGGAGAAGAAAAGGAGGTGCCGTCAAAAAAAGGAGCTGCCGTAGCAGAAATCGTAGAAGAGTCGTCCAAACCTAAACGCATTGTGCGCGCACGCAAACTCCCCTCGTTCCACCAATTGGAAAAGCCTTTCGAGCCCGAAACCCAAAAAGAAGAAGAGGCAGCGCTACTACCTCCCACATCAGCTCCGGAAGAAAGGGCCTTAGAGGCGCCCCACGTAGAAGATTCGGCAACTATACGCGATGCGGCGCTTGAGCCGAAATTGAAAGAAAAACCTGCCCCCGCCCCTGTGACAGCCCAAGAGGATCGCCCTCGACCGGTCCGCAAACCGGCCGGGCGTGAAGAGACTCCTGAAGAAGAAACGGGCCCGAAAAAAGGGATAAAGCCGGGAGATAAACCGGTCAAGAAAGCGTCTCCATTAAAACGACAATCGTTCACCCGGGTATTTGATTCGCGCGACCGCCAAGGGCTGACTGCCGGTGACGATGTGGTGTGGAGAAAAAAACGGAACCAGCGCTCTAAAATGAAAATGGCTCCCGAAGATATCATCCGCCCGAAAGAAATCACCGTGAAACTCCCCATTTCCGTCAAGGATCTTGCCGCTCAAATGAAAGTAAAAGCCAACGAAGTGATCCAGAAATTGTTCATCCAGGGGATGCCGATCCGGATCAACGACTTTCTCGACGACGAGGTGACGGTCGCCCTCATCGGAGACGAACTCGGCTGTGCCATCCATATCGATACCCGCGAAGAGAGCCGCTTGAAAGTCGTACAGAAAACCATCAGCGAAGAAATTGCCGCCACCGATCCTGCCAAACAGGTCCCCCGCCCCCCCGTTGTGACAATCATGGGCCATATCGACCATGGCAAAACCAGCATCATCGACAGCTTCAGGAAGAGCAACATCATCTCCACCGAA
>MGLW01000043.1:7541-14517 GCA_001794905.1 Chlamydiae bacterium RIFCSPHIGHO2_12_FULL_49_11
GAAGAAGCGATTGCAAAAGCACGTGAAGCGAATGTTCCGATCATTGTGGCCGTTAACAAGATGGATAAACCCGGATTCAACCTCGACAACGTTTATAGGCAGATGGCCGACCACAACCTCCTTCCCGAAGCGTGGGGAGGAACCATCATCTCCGTCTCCTGCTCGGCAAAAACGGGAGCGGGCATGGATACCCTTGCCGAAATGATCGCCTTGCAATCGTAAGTTCTCGAGCTGAAATCCAATCCCGACGCAGACGCGCGCGGCACCGTCCTCGACTCCGAACTGCATAAGGGACTTGGAGCCACCGCTACCCTTCTCATCCAAAACGGAACACTCCGGCTTGGCGATGCCATCCTCTTCGAATACGAATACGGACGCATCAAAACGATGCACGACGAACACGGCAATAACCTTCAAAAAGCGGATGCTTCCAAAGCGGTACAAGTAACCGGATTGTCCGGCGTTCCTCCGGCCGGTAACGAATTCGTCAGGATGGAAAGCGAAAAAGAAGCCCGCAAAATTTCTGACGGACGTAAGGCGGGAATGCAACGGGAAATGATGCGCAAATCGAAGAAACGGGACATCGAGGGCATTTTCCAAAAGCAGATCGAAAGCTCGGCCAAGAAAAGCCTCAACCTCATCATCAAAGCCGACGTGGGAAGCTCTATCGAAGCGTTGAAGAAGATGCTCGGAAATCTTCCTTCAGACAAAGTCGAACTTCACATCGTCGCCGAAGATGTGGGACAAATCGCCGAATCTGACGTATACCTTGCTGAAGCATCCGGGGCGATCATTGTCGGTTTTCATACCAACATAGAACCGCATGCCGAGCCGATTTTGAAAGAGCTCAACGTAAAAGTATTCAAAAACAACGTAATCTACCACCTTGTCGATACTATCCGTGAAGAGATGCGCGTCCGCCTTGATAAAATCCGTGAAGAAACCAAGGTGGGAGAGGCAAATGTCATTGCTGTCTTCAAAGCATCCACCCTTGGCTCCATTGCCGGCTGCACGGTCACCGACGGTATGATTAGCCGGCGCCATGCCGTCAAAGTCGTACGCAATAAAGAGATGATCTTCGAAGGGACTATCAGGTCTCTCAAACGCCATCAGGACGATGTGAAAGAAGTGGTGAAAGGAGTCGAATGCGGTATCCTCATCGACGGTTTCAACAAGATTGAAGTGGGCGATACGATTGAATCGTACGAAGTGACCTATCGGGAGCAGCAGTTATGACAACACGCAGAATCAAGCGCGTCAATTCTCTCCTGCGCGAAGTGATTTCCGAAACGATCCGCTCTGACCTCAAATCGCAAGACCAGAATGAACTGATCACCATCACCGACGTTGAAACTTCGGCCGATCTCCGCCATGCCAAAGTGTTCGTCAGCTTTATCGAAAACGATCCGAAAAAAAAAGAAGAAATGCTAGGTAAACTCAATGACAAAGCTAAAGCCATTGCCGCCATCTCTTCTAAAAAAGTGGTCATGCGCTACTTTCCCGAGCTCATCTTCATCCTCGACACTGCGCTCGACAACTACATGAAAATCGATACTATTTTGAAAAATCTCAAGTGATGCAGGGCTTACTCATTCTCGATAAGCCGGAAGGGCGCACCTCATTCGACATGGTACACTTCCTCCGTAAACTCACCGATGTCAGAAAAATCGGGCATACCGGCACGCTTGACCCCTTGGCAACGGGAGTGATGGTCATGCTCATCGGACAAGAATATACACGTCGTGCTCCCGATTTTGCCGCCGACACCAAAGAATACGAGGCCACTTTCGAGCTCGGATTGGATACCGACACATACGATATCACCGGAAACGTGGTACAAAGAAGCAGCCATGTCCCTACTCCGGCAGAAATCACAAGCGTTCTTCTCCATTTTCAAGGAATACTGCAGCAGGTTCCCCCTATGTATAGCGCCAAGAAAATAGGTGGAAAACGTCTCTATGACCTTGCCCGGAAAAATGTGACGGTCGCGAGAAACCCCGTCCCGGTTGAGGTAACAACGAAACTAATCCGGTACCACTATCCCAGGCTTGAACTGGCGCTGCACGTCTCTAAAGGAACCTACATCCGCTCCATTGCACACGACATGGGAGCCCTACTCGGATGTTTTGCCACCCTCTCTTCCCTGCGAAGAACAAGGAGCGGCCGTTTCACCTTAAAAGAAAGCATACCCTTGGACCGGTTAACTGCAAGCAATATTGAGGCCTACTTATGCACACAATAACGATCGGTGTTTTTGACGGAGTCCACCTCGGCCACCAAAAACTCTTTCATACCATGCAAGCTCTCGGCACCGGCAGTCTTGTTGCCGTTACTTTCGAAAACCATCCCCAGGAATATTTTACCAAAGAAAAAATCCCCCTTCTTTTTACTCCGAAAACGAAAATCCACTTTCTCCGAGAATACGGGATCGATCAAATCGAAATGCTCCCCTTTGATTCAGCCATTGCCAATATGGATTATGTCACATTCCTCGATCGAATTCAGGACAAATATCCGTTTACAAGCCTTGTCCTCGGAGAAAACGCAGCCTTTGGAAAAAATGCAACAGGCCTTCCCCATGCAGTTATGGAGCTCGGAAAACAAAAGGGGTTTGAAGTTCATTATATCCCCAAGCTGGAACTTGATCGTACTGTGGTTTCTTCCACTGAGGTGCGCTCGCTTGCCAAAGAATGCCGTTTTTCCGAACTGGAAAAACGACTCGGCCGCCCTTTCGGCCTCCTCTACGAAAAAGAGACCACTCCTCTGCTCCCTGCGGGAGAGTACGAGGTGACTATTGCCGAGTCGATTGACATCCTCCACATCAACGACAAACGCCGCATGCACTTTCAAGACAGTTATCCCCTATACTCACCCGTGGAATTCATCCGGAGGTTATCATGAGCAATCTCGCCTGTGGCATTGTAGGACTCCCTAATGTCGGCAAATCGACCCTCTTTAATGCCCTGACCAAACAGATGGTGGCCGCTTCCAACTTTCCTTTTTGCACCATTGAACCCAATGTCGGCATTGTTCCCATCCCCGACCCCCGCCTCTCGGCGCTTTCCGCCCTTACCCATAGCGAAAAAATTGTCCCCGCCGCCATCCGGTTCGTCGACATCGCCGGCCTCGTGGAAGGGGCCGCCCAAGGCGAAGGGCTCGGCAACAAGTTTTTGCACAATATCCGCGAGACCGACCTCATCGTTCACGTCGTCCGCTGTTTTGAAAACGACAATATCGTGCACGTTCACGGCAAATGCGATCCAATCCACGACATCGAAGTGATCAACCTGGAACTCATCCTTGCCGACCTGCAGACGGCAGAAAAAGTGTTGGAGCGGATGAAAAAGGAGGCAAAAGGGAAGAAAGAGCTGCCGGAAGAGGTATCCCTCTTGCAAAAAATCGTCACCACCCTGGAAGCGGCCCGCCCTATCCGCTCCCTTGAGCTGAAAGTCCGGGAACTTTCCCTTCTCAAAACGATCCCCTTCCTCACCCAAAAGCCTGTCCTCTACGCCCCTAACGTGGCCGAGGAAGACCTTCCCGGCATGACAAATCCTTTTGTCGAAAAAGTGATCTCTTTTGCGAGGGAAGAAGGAGCCGCCGTTGTCCCCATCTGTGCCCGTTTTGAGGAAGAACTCGCATCTCTTTCCGAAGTTGAAGCTGCCGAATTTCTCGCCTCATTCGGCATTTCCGAAACGGGCCTCCAGCGCCTTATTAAAACCGCCTTTGCCAAACTCGGACTGATCACCTATTACACCACCGGAGAAAAAGAGACTCGTGCATGGACCGTTACACAAGGGTCCAAAGCCCCTGAGGCGGCAGGTAAAATCCACACCGATCTCCAAAAAGGATTCATTCGGGCCGAGGTAATCTCCTACGATGATTTCATGGCATGCAAAAGCCGCGAAGCAGCCAGAAAAGCGGGCAAAGCCCGCGTTGAAGGGAAAGAATACGTCGTCACCGGTGACGACGTCATCGAATTTTTCCATAATTAAAAGCGTTTTATTTTAACTGAAATTATGATATAATTGTATATTATGCGTATTGCAAGAAGTTATTATCATTTCAATCAGGGTGTGTGGTCTAATACCGATACAAAGGATTTTGTATCTTCCTCATCAAGAAAGACTTTTGAAACTGTATCTCAATATTTTTCCTCCTCCGCAAAAGTGACCAGAACAGAGATTAATCTGGCATCCAAAAATATCAAACAAATTTTTGATAATTATGAACATAAAGTGAAGCAAGTGCTTCGGTCTCGCCGTTTCCTTCTCTTTATTCCTATCTTAATTTGTTGGATTATAACATGTTATAATTTTAACCGAGCCTCTTCCATCTTGACGAAGCGAATGACCCTGGATCCCGAAGCACGGGCACAAAATTTCCTTACGAAAGTAGCCCAAGAAATCAGGCTAGGTGAGGCCTCCTCCTCTTCCAGACGGTTTATAGAGTGGCTTTCCTCTTTCCACTCTTGGCCTCCGAGGAGCCTTATTAACCTTTCTGCCGGGGATTTTGTCAAAATAGTGAAAACGGCTGCTTTGGACCTTGCCTCGCCGGATAGAAAGAGGGGCCGCCGCTCTTCTCATGAAGAGCTTTTTGAGTCGCTGCGGCTTATCGTTTCTGCCGATGAGGACGGAAAAGCACTCTACGAACTGATCATCGCCCCGTTATCGTAAGGGCGTGTCGTTAAATAATTTCATAAATGAGGATTTATTCCCTTCAAATGATCCTCGCCCCATTATCGTAAATATTATGAATTGCCTTTTACCCTGCTGCGAGATTATGCTGGTGGGGCAGGACTCTATGGCAGAAAAAACCGAAAAGGCGACGCCGAAGAAGTTGCGCGATGCGCGGAAAAAGGGGCAAGTCGCCAAATCCCAAGACTTCCCGGCCGCATTTACCTTTATAGTTGCCATTTTCGGCGCCCTTATCGCCGCGGGCTATTTCTACGACAATCTGGCCGAATACATGAAAGCCATGTTTTTGCAAGTCAGAAACCTTTCTGACTTCGAAAATCGGGCTGGAGGCTACATTATTGCCGGAATCCAGATTATTTTTTCCACCTCGTTCCCCCTCATGCTCAGCGTTTCCCTTATTGGGTTGCTTGTGAGTTTTTTGATCGTGGGACCCATGTTTTCCATGGAGGTCATGAAACCCGATGTAAAACGGCTTAACCCGGTGACCAATATCCGAAATATGTTCAAGCTCCGCACTTTTGTCGAGCTTCTCAAGTCGATTTTCAAAATCACCGGCGCCCTCCTTCTCATCTACTCTGTCATCTATGACAGCATTAGCCAAATCATCGAAACATCGATGATTCCGGTCCTTGCCTCGGTGTACGTTTTTTCCGATTTTCTGAAAAATGTCGTGCTTCGCGTCGGAATTTTCTTTATAATCGTGGCGGTTCTCGATCTTGCTTTCCAAAGGAGGAACTTTGCCAAAGAGATGCGCATGGAAAAATTCGAGGTAAAACAAGAGTACAAAGATACGGAAGGAGACCCGCACATCAAAGGCCGCAGGCGCCAGACGGCACAGGAAATCGCCTATTCGGACGGGCCCAGCACTGCGGGAAAAGCCAGGGCAATCGTGACCAACCCCACCCACATCGCCGTAGCTCTGGAATATGACGAAGAAAAGGACCCCGCTCCCAAAATTTTAACGATGGGTCTTGGCCTTGTGGCACAAGAAATTTTGCGGGTTGCCGAAAAAAATGATGTCCCGATCATGCGAAATGTTGATTTAGCGCGTACTTTATACTATAAGGGGTCTATCGGAGACTATGTGCCGGAAGAGACCTATAACGCCATTGCTGCAGTGTTGAAATGGCTTGCTAAACTCGAACAGGAAAAAAGATTGGGAGAAAGAACCGATTTATCGGAACTATTCAAATGAAAGAACTTACTCAAAAAATTAGCGACTTTCTCGGCGGCAACAGTATTCTGAAAACGATCGCCCGTTCGAGCGACATGATATTGGCCGTCTTTCTTGTCGTCATCATCATGATGATCATCGTTCCGGTATCTCCCCACGTCCTCGACGCCCTCATCGGAATCAACCTGGCTATCTCGGTTTCCATTTTGATGGTCGCCCTCTATATTGCAAAAGCAACCCAAATCTCGGTCTTCCCCTCAATCCTCCTCATCACGACTCTCTTCCGCCTCGGAATCGAAATTTCCGCAACACGTCAAATTTTACTCCACGCCAACGCGGGAGATGTGATCTTCGCATTCGGCAAGGTGGTGGTCGGCGGCAACTTCGTCGTCGGCGGCGTTATCTTCCTCATCATCACCATCGTGCAGTTCATCGTCGTCACAAAAGGTGCCGAGCGGGTAGCCGAGGTTGCGGCGCGCTTTACCCTGGATGCGATGCCGGGCAAGCAAATGAGCATCGACGCCGACATGCGCTCGGGTATCATCGACTCGAACCAGGCGCGGCAAATGCGCCTTGCCCTCCAAAAAGAAAGCCAGCTCTACGGCGCCATGGACGGTGCGATGAAATTCGTCAAAGGGGACGTGATTGCCGGTATCGTAATTGCCGTCATCAACATCGTCGGCGGACTTGTCATTGGCCGCTTTATGCACGGCATGACTGTCTATCATGCAGCCCAGGTATATACCATCTTATCTATCGGAAGCGGCCTTGTTGCTCAGATTCCGTCGCTCGTGATTTCTCTCACCGCCGGTATGGTCACAACCCGAGTGACTTCGGAGCGCGAAGATGGCAACCTGGGACGGGATATTTCCAGCCAGGTTTTTGCCCATCCCAAAGGAATTATGATTGCTGCCGTAGTCGTATTATCCCTTGCTTTCGTCAGTGCCTTCCCCGCACCCCTCTTTATCACACTGGCCCTCATCTTGGGAACGATTTCCTTCACTTCTTTCCGGCGCGAAGCGAAAAAGAAGAGTGCGGCAATTACCCAGGCAGCCGGCGGTCCTTCCGTCGTCGAAACGAAAGACGGCGCCATCTACCGCGGAGGGAA
>MGLW01000043.1:14549-15555 GCA_001794905.1 Chlamydiae bacterium RIFCSPHIGHO2_12_FULL_49_11
GTGCTTTCTTGTCCGGTCTGATCAAAAAAGACCGCGAAGGAGGTAAATTCATCGAGGACCGGATTCCGAAAATGCGGCTTGCCCTCTACCAGGATTTGGGGGTTAGATTTCCCGGGGTGCATGTGCGCACCGTTTCTGAAACGCTGGAACCGGAAGACTATTGCATCTTTCTGAATGAAGTGCCTCTCGTACGGGGACGGGTCATCCGCGACCATTTGCTCACAAACGAAACGGAAGAAAATCTGCGCCGGTTCAATATCCCCTATACCAAAATGCGCAATGTAATGAACCAGCCTGCTCTCTGGGTAGATAAAAAATTCAAGACGATCCTGAACAATGCCGGAATCAAATACTGGGAAATTTTGGATGTTCTCATCCTGCATCTTTCCTACTTTTTCAAATCACATGCGAGCGAATTTCTCGGCATCCAGGAAGTGCGGGGCATTCTCGAATTCATCGAAAAATCGTTTCCGGACCTCGTCAAAGAAGTCACTCGCCTTGTTCCCCTGCAGAGGCTTACCGAAATTTTCCGGCGCCTCATCGAAGAACAGGTTTCCATCCGCGATCTCCGTTCCATCTTCGAAGCTCTCACCGAATGGGCCCAGTCTGAAAAAGATGTCGTCATGCTCACCGAATATGTCCGCACTTCTCTCAAACGGTATATCAGCTATAAACATTCCAAGGGTCAGTCGGTCCTTCCCGTCTACACGATCGACCATGAAATCGAAGACATGGTACGCGGAGCCATCAAGCAAACGTCGGCCGGTTCGTATTTAGCCCTTGACCCGGACTCGGTTCAATTGATATTACAAGCTTTTAGAAACACGGTAAAACCGACACCGCCGGGAGGTACGGGCGCGATTGTCCTCACTCAGCTCGATATCCGACGCTTTGTGAGAAAGTTGATTGAAGGGGAGTTTCCCGATGTGGCCGTGGTGTCACACCAGGAAATCGTCCACGAAATCCGCATCCAACCTCTGGGTAGGATACAGTTGTAACAAAAGTT
>MGLW01000043.1:15572-30682 GCA_001794905.1 Chlamydiae bacterium RIFCSPHIGHO2_12_FULL_49_11
GATCAATCCCGTGGGTCCAACGCAGCGGACTATCCCCGTCCGAGCTGTGGACGTCAAAACCAAAGAGCTCCAAAACCTGCAAAGTGTCATCGCCCATCAAACACAGATGGAAGATTCCATGCAGGAAATGAGCGAGCGGGGCATGTTCTGGAATGCCATTAGGGACAGATCCAAAACGATCGATGAACGGCGCCGGAATGAATATGTTTCTTCCAAGGGAAAACTGGTCGGAGAAGAAGACGTCCGCCGCATCGAGGGCAATGAAGCCTCCGATTCGCTGGCACAGGAATTCCACCAGAAAAACGAGGAACTCGATCCGAGAACTCTTGTTTCACTTCGCGCCTACATTCAAGAAGAAGACGATCCTGAAACGATCATCCACAAATTGCTGCAAGTTTATCCCGACCGGTATTTGGCCGACGAAGCGCTCGAGTATCTCATCCGTTCGACCAGCCCCGAACGGAAAGTGTATCCGAACCTGCTTAAAGCAAAAGAGCTTTTGAACGACCGTTTCGGCATCGAAATCCGTGCCGGCCGCAACATGAGCAGGGAGGCTCAGACATTTTCACGGCAGGGACTTGGCACTCCGACGGCGCTCCGCGACCTGTACCGCGATATCATCCAAAACCCTCGCGAACCGCACGATCTCTTCGAAGAGCTCAATACCAAGTTCAACTTCGAGCAGATGAAAGTCGTCCTCAGTTTTTTACTCCACTCGGTGGGTGCCGATCTGAAGTCAAAGGGGCCGTCGATCGCCAAAGAAGAGCTCATGAACATCTTTCACGAAACACGCGTCATGCAGGCTATTTTAGGGGTGTACCGCTTCTTTTTCAGCCGTACGGGAATGATTCAAAACGAATTTACACGAAAATCACTCGAAATGACTCCTCTCATCAATTTCATCAACCTTTCCAAACGGTTCATGGTATTCATCAAGGACCGCTATCCCGCGCCCGATAAGGCGATTTCGATGACTGACGAATTTCAGGCACGCGAAACGGCGGCCAAAATCGTCCTCCTCACACAGATGCGCGATGCTATCCGGGGCGTGTCGCCGCGACTTTTCAAAAATCTGCACCATCGTGAAGATCTTCTGATGGTGCTCATCGAAGCGATCGACGACCTCGACGACCTCTTGGAAGATGAAGAAGAAGAGGAAGACAGTTCCACTCAGAAAGGCTATAGCGTGGAGGATACGATCGAATGAGCGGCACCTTTCAAGACCTTCTCGATATCCTGTCCGAAAAACTCGGGACGCCTCTCACAGCCGGCTTGCATAACAGTATAGCCATTGACATCAACCATGAAGTGACGGTGCAGCTTGAACTGGACAATGTCAAAGAGTATCTGCTGATGGGGGCCACCGTCGCACTATTGCAGCCGGAACCCGTACGAGATCGCATATTTATGAAAGCCCTCCTTGCTAACGGTAATATCTACAATACCACCGGCACATTTAGCTTTGTGCCGAAAAAGGGGTACTTCTACATGCATAAAGCCTACTTCTTTCAAACGATTGACCCGGAACCTTTCTTCCACGATCTCCTCCTTTTTGCCGACCGTGTCCTTGCCTGGAAAAAAGCGATCCGGAGCGGCCACCCGGGTCCGGAAGATCCGAACGAATTCCCCTCTGAAACGGTCACGGAAACGGCAGAGAAAATATGAACCTCACTCCAACACAGAAAGGATGGGAAAGGATTGGAAAATGCCATCACCATGGCCTCGTGATTCCCCTTTTTTCTCTTTCCACCGCTACCGGCTTGGGGATAGGCACTTTCCATGATCTCAAACTGCTCATCGATTTTTGCGCTGCAATCGGCTTTGACACGATCCAGCTCCTTCCGCTCAGCGACTCGGGTAGCGATACGAGCCCTTACAACGGCATGTCGGCATTTGCACTCGCCCCTATTTACATCACTCTGGAAAATCTTCCGTTCCTCAGTGAATTCCGGATTCTCGAGAACCTCCTGAGGCGTTTTTCGAGATATAAACCCCTGGACCGGGTGGCTTACCACGCGCTCCTGCAGCAAAAAATCGCCTTTCTCAAAGAATACGCCTATATGACGCGCCCTCTCTTTGAAAAAGACCTCGCCTACCAATCGTTTGTAGAAAGCAATCCATGGCTCAAAGAATACAGCCTCTACAAACTTTTCAAGGTGAAAAACAGAAAAAAAATCTGGGGACACTGGCCCAAAATTCACCGTGATCCGACACGGGCCCATATCAAAAAAATGTATGAAAAAGAAAAATTCGAACTGTTCCGTTTTGAACTGACCCAGTACCTCGCTTTCAAGCAGCTTTCCGAAGTGAAAACTTACGCCAACCAGAAAAAAATCTTTCTGAAGGGGGACATTCCCATTCTTATTTCGCCGGAAAGCGCCGATGTATGGGCCCACCGTGAAATTTTCGATCTCGACTTTGCCGCCGGTGCGCCACCCGACCGGTTTAGCAAGACAGGACAATATTGGGGCTTCCCCGTCTACCGGTGGGATAGCCTCTTCAGAACCGATCTCTCTTGGTGGAAGTCGCGCCTTTCCCTTTCTTCCACCATCTACGACATTTTCCGGATCGACCACATCATCGGTCTTTACCGGATGTGGACCATTCCGCGCGGCCGCCTTCCGTCGGAAGGCAGCTACATTCCCGCCGAAAAGTGGCAAGCTTTGTTACAAGGGGAAACGATCCTCAAATCTCTCCTTAGCCTTACCGAAATGCTTCCCATCGGCGAAGACCTTGGCATCGACATCGATCACATTCGTGCTTCGATGGAAAAGATGGAAATTCCGGGCACCAAAGTCCTCCGTTGGGAACGCAGGTTTGAGAATGGCAACGAATTTATCCCTTTTGAAGAATATACACCCTATTCCCTTACCACCGTGTCGACCCATGACAGTGAAACGCTCGCCGGCTGGTGGGAACTGTATCCCGACGAATCCAAGGACTATTCCGCTTTCCGCGGGCACGCATGGGAGCCTACCCTAACGGACGAGCTCCGCTTCGCCCTTCTCCGCGACTCGCACATCACACCTTCCTTCTTTCACGTCAACCTTTTCCAGGAGTACCTGTCCCTCTTTTCCCGTTACCGTTTCAGGGCTCCCGGCGACGACAGGGTGAACATTCCCGGCAAGCTGTCGCCCGTCAACTGGACCTTCCGCTACAAAGCAGATCTGGAAACTCTCCTTGAAGACGATGAGCTCATCTCCACGATGCGTTCTTTCTCAGAGTCCCGGCTCCCTTTGCATAACTAATACAGAAGCTAATATTGGTCGAGATTGCTTTCGAATCTTTTGATTTTTTCCTCGATCGATTTGCCGTTCACGGCAAGATCGTGGCTGAGTTTGGCCACGATGAAACTGATCGCGGTCAGGTTGTAGCCACCACCCGGAATGATCACGTCGGCATAGACTTTACTCGGTTCCACAAAGGCGTCATGCATCGGCTTGACCGTCGTCAAGTATTGCTCCTTCACGCCGGCAAAATCCCGTCCCCTTTCCTTTATATCCCTTTCTATCCTTCGAAGCATCCGAATGTCATGATCGGTATCGATGAAAATTTTCAAGTCGCAAACGCTGCGCACACTCTCGATCGCAAAGAGCAAGATCCCTTCCACAATGATCAAATCGACCGCCTCTATCTGCACTTTTTCCGGCTTTCTCGAGTGTGTCGCAAAATCATAAATCGGCTGCTCGATCGCTTTTCCCTCTTTTAGGGCACACAAATGTTCATGCAGGAGATTGAAATCGATCGAATTCGGATGGTCAAAGTTGGCTTTTGCCCGCTCTTCATGAGGAAGATGACTCAAATCTTTGTAATAGGCATCTTGGCTGATCAAGATGCTATTGATTTTGAAATTGTCACGGATTTGTTGTGCAAGGGTCGTTTTCCCCGATCCGGTACCGCCCGCAATGCCGATCAGAACCTTGTGCCCGGCAAAGCACCCTACTACCGCCAAACATACTGCAATTATACGAATCATAGTGTCAAATCGTATTACAAAACTCTTTGACATTCAAGAGAAATTTTACACAGCGGCCCCGGTAACGGCGTTTGAGAACAATGCCTCCCTTTCTCCGGGTCATGTGAAACGTCCCGTGACGGAAAAGGGCCGAATGACTGCGCCGCAATTTCCAGAGTCGGACTGTGAGACGGAATTTGATCCTGTCTTCCTCGGTCAAACTTTTCAAAACGGAAAGGTCCCGATTGTCGGGATCGACGAGCCTGAGATACACCACTTCTTCTCCGTCATAATGGTCCATCGTACCCGGTAAAAAGGCCTTGATTACCGTTGCGGCAAGGCTTGCGTAGAATCCTTCCCGTGACGTTGTTTCATGCAGGGGAATAAAGATTTTCCAAAACGGTTTATGTTTCAAGAGACGATCGATACAGCGGAGCATCTCTTCTTCCGCTTTTCGGCCGGGTTTCATCCAGTCGCTATATTCTTTCCCTTCCCTCATGGCTTTCAGCATGTATCTCTTGAGGCGGAAAACAAGATTTTTCGAGCCGAAGGCGCCGATCAAGGTTTGTACCAATAAATAGACCATTTTGGGAGGCGTTTTTCCTGCAAAATTCTTCGCTTCCAAGAGGAGTTTCTGAAAATCTTTCGGATGGCCAAGAAGAGCGTGGATGCGCATGCGCACATCGAGGGAACGTTTTGTATCGTGCGTTGACAAGGTGTTCATCGAAAAGGGGGAGCGGCGCTGCCGCTCTCTTACTTTTCGCACAAAAGTGGGAATGCTCATCGCTTTGTAGCGGATATCAGATCCGACTTCATTGAGGGAAGAGAGGGGAAAATACCGGTACAGGTAGGTGTCTTCATACCCTTTAGCAAAGACTCCCGGCATGATTTGCTGCATCGGCGCCATAACCTCTTGGAGAAAGAGGGGTTTTTTCATGTTTTCCAAAAAGGCCTGCCGGAAGGAGAGAGTGCATGCCCCGAGAGCGGTATGGAGCACATGGCGGCGAGAAGGGGAATAAGTGCGATATACCGGCATGGCAGCCAGAAAAAGGGACAATTGGTGCCGTATCTCCCTGTAGGGAAGCGGGAAAAAAGGTTTTGCCCGCCGGGCAAACCGCGTCACTTCAGCAATGAGGTAACGGTGCATCACATCCATCTTTGCCTTGCGAAGAATCTCCTGCGGCGTTTTCGTCTCCCCCGTGAAAGCACGATACAATTTTTCCATCCGGTCTATTTTTGAAGGAGAAACCAGAAGACAATTGATCCAGTTCAAGGTATCGTAGCCAACGGTGCCTGCCACAGACCAATCGGGAAGGGGTTCGTCGAATTGCAAAATCTTTTCCGAGGTGATATACGGCACAACGCGACTTAAGGTGTTAAAATAGCCTTCCGGATCTCTCAAGCCGTCGGGGTGGTCGATCCTTACTCCATGCACCGCCTTTACCCGGATGAGTTGAAACAAGAAACGGTGTACCCGTTCAAACACAGCCGGATCTTCCACTCTGAGCGCGATCAAATCACAAATATCGAAAAAGCGGCGGTAGTTGATGTCGCGGTGGATTTTTTGAAGCGGCCCCTTTTCTTCAAAGAAAATGTCAAAGGCGGAAAGAAAGGGCGATTTTTTCCCGTGTTCCAAAATATCTTCGATCCATGGATTTTCTTCTGAAAGACCCATGTGATTGGGGACAAAATCGATCAGGCAATGCATCTTGTGCTGTCTAAGAAAGCGCGCCGTCTTCACGAAAAATGCTGGCTTGAGGGAGGCGTCCATCTCGTCGAAGGAAACGATTTTGTAAAAGTTGGCCCCCTTTTTTTCGGTGCGAAAAGGAGGCGACAGGTACACGGTATCAATGCCCGACTTTTGTAAATAGGGAAGCTTGTTATACAACTCCTCAAACGTGAACGTGTGGGAAAGCTGCAGGCGATACGTATTGATCGGGTACCATGTCCGCATTTTTTCACACTATTTCCGGTCGACACATTTGTCAAGGGTCAGTATGATGCAATTTATGAAGCTGCTCTGGTGTGCATGTGTCACATGTTTTCTTTTCGGAGAGAAAACGCATGACTATATCTTTTACTCGATTAATCCCAAATCGTGCCTGAAACTTCTTACCTACAGCCAACTTTTCCCCGATGATCCGTGCGCTCCTCTTGCCATGCAAAAAGCGCTCGAACTTATCAACCTCCATCGCGATACTCCAATCACGCTCAAGGAATTCCGGTCGATTCCCTACATCGATCTTTTCAATATCGTCTCGCTCTTTGCCAAACAACCTTACCTCCCCTTCCAACCCCTTGAAGAGTCTGAAATCGCCTTCATCGAAAAACTGTGCAACGGGTTTGAGAACCGCCGCCTGAAAGGCCATTATGTGTGGACCGAAAACGACCTCGTCTCCCTAGATACGACAGAAATAGATCTCTCGCGGGCGCTTTTTATCTATGAATTCCGGGGAGATCAGCGGAAAATCCGCTCCTACGAAGCGATGCTCGACATCATGGCCCTCGAAATTTTGGGAAAAGTGGACAAAAATGCGACACAGATCGAAAAAATCGATGCCATCAACCGGTTCATATTTTACGACATGCGTTTCCGTTTCCCTCCCCGTTCGATGTGGACTTTTGACGATTCGGCCTTCACCTTTCTCCCCTCGGTCATGGACTCGCGCCACGGCGTCTGCCTTGGAGTTTCCATCCTCTATCTAACACTGGCACAGCGTCTTAGCATCCCTCTGTCCATCATCACTCCGCCCGGCCACATCTTTGTCGCATACCGGGAAAACGGCCTTGTCCGCAATATCGAAACAACGGCCCGCGGAATCCACCTCCCCGATAGCCGTTACGAGTCGATCACCACTGCCAAGATTCCGGAACGGACCATCAAACAGGTGATCGGAGCCAACTTTTATAATGCAGCCGGTTCCCACTGGAAAGAAGCCCGTTTTGACAAGGCTTTGGAATATTATACCCTTGCCGAAAAATATTTCGGCCCGCACGATCCCGCATTGACAAAAGTTAAGGCTTACGTACTCATCGCACTCAATAAAAGGGGTGAGGCACTCGAAGAGATAGAACATTACATGCAGTCAGGCGGCTTTGACACCCATCCCGATCTTTTTCTTACCGAATACAAGGAAGGGCGCCTTTCTTCCGAATCACTCCGCCTCATGATCCAGGACGAATTTGAAACCCTTGCCCTCAGGGAAGAGTTCGAAAAAAAGCTTATCGCTCAAACCGAGGTCGATTCCCGATCGGCCTCTCTATGGTTTAATATTGCCCTATGCCGCCATGGACTCGGGAAGAAAAAACAAGCCTTGGAAGCGCTCTACCTTGCAGAGAAGATCGATGCAAAAAACCCCATTTTGGAATATTACCTTGCGATGCTCAATTTCGATCTCCACCATCCCGAAAAAGCGCTTGCCCATTTGCAAAAAAGCCTTTCTCTCTTACAAAAAGGGTCGATTCCGGAAAAAATCGTCCTGAAAACGGCCAAGAGTTACCGTGCGATTTTCCCTTTTCTCAGTGTGAATTAGTTGCAGGGCGGGCCAAGACTTCCGATTCGGTCCAGTGGTTATAGATGGAGTAGTTATATTCTCCCTTATCGGACACTTTCTTAATGCTCACCTCGGCCGCTCCGAGCCATCCTGCTGCAATATTCTGATATTCAGGGGCAATTTCCCATTTGGAATCGTCGCTGAGAATGAGTGTCTGCCCGTCATTGATCACCTCGGCGATGCGAAGCGCAGGATCAACAAGCTCTTCCGGCAACGGGTTTTGATTCCGATCTATGATATCAGCAAAAAGGCAGCTGAAAATCGCCGGCAAGAAAATCCATCTTATATAGAATTTCATACTATTACTATCATCTATCAGATTCTTTCCTCTCTGTCAAACGGGAAATTAATTGATGATACGCCCTAAATCAGATACACTGGAGACATGAAAGAGACCCTAAAGTTGATTGTCGCACCGACGGTCAGCCTTTTTGTGATCATGCTCGGAATGAGCTTTTTCAATACCTTTATCAGTGTCAGAGTCAACCTGGACGGGGGTAGCAGTTTTGTCGTCGGCCTTGTCTATTCGGCTTTTTATCTTGGCATGATGCTGGGCGCCATCTATATGGAAAAGTTCATCCGCTACACGGGCCACATCCGCGCTTTTTCCCTCTTTGCTTCTTCGATGGCAGCCGCAATTGTCGTACAAAGCTTTTTCGCATCGCCCTGGATTTGGCTGTTTTTCCGTCTCCTGACCGGCATTGCCTCGGCAGGGCTCTTCATCGTGATTGAAAGCTGGCTCCTTCTTCTCTCTTCTTCCCATACGCGAGGGGTAATTTTGTCCCTATATATGGTTGCAATCTATACGGCCCAATCGCTCGGCCAATTTTTCCTCAATGTGGCAAATTTGGAGGGTGTAGTCCCTTTTCTCCTTGCCATCTTTTTTTGCAGCCTTTCGGTCGTGCCGGTCAGCTTGATGCGCGCAAGCGCGCCATCCATCACCACATCGGAATACATCAATATTTTTTACCTCCTCAAAAAGACCCCCCTCGGTTTCTTCGGCAATTTTGTGGCCGGTCTAATCTTGAGCGCCTTTTACGCTCTTGGGCCCGTCTACGCGCAAGAGATGGGCTTCACCATTTTTCAGGTTTCACTTTTCATGTCGGTCACCGTCTTCGGGGGCATGGCTCTCCAATGGCCTCTCGGCCTTCTCAGCGATATTTTGGAAAGACGCAAAGTGATCATCATGATTACAGCTGCCATCAGCTTCCTCGGATTCATCCTTTTTCTCTTTCCAACGATGCCTTTCTGGCTTCTCCTCATCACCGTATTCATTTACGGCGGCTTTGTTTTCACCCTTTATCCCATCAGCATCACCTATTGCTGCGATTTCTTTTCCTCCTCCGGTATCACGGCAATCACCTGCGCAGCGCTTATCATTTATGGCATCGGCTGCATCATCGGCCCCGTGATCGCACCGATCGTGATGGGTTTTATCTTGTCCACGGGACTTTTCCTCTACTCGGCCGTGGTATCACTCTTGCTGTGTATCTACGCCATTTACCGGCATAAGAAGCTGCCGAAAGAGATCAAAGAAATCAAAGAAGCATACCAGGTCTTTCCTAGCACAACGCCTACCATCACTCAACTCGACCCCCGCAAAAAAGAAGAGGCTTGACCCGCCGTAGGGAGTTATTCGCCGCAAGCAGCCAAACCATGATAATAGGGATTGGCCTGATATGCAGGATGAAGAAAAAGGGAATCATTTTTTATCCCACATATCATGCATATCCTCTAAATCATGTTTTTTGCCTTTGTTCTTTTTTTCCCTCATAACGATTGCCCTCCTAGCATACCAGATCTTTCCGGGCACAACGCCTATGTTTAATCCCACAATGAAGTGCTGTGGATCCCATTTTTCATGAGTATCCGCCGGTTTTGATAGGGAAGCTTAATATTATGAGCGGGAGAGATAGCGATTCCAAAGGGTGTCGCCATCGGGAATGAGGTGGAATGGAGCGTGAGGGCATTCGCACGGCGGGTAGTGGGCTACGGTACGCGGCAAAAAGATCGAGTCGATATCCGGATTCAGCGTTACCGCCCAATCAGCCACGTTGCTTTGCGAATGTAGAAAAACGGCGCATTTGGAAAGAACTAGAACATCGATGAGCGTCATCACGGCGCCGTAGTAACCCGGCTTTTTGGCATGAAACGTCTCCCAGTTTTTCGGCACTTTGGGATCGTCGAAAGGTTCGTGCGGCTGCCGGTCGTATGCAGATCGAGGAGCAGGGGTGTAAACAAGATCCAATGTTTTAAAATGCTCCCGGAATTTTTTTATCACGTAATCACTATCGCTGGCAAGCACAAGGATCGGATTCCGCGCTTTGTAGCGCTTCATGAGCCCCTTGGCCTCATCGATGTAGGTGGCAATATCGACCGGCTCGGAGCGATACATTTCATGTTTGTGCGAGCTTGCGAACCGAACATGCACTCCTATGGGAAACCTGCTGCCGATACGGTCTCGGAAAAATGTGTTTGCCGACTCTACGATCTTCGGATGGATGCGGAAATATTTATGAAAGGTATCGCTGCGGATTTTGAAATAGGGGTAATAGCCAGCATAATCAACCCAGCGGTGAAAACAATTTTGGTCATGCACCGCATGACAGATGAAATTGTCGACATGGACAGGGAGAGCGCCTTTTGTGCACGGAAAAGTTCGGTTCGAAGAAAATAGGGCATCCCATCCGTTTACTTTCGGCGACGGATCGTCTTTGTAGGCGACATAAGGAGCCGTCCAATCCACTGCGAGGGAATTGATCCCCTCTTTTTCATGCACGAAGAGAGCGCTGAGAACAAGGTTTAACTGACAAAACAGCCCACCGCCCTCGAGATATCGGACCGTCAAATCCACCGGCTCGGCACATAAAAAAGAAAGCCATGCTAAGAAAAGAAGGAGCCGGTTCAACTGAACATCTCGTCAAACTGTTCTTTGAGGGAGGTCGGCACCACTTCATCCACCCCTTCCCGATCATACATGAGGAAATACATGTAAGAAAACATGATTCCAAGAGCGGGGCTGAAGAGGGCGACAAAAAGGGCTATAAGGCACACAAGAGAACGGCGCAAATTGAGCCCGGTGCGGGTAAGGCTGCGCGCAAGAGGTTTGAGTTTCATGAGTAACATGAGGTGAATGCTTCCTTTGATCACAAATGTGACGAAGGAATACACCATCCACGCCACATCGGCAAGGAGCAGAATAAAAAAGAAAAAGCGCGCCGCAACCCGTGAAAAGAGCGAGGAACTGTCGCCGCTCTTGGCAAGAAGGTGCTCATCGATATAGGGACTGTTTTCTCTCGTACGTATTTTCGGATCCATTTTTCCTCTCGGACGCTGCTTTTCGACCTGATCAAAAATATTGTAAATGGCCATCTCACCTCTTCACTTTGTTCAGCCCATTCTGTGCCGCTATTTTATACATTTCGGCATATGTGGGGAAGTTAAAAACCTCCTCTAAAAAATACTCTATTGTGGCATTAAATGTCATCGCTGCTTGTGCGATATGAATGATCTCTGTAGCACCATGTCCAACAATATGAACGCCATAGATGCTTAAATTTTTTGGATGGAACAAAATTTTACATAGACCCGATTCCGATCCCGAAATGATACTGCGCGAAACTTCATAAAAATAAGCGCGTCCGATCGCATATT
Organism: Chlamydiae bacterium RIFCSPHIGHO2_12_FULL_49_11; assembly: GCA_001794905.1. Lineage (GTDB taxonomy): Bacteria > Chlamydiota > Chlamydiia > Chlamydiales > 2-12-FULL-49-11 > 2-12-FULL-49-11. Next base: position 26,736 of record MGLW01000043.1, read on the forward strand.
CAAGCCCGGCATCGATCAACTCCTCCTCAGTCATTCCGATTGTTGACACTTCGGGAATGGTGTAAATTCCGTACGGGTATATCGTATCGGTTTTTCGGATCGGCTGATGAAATGCATGGAGCGCTGCAAGCCGGCCCTGCTGGTAACCGGTTGAAGAAAGGGACGGACCGCCGATCACATCTCCTGCAGCATAAATGTGGGGAACACAGGTTTGAAACTTTTCGTTCACTTCGACAACACCCGATGCATGGAGGGCAAACCCTGCATTTTCGGCATCGAGAAGATCGATATTACACACGCGCCCGGCCGCCACCAAAACCGCTTCGGCTTCCAATTCCGTTCCGTCCCGAAACGATACCACCGCCATATTTTCACCTTTCATGCGGATCGAAGTGTATTCTTTCTTCCCGTGAAATTGCAACTTCGATTCTTCGAGAGAAAGCTGCAAGTGGGCTCCCACTTCACGATCGAGAAAATGCAAGAGGCGTGCATGCTTGTCGATGAGATGTACTTTTACCCCAAGCACGCTAAACATCGAAGCGTACTCGGAGCCGATCACGCCGGCTCCGATCACGATGAGAGACCGGGGAATGTGATCCAGCTTGAGAAGTTGGTTGGAATCGAAAATGTGTTTGCCGTCAAAAGTGATCCCTTCCGGTTTGCGCGGCCTTGAACCGATGGTAAGGATGATTTTCTCGGCAAAAAGAGAATGGGTATGCCTCCCTTCCTCATCGAATACGTGCATCCGATGGGGGTCGACAAATTTGGCAAAGCCGAACATGACATGGACGCCGTTCTTATCCAGCTGGCGTTGGATTGTTTCTTTCAGGTGGGTTTGCACCCATGCGACCTGATAGTTTAGCTCGTTGATGGTAATTTCGGATAGCGATGGGGCATGCTTGGAAGAAGCATAGAAACTTTGCCGCGTGAAGTTGGTCAGTTGCAAGATCGCCTCACGGAGCGTCTTGGAAGGGATTGTCCCGAAAGTAAGGGATGAGCCTCCCAAAACCCCCGCCTCTACCAGCACGGTTGTTTTTCCCAGTTTTGCCCCTCCGATGGCAGCCTTTTGACCCGCCGGCCCACTGCCCACGACAAGTAAATCAAATCTCTCTTCGATCATAACATTATACTTATAGGCTTACCCCGATTAAATCAAGTAACCCCGTAATTAATAATTAACATAATAATAATGAGTATGTTAAATTACATTTAAGCAAAATGATAACTGTGATATAATAATAACTATTATGGAAAAAATTGCTGCAGCCGGAGCCTCTCTTTTTGCAACCCCTCTCTATGATATAAGCATCTCACATAAAATCAATTATATTTTTGCATCAGAAGCAGCGGGGGCCTTTCCCTCAATGCAGGAAGACTACTCCTGGATTCTATCCCAGGACGAAAATGAAATTTCCCGTCATGCGGAAAACGTCACAGAATTCATGAACCAGTTTTATGTGGTCCATAGGACCTACCGGTTTGTCCAAGGAAACCGTGCCGTTTACTTCGTGCAAGTTAATATGCACGACTCTTTCGAAGCATATTACTGTTATGGCGACCCGGAAAAACAGCCCTATTTACGAGATATATTACAGTTTTTAAAAAATCCCATGGAAGTATTGCTTGAGGCGCTGGTATTGAGTCAATGCAGTCTTTCAAATGGCTGCTGGTTTGATAGATATTCCCTGATTGACCGGTTAAACTGTTTACAGATGTCCTGCCTATATACCCTGTTCCACACCCTAGTTAGAGGGGAGTGGAATCAATTCTCCGAATGTATACCAAAATTATGCGAATATATCAAATCTACGGCAAAAAATGTAAAAAAATATACGACGGGTTCAAACCCCATATTTGAAGCTCACCCTGCACTTTTGGTAACGCTTCCCCTGCTTTTGGAACATCCGCCCGACGAAGAGACGGCCCTCGCCCTTCTCTACCTGGCAAGCCACCCCATATATTCCGACTTTTCGGGAAATTGGGGACATTTGTTTATCCGAGACCAATTTCATATTATCAAAACCATCCTTGACAAGCATCCCCATATTCTCGCAGAGCCGAAAATGGCACACCGGTACATTTTGGCAGGGCTGCACGTGCATCAGATCGACTTTGCATTTATTCGGGACTTTCTCAAAACAAGACCACCCCAAAAAAAGCTAAAGCAGATCTTATTTCGCCTCCTCCAGTTATCACATTCAGCACATCTAAGTAGCCACAACACAAGGGACGAATCCCGCCTCGTCCACATGCTCCTGGATCATGACCCATCCCTGGCCAAATCCAAGTTTGTCATAAAGTTGGCTATTTTTAACAAAGAGTACAGCCCTCTTCAGCTCCTTCTTGCGAAACTCCCTTTTCAATCGGAAAAAGAACCAAAAGAATTATTTGCACATAAGGATGCTCTTATTATCACTCTCTTGGAACGAGGGGAAAAGATCTCTTCTTTTCAACTTGCCGTGCTTGAAAATTGTCCCGAACAAGACAGATCCTTGATACGCTACCTTCGCGAGCACCACCTTTTTCCGGAAAAAATCGACAATTCCGTTTCTCTTGATACCGCTTCTCCGGACACCATCTTAAAACAACTGGAATCGGCATCCCGTCTCTTGAATGAAATGCAACGAAGGGGGTTTTCGAGTGGTGAGCGTGTTGATATCGATGCATTGTATGAAATGCATCTCTTCAAAAAAAGAATCAAAACGGTTTTGAATCTCCCGAAATTCCTCCCTCGTTTCGGTGAACTTCAAAAACGGTTTGCCTCTTTTTGCACATGCTATGACAGGGTAGTCGATCATGTTCCTCTTTTCAAAATGATGCGAAGTTTTTCACAAGAGCTCCGCGCTCTCGTGAGACAACAGGAAAGAAACGAGGTGATTCTTAGCGATGGCCTTCTCAAGTTTTTGGCCTTATGGAATCCGGATCGCGACTTCCACGTATTATATCATAACATGAACGTAAACGTACTACAAGCCCCCGACGCTTTTCATACAAGTCTCCACATGGCCCGTCGACGCATCGTCAGAGCCCTTTCCCGCTTTTTCAAAGACCCTTTTTGGCAGCGTTACAACTACCAAAGCATGTGCATCCATGGCACCAAATTCGGCACTCTACACATGATTGCAAAAATGGAACCGGAAACAAGGGGAATCTATGCCGCAGGAGACATGCTTCGAATGGGCGTCGCCCCTTTTGCAGGCGAGGTTTGTCCGTCTATATATTCCCACAATAACACGCGTATCAGTTTCACAACACCGACACGGTGCTGGGAAGACCCTTCTTGGACAGGTACCGCCGACGGCGGAACGCTCATGTATGCCACTCCCACCACATGGGGCCAAAGTTATCTGTTTGCTATGCGCTCGAATATTGAATTTGGTTCACTCGAGCCGATCACCGTGTTTGATCCGGAGCAGGCGTGGCGCATGCTCACCCTAAAAAATCTCCAACAAATTTTGGAAGAGGCTGCTTTCACTTCTTCTCTCAGTCATTTTCATGTAACCATACTCCGGGTTCGATGGACAGACTCCGAGAACGATCAAAAATTGAGACCCCTCCTGGAATACTTGCAAACCGTACCCGAAACCGAAATCACGCGCCATCTCGTCCACGCCCTTACCGTTCCCGTACTCTCGCAATTTTCGGCAAACGAGGTCCAAAAAACCCGGGATATGAGCCCCGTTATTTTTGCCTCTTTCAATCATCCCACCCAAAAATCGTTCAACCGCGAAGTCACTCTCCCCTCCCCGCTTCTCTTCGGAGAGGGCATTCCGGTCTGTTTTGCTTTTACACAAGATATGGAAAGAATCAATGAACTGCACGGCCGTAGCATTGAAGTGCGAGATTTTGACGAGCTCCTTCTTGCCGAAACCATGATCATGACAAACGGATCGAATCTCCGGACGACTGCGAGAATTCAAGATTTGGATACATGCCGTTTTCAAGAG
>MGLW01000043.1:30705-39511 GCA_001794905.1 Chlamydiae bacterium RIFCSPHIGHO2_12_FULL_49_11
ATCCGAAAGCGCGCCCTACGAGTTACCTGAACCCTATTACGGTCCGGGGCACTTAAATTATGGAAGTTACGCTTCCGATCTGGAAACGGCTGAAATTCCTGCCCGTTCTATTCACGGCATCATGCATATGGTCCGGACTACCCTGTGGGCGCAGCTTGCCGCCTCTATCCTCGATCCCTCGCCCGGGCAAGCCCAAGACAGGCTGCTTCTTGCCCTTGCTGCCGCGTACCATGACAGTGCGCGCCAAGACGAATCGGTAGACCTTTGGGACCACAAAAGCGCCGCAAATTTCCGAAATGCCCTCCTCCTGCTCGGTACCGACGAGCTGCAACTTACGGAGAATGATATTCGCAAATACTACGACGCCTTGGCAAAAAAAGATCCGCCCGAAGGGGAGGAGTTCACCTCGCTGGAACAAAAGGCGGTGCACGATGCCGACTGTCTGGAAATTCTCCGGTGTTTGGAAGATGAGAGCCTCTTCAAGCCGGAAAAACTCGTCTTATCCCGCCACATGGACCATGAAGAACTTCTCGCGCTTGTCGGTGAAGTCGGCAGTTTCATCCGACTCACCGAAACTCTCGACTGGAAAAACCGTCTCGAATACGAATCCAACACCCCCTATCTCGACATTCTCAACCTGTTACGACAGGAAGTGGATACAGGCCGCTACCCCCTCATTGCCAAATACCAGACTTTTTGGTAACTAGTGGTCTTTCCCATTTCGTTGGTCGTAAGAGGAAACCCTCCCCTACTCTATCCCTTATCATGTTTTGGCTGAAAAATGCTATAGCAACCTGCTCGATAATTCTATGCAAACATGTCTTTATTTTTTGGAAATGGAATTATGACGGTCTGATCCATTCATAGAGTTCTTTTCTCCCTGATGCAAATGAGAGGCTCACATAGCACCCGAGCCAAAGAAGCGTTTCGTACACAAGTCGAACTCCCTGGTCCAGGGTTCCTCTTAAGAATTCGAAATACGGAGGAAAGTGGAAAAGGGTGCGGAGGGTAAAATACAGAGCTATGGACAAACCGGCAAGCTGAAAATGGCTCGTCACAAGGGAACGGGTAAGGGTAAATCGTTTTCGGATGACCGAAACATAGAGCATGTAAAGTTGGCTCATAGATGCAATGGTGGTTGCTATTGCAATCCAATACACGCTCCGGTGCAAAATAGCGATGAAGAGGAAATTCAAAAGGGTGTTGATCGCAACCGATGCGAAGGTCGAGCGCACCACCGATTTGTAATCCTCTAGGGCATACGCTGCACCTGTGAAAATCAGGATGAGCGAAGTGAAAACAAATCCCGACATATATCCAATAAAAGAGAAGGTAGTAATGGCCACATCCCCTGCGGTAAAGGAGCCGTGGCCGTAGAGAAGATTAATCCCGTATGGAGCCAAGCTGCACATCAAAGCACAAATAAAAAAACCGAGGGAAGCGGTGCTGCGGAAAACAGATTGAAATACTTCTCCTTCCCCCCCTTTTTTTTCGACGATCGCTCTTGCAAGGCTCGGCATGAGCGCTGTCGCAGTAGCTACGGAAAAAAGGCCGATCGGAAGCTGGAATACTCGCTGCGCCGCATTGAGATAAACCGGCCCTTCCGCTCCGTACCAGCCCGCAAAAATGATGTCGAAGGCAGAATTGAACTGGCCGGCCACGATCCCTGCAAACGCAGCCCCCATCGCTGCAACCGCCCCTCGTACTTTTGCGGTAAAAATCCGGGGAGAGAGCCATTCGCGCCGGTCTAGCCCCTGCGCTGCGGCCCCGAATACGACGAGCCACTGGAAAAAGAAGCCAGCTACCGTGCCGACGGCCAGCAGCGTAAAAAACGTTTCCTGCCGCAAGTGATAAAATCCCAGACAAATCCCGATCCAAACCACGTTGAACACGACCGGGGCAACCGCAGGCAAAAAAAAGCGGCCGCCCATCTCCAGCTTCGTTGCATAAAAAGCATAGAGGGAAATGAAAAAAAGGCCGGGAAGCATCAACATCATCCAGCGGATCAGGACGTTCGAGTCCCTCTGCAAAATGACGTATAACACCCCTTCTCCGATCAGTACAACCATGAGTATCAAGAGCCCTACCGAAAAGAGGCTGTCACGAAAAAAAAGATCGGCTTCCCGCTTCGATCCGGCCAGCTCCCTCTCATACGCCGGAATAAACCCATACAAAAGCGCCCCTTCGCCGAAAATGCGACGGAAAAAATGGGAAAGGCGGAAGGCAATCAGAAACCAGCCCAAATATTCACTTGCTCCGAAAAGGGCCAGCATCAGCATCTCGCGCGCCATTCCGGTAATTCGAGAGAGGAGCGTTCCGGAAAAAAACCGGCGCGCAAAACGGAGAACTTGCAACTGGGTCACATTTCGATCATACACGGGAAATCATTTGATGACACCTCCTAGAGAGCAAAAATTTGAACTGGCCTAAAAAGGGGACTTGTGGTAACCTAGCGAGCAAAAATTAAGGTTTACGACATGTCCAGGGTTTGTGAGGTTACGAGGAAAAAATTCGGCAAGGGAAGATCATACCAGTATCGCGGTATCGCCAAGAAAAACAAGGGGATCGGCCTCAATATCACCGGTTCTTCCAAAAGGCAGCACCGCCCCAACCTGTTTGTTCAAAAATTTTGGTCTCCCCTAAAAAAACAGTTTATCAAGCTGAAGGTTTCAGCCCATGCCATCCGCATCATCGACCGTGTGGGAATTGATGAAGTAGTCAGACGCATGCAAGAAAGGTGAGGCGCCTTCTTGCTGCTCTTTTCCTGACTTATTGCATTTTTTTCATCTATCATCTGCATGTTCCCCTCGTAGATGAACAGCATCCTCTTCGCATCTATTCCAGCAGCGATACCCACCTTCATCTCCTCGTCAAGAAAATTATCCAAAGCGCCCGGTTTGATCTGCGCCTCTACTCTTTTGGGGTAAACGACGCCCTCATCGCCGATACCCTGGCCAAAAAAGCATCCCCTTCCCTATTTACAACACTGGTTTCCGACCCCTACCTCGAATCGGCGCCGATCAAAAATATTCTTTATCTCGCAAAACACTCGCGGGGCCTGATGCATAAAAAAGCGGTGATCTCCGACCTTTCCTCCATATATCTCGGCTCTTTGAACCTCACTTCGACTTCTATGCTGATGCACGACAACCTCGTGATCGGCTTTTACGATCCCGACCTCGTCCGCGCCTTTCTGCAAAATAAATGTTACGAAACGCCCCGCCTTCGCTTTTTCCCTCTTCCATCCTACCGCAAAAAAGCGCTGCGGGCCCTTCTTGATGCGATTGACGGAGCAAAATTCCGCATCCGCGTTGCCATGTTTACCTTTACCCACCCTCTTATTACTACGGCCCTCATCCGTGCTTTTCAACGGGGCGTCGATGTCAAGCTGGTTCTTGATCACCGGAATTTTGCCTTCCCGAAGAGGGTCGAGCTTTTCAAGCAGGCCGGAATTCCCCTATATTCGAAAGAGTCGAAAGAACTTTTGCACTATAAAATGGCTCAAATTGATGATATGACTGTTTTCGGATCGGTCAATTGGACGAAAAACGGGTTTCAAAAAAATGAAGAGGTCCTCCTTTTTATCAACTCTCCCCTTCCCGAGATTGAACTTCTTTTTGACCTGCTTGTGAAAAAACATCCGCTCAGATAGAAAGAAAGCCGTGGCGATGAATTTATTTTCCGTGACTTTTTCCCTCTTTTTGCTGATGGATTCAATCGGAAATATCCCGCTCTATGTGGCCATCTTGAGCAACTTTCCGCTCAAAAAACAGATATGGATCATCACCCGAGAATCCCTGATCGCCCTTGTGACCATTCTCGCCTTCACTTTTTTCGGGCAAATATTCCTCGATTTTTTAGGCATCTGCCATGCCACCATCGCCCTGTCGGGAGGGGTGATCCTGTTTCTGATCGCGATCAAAATGATTTTCCCCCTGCCTGTGCCTGTCCTGACCGGCGAAGGGGAAGAGCCGTTTATTTTCCCCCTGGCCATTCCCCTTGTTGCCGGCCCTTCCGTTTTAGCCGGCGTCATGATATACTCGCTCAAGCTCCCCACTAAGGGGATGCTCGTCCTGGGAGTTGTCATTGCATGGGTACTGACCACGCTGATTCTTTTGATTGCCCCGTGGCTCGGCCGGGTTCTTGGAAACAAGGGGTGCAAAGCCCTCGAGAAGCTGATGGGGCTCATCCTTGTGCTGATCGGGATACAGATGTTTCTCGACGGTCTGCTCCGCTTTCAGAGCATGTCGCCCTCTTCCACACAATCGTGCACGCAGACGGTACAGGCTACAACGGACTTATCGACATCGGGCCTATTATTGAAAAGGCATTTGTCACCCTCTTTCAATCCCCTTCCCGAGCATCAATGACATTCCCTCTGGAGGCCGGCGAGCATGCATCGGGAGCTTCCCTTTCCGTCCTTGTCGACGCACCTCGAAAGGTCTACACCTCACACACCCTTTTTTACAAATTGAACTGCCTTCTTCCTCCCACAATCCGCCTGGAAAACGGCAAATCGGCCTCTAGACCTTTCAGCTGCCTTTACAAAATCGAAACCGCCGCGTGGATTCATCCTCTCGACCGCCCCTATTATTTTCATTTCCCCGGCCGAGGCAACGGCAAAAAAATCCTCCGCTTTTCAGGCCCTCGTCCCCAAGTGCTCCGAAACATCGCAGCAGCACTTCTTCTCCAGGGCCCTCCTCCTCCGCACGCCCTTTACCAAATAACCTGAAACGTGATATGCTTTTTTTATGATAGCGCGCAACGATCCGTGTTGGTGCGGCAGTGGACAAAAATGGAAAAAATGCCACTGGCCGAAAGCCAATCCTGCTCCTTCGTTTGACATGCAGCGGGACCATTACCGCAAGCAGTACGGCATCCGTCTGAAAAACGCAGGGGAAATCGAAGGCATCCGCAAAGCCTGTCAACTTGCGGCAAAAATTCTGGATGAAGCATGCGCTATGGCGCGTGCCGGAGTCACAACAGACGAAATCAACACTCTTGTGATGCGCCGCCATAAAGAGGCAGGCGCAGTGCCGGCTCCTCTCGGTTATGGAAATCCTCCTTTTCCCAAAGCCATTTGCACGTCCCTGAATGAAGTGATCTGCCACGGTATTCCCGATGACACCCCTCTCATGGAGGGCGATATCGTCAATATTGACGTCACTTCGATTCTGGCCGGCTACTACGGCGATTGCAGCAGAATGGTCATCATAGGCACTACGACGGCCGAGAAAAAGCGCGTCGTTGATACGTCCTATGCTTGTCTAATGCAAGCGATTGAAGTGGTAAAACCCGGTGCAATGGTGTGCGAAATCGGGGATGTCATCGAGAAAATCGCCAAAGAAGCGGGTTGCAGCGTCGTAAATCAATTCGTGGGGCACGGAGTCGGCTGTGAGTTTCACGAGCCGCCGCAAATTCCCCACCACAAAAACACCATGCAAATCCCCTTCGAAACGGGAATGACCTTTACCATTGAGCCGATGATCAACGCCGGTGTGCGCGATGCAGTGATCGATTCAAAAGACGGGTGGACGGCGCGCACGGCCGACAACAGACCCAGCGCACAATGGGAACACACTCTCCTTGTCACCCCCCACGGCGTCGACATCCTCACCTTGCTATAATCTCTTATTTCAGTGAAGTGCGCAAGGAATCGAGAGTGATGGGCCGGCTCTTCGGACGAAGAGGGAACGAAATTTTTCGCGGATCTTTAAAAAGAGCTTCTTTTTTATGTTGATGCGACTTTTCATCGCGAAGAAGGAGAGTCTTTTGCAAATAGTCGGGACGAAGGTGGTTGAGCTCTCGGATGCGTTCTCGGAGCTTTTTCTGCAAAATAGCGCACTCGACTTCTTTCTCTTTGAGAAAAGTCCAGAGGTCTTCCATTTCCTGCCCTGCGAGGCTTTCTTTTTCCTGATAAATTTCCCGCAGTCGCTGCATTTCTTCCTTCAAACGGGATACCTCTTTTTCTTTTTCTTCGTGCAGTGTTTCCGTGAGCTCCTGGAAGCGTACTTCGTCTTTCTCCTGCTTGAAACCGATCGAATCAAAGCGGGTCTTCCATAAATCACGATCAGAGAGCAGTTCGGCCCTTTCCGTATCCGCTGCAGTAGCAACAAGCCGTGCTTCGGCCTGCACCAGATAAAACAGAACAAAGAGGGAATTGATCGAGACGAAGTAGAGGAGTTGGTGCGGCGTCATTTCCCCCCATCGTTTGACCAGGTATACCGTCATGGCAGAAAGAAAGAGAGCCAGGAGCCATTTTGCCGGCTTGTCTCTACCGGCCAAGAAGAGAATCTGGAGCAGGATCAGGAAGAGGAAGTAATATTGATCTAGCCTTCCGCGGAGTCCCGAAAGGAAAAATGTACCGCACCCTGCCAAGACCGTGATAAGGAGAAAAGTAACCCAAAACAATACCGACCGTGACTCAAATCGCTCACACAACCAATTCCACTTTTTTTTCATTCTTCTTGCAACGCCTGTAAAAATGCCGCGATCATCAAAAATCCCGTCCTAAGTTGATATAGAGAAAAACTTTCATCGGGCGCATGGATCGCATCGACCGAAAGTCCCACGCCGACGAAAGCAACTTCGGCTTTCGTAACGCCGGCAAGGAGATGTGCGATTGGTATGGAGGCCCCATGTACTTCAAACCGGACCGGTTTTTTGATCACCTTTTCATAAGCTTCTTTCACCCGTATCGACACCTTGCTGGTCGGAGAGGTCCAAAGCCCCCTCCCTCCTCCGAGATAGGTGATGTCGGGCTGCATCCCCTTCGGAAGATGCGCTCGGAGAAAGCGGGAAATTTGTTTGAACACTTCCCGTGGCTCCTGATCGGGTACGATCCGACACGAAATCTTAGCGTGGGCAACACCCGGGAGGACCGTCTTGAAACCTTCCCCTGTATAACCGCCCCAAAGACCGTTGATTTCAATCACGGGAAGAAGCCCGTTCACCTCTTTGGGAGTCAGCTCCTCGTCCGGAAAAAACACCTCAAGACCCATTTCTTCTTTGTACTTTTTCGGATCGAATTGGAAAGAAAGAAGCGCTTTCTCCTCTTCCGAGAGGGTCCTCACTTTGTCATAAAACCGGTCGATCGTGATGCGCCCCCGCTCGTCGTAAATCTTGGCCAGAGCTTCCGCTAGGGCGCGCAGCGGATTGTACGCAATGCCGCCATACTCTCCCGAGTGACCATCCCGCCGCATCACACGCAAATCGACTTGCATCGTCGAAATTCCTTTATACCCGACCGTGATGCGCGGCTCTTTAAAAGAATCGATGGAGGAGTCGACGATGAGCAAATAATCGGCAGCAAGGAGCGCGGCATTTTTAGGCGCTACTTCTTCCAGAGTGGTGCTCCCCATCTCCTCTTCCCCTTCGATCAAAAACTTGATGTTCACCCGCACTTTTTCATTCATTTCCAAAAAAGCTTGCACGGCTCGGATGAGGTAGTAAGTTTGCCCCTTGTCATCGTGTGCGCCGCGCGCATAAATGCGCCCTTCCCTGAGAGTGGGCTCGAAAGGGGGCGATGTCCACAGCTCGTACGGATCTTCGGGTTGCACATCATAGTGGCCATAAAAAAGAACGGTTGGAAACGCATTATCCACGATTTTTTCAGCATAGATCGCAGGATAGCCCGACCCTTTGAGAAACCGGGTTTTGCATCCGAGATTATGCAGCTGATTTTTTACCCATTCGGCACAGGCGAGCACTTCGCCCTTCCTTTTTGGATCGGCGCTGACACTCTGGAAACGCAAATAGGTAAAAAGGCCCTCAATCACCTCTTGCTCGCGCCGATCGTACCACGTTTCATACTGCATCGGACTAATGGTACTTCCTTTTTCCTTTTTCCATCAACCTCATACCATTGGTATCACTTTGAAATCGACGGGTATTTGATTCTGAGGTGGTGCGTTGCACGGATAATTTCTACGAGTTTGTCTTTTACGGTAGATAATTCTTCGAAGGTTAGAGGACTTTCATCAAATTGGCCGTCAGTAAACCGGTCTTGAACCAGGTTATCGACCATCCGCCTCACATTTTCTTCGGCATTATCTTCCAATGTGCGCGACATCGCTTCCACCGCATCGGCCAGCATGATGAGCTGCGATTCTTTGGAGCGGGGTTTAGGCCCGGGATAGCGGAATTGGTTCTGGTCTACCTCTTTTTCACGCCCTCCCATTTCCTGTACCTGCTTGAGATAAAAAAACTTGATGAGCGTCGTTCCGTGGTGCTGCCGGATGATGTCGATAAAAGGCTGCGGCAACTTGTATTCCCGCGCCAGCATCTCTCCATCCAGGATGTGCGACTTGATGATGTAAGCCGATTCCACCGGTGTGAGCAGTTCATGGATGTTGAACTGCCCTTTTTGGTCGATCGTCTGGTTTTCAGTATAGTAGTGGGGCGTATTGAGTTTTCCGATATCGTGGTAGAGCGTCGTCACGCGGCAAAAAAGGCCGTTTGCTCCGATGGCGTTAGCGACATATTCCGCGATATGACCGATTGAAAGGCTGTGTTGGTACGTACCTGGCGCTTCGATACTAAGCCGTTTCAAAAGCGGATTGGTCGGATCCATATATTCCATGAGCACCATATCGGTGAGAACGCCAAAGAGCGATTCGAGGATCGGAATCATCCCGATGAGCAGGATGGCGATGATGACGATATTGATGATCGACCAGATAAGATCATACGCCGTAATGCGGGTAAATAGCAGACCTGAACCCAAATTCAGGGCAAAGATGACCGAGAGCGCCGCCAACCACACTTTGAAACAGACAAAAAACACCTCTTTCCGTTTTTTGATGTC
>MGLW01000044.1 GCA_001794905.1 Chlamydiae bacterium RIFCSPHIGHO2_12_FULL_49_11
TGTGATCAACCGGAACAACCGTCTCAAGTCGATCTTGAAATTGAAAACTCCCGACGTGATCATTCGCAATGAAAAACGGATGCTGCAGGAAGCTGTCGATGCCCTCTTTGATAACGGCCGCCATGGCCATCCCGTCATGGGAGCCGGCAACCGTCCGCTCAAATCCCTTTCCGAAATGCTCAAGGGAAAGCAAGGCCGTTTCCGTCAAAACCTTCTCGGAAAACGGGTCGACTACTCAGGCCGTTCGGTGATTGTCGTCGGTCCTGAACTCAAGTTTAACCAGTGCGGCCTCCCCAAACAAATGGCGCTCGAGCTCTTCGAGCCTTTCATTGTCAAACGGCTGAAAGAACTCGGTTACGTATATACGATCCGTTCCGCCAAAAAGATGATCAAGAGGGAAGACCCGCGCGTGTGGGACGTGCTTGAAGAGGTGATCAAAGGACACCCCGTGCTTCTCAATCGTGCTCCAACCCTGCACCGTCTGGGCCTCCAGGCATTTGAGCCGGTCCTTATCGAAGGAAAGGCGATCCGGATCCACCCCCTTGTGACGACCGCTTTCAACGCCGACTTTGACGGTGACCAGATGGCCGTCCACGTGCCGCTTTCTCTGGAAGCACAAATTGAAGCCAAGACCCTCATGATGGCTCCCGACAACATTTTCTTGCCTTCTTCCGGACGCCCTGTGGCGCTTCCGTCGCAAGACATGATTTTTGGCCTCTATTACATCATGAACGAACCTCTCTACATTCGTGAAGAAATGGGACACGCGACAAAACTGTTTTCTTCTCCGGCAGAAGTGCAGCTTGCTCTTAGCGCCAATGACAATTTTTCTTGGGATGTGAAAGAAACCAGGGGACGCAAAGACAACTTGGGGCGAGGTCTTCATATCCATGAAAAAATCAAGGTTATGATTGATGGAAACATCATTGAGACGACACCCGGGCGCGTTCTCTTCAATTTGCTTGTGCCGAAGGAAATGGGTTTTCAAAACTATACCATCAAGAAAAAAAATCTTGGTGAACTGGTGCTAAAAATCTACAAGAAAGTGGGATTGGAGCGTACTGTCCGTTTTCTCGATGAAATCAAATCCCTCGGTTTTAAATCGGCGACAAAATCAGGTTTGTCACTCTGCTTGAAAGATGTGATCATTCCTGAAGAAAAAGTGAAAATCCTCGCTAGCGCCAATAAAAAAGTGCGTTCGGTGACCAAACAGTATGAAGACGGGATCATTACCGACGGTGAGCGCAAGTCCAAGATCATCACGATTTGGACTGAGGCGACCGAAGAAATGTCCGACTTCCTCTATGGAAGGATCATGCAACGTGTAGGCATGGCCAACCAGAACCCTCTCTACATGATGATCGATTCGGGCGCTCGCGGAAACAAGTCGCAGCTCAAACAGCTTGGCGGACAGCGCGGCCTGATGGCAAAACCGTCCGGTGAGCTGATTGAAAACCCGATCACCTCCAACTTCCGTGAGGGCCTTTCCGTTCTCGAATTTTTCATTTCGTCTCACGGAGCCCGTAAAGGGAACGCCGATACGGCTTTGAAAACGGCCGACTCGGGTTATCTCACACGCCGGCTTGTCGACGTGTCGCAAGACGTGCTCATCAACGAAATCGATTGCGGTACCCTCAACGGCATTGAGCTCTCTGCCATCAAGCAGGGGAAAGAAGTCCTTATGCCGCTCAAAGACCGCATCTATGGCCGAACAGTGCTCGAAAACATAACGATGCCGGGGGATAAAAATATTTTCCTTGCACGTGCGGGTGATACCCTTTCCCATGAGCAGGCTGAAGAAATCGATAACGCCGGCATCGAATCGCTCCGTATCCGCTCGCCTATGACGTGCGAGACATCGCGCGGCATTTGTGCGAAGTGTTACGGCATTAACCTTGCTAACGGCAAAATTGCCTCCAGAGGCGAAGCGGTCGGGATCATTGCCGCCCAGTCGATTGGGGAACCGGGAACGCAGCTTACGATGAAAACGTTCCACTCCGGTGGTGTGGCATC
>MGLW01000045.1 GCA_001794905.1 Chlamydiae bacterium RIFCSPHIGHO2_12_FULL_49_11
GAAAAGAAGGAGCCAACCTTGCCCTTAACCGGAACGGGTTTATTCACATCATCCGAGATGAAAACCGGCCTCTTGTCGAATGCAAGAAGTTGATCGGTACGAAGTCGATCATACCGCTCCAAACGTTTGGTATCGAGCTCGGCACCCAAATCTTCATGGAAGACGGGGCCGTGATCAAGAAAGGGGAGAAAGTGGCTCAGACAGAACAACACATCTATCCGATCATTTGCGAAAAGTCGGGGTATGTCAAGTACGAAGACCTTGTCGAAGGGATTTCGACCCAAAAGACGATCAACAAACAGACCGGTGCCCAGGAGATTGTCGTCAAGCAGCACCGTGGCGAACTTCACCCGCAAGTGATGATTTATGCCGACAAGAAGTACGAAGAACTTGTTGGAACCTATGCGATTCCTTCAGGGGCGCACCTTTCTGTGGAAGAAGGAAAATATGTCGAAGCCGGCGACCAGCTCGCGCGTCTTCCCAAAGGTGCGGTTAAAACGGCCGACATCACGGGTGGACTCCCCAGGGTTGACGAGCTTTGCGAAGCGCGTAAACCCAAAGATGTGGCTGAGATTGCGAAACTCGACGGTGTCGTAGACTTCAAAGGGGTGCAGAAAAATAAACGCATCCTCGTTGTCCGTGACGAACATACCGGCATGGAAGAGGAGCATCTCATCCCCCTTTCAAAACACATCATCGTCCAAAAAAGCGACCATGTCGAGAAAGGGCAGCAGCTCACCGAAGGTCTCGTTCATCCGCAAGAAATCCTTGAGATATGCGGCGTGCGCGAACTCCAGAAATACCTCGTAAACCAGGTGCAGGAAGTATACCGCCTTCAAGGGGTTGACATCAACGGCAAGCACGTCGAAGTGATTGTGCGGCAGATGCTCCAAAAAGTGCGCATCACCGATCCGGGCGATACGACTTTCCAGTACGGCGAAGATGTGAACAAGAAAATATTCCACCAGGAAAACCGCAAGGTGACAAACGAAGGAGGGCGGCCTGCGCAGGCGGTACCGAAGCTTCTCGGAATCACGAAAGCTTCGCTTTCAACCGACTCGTACTTCTCCGCGGCATCCTTCCAGGAGACGACCAGCGTCCTTACCGATGCTGCCTCTCGTGGAAAAGTGGATTACAGGCTGGACTTCAAGTCGAACATCATCACGGGACAGAAAATGCCGTCGGGAACGGGGTACCCCCAGTACCACGAACGACTGGAGCGCAATCGCAAGCAAGAGGAAGAACCGTTCATCGAGTTTGACTTCTCCGATTCCGGTTTACCGTTTGCTGCTATGCCGAGTGCGTAAAATGCGTCTTGAGAGAGATTTTTTTTCCAGAGACACGATTCTTGTGGCGAAAAGCCTCATCGGCGCAGTGCTTGTCTATGGGACCTCGGAAGCCGAAGTGATCGAAACCGAAGCTTACCTTGGTCCCGAAGATTTGGCTTCCCATGCCCGTTTTAAGTCCCGAAAGCGGAACCATCTGATGTTCGGTGAGCCCGGCCGCCTCTATATCTATTTCACGTACGGCATGTACCACATGCTGAACGTGGTTGCCAAAGAGTCGGGCAGTGCCGGTGCCGTGCTTATCCGGGCCCTCCGCCCCATTTCTGGCATTGAAGGAAAGACCGATGGTCCCGGAAAGCTTACGAAGACCTTAAAAATCACCCAAATTCACAATGGGCTGGATGCAGTGGAAGGTCCGCTTTTTTTTGAAGATCGCGGCCTCTACCCTCCCCTCATGGAAGGGCTCCGGATCGGAATCGATTACGCCGGTATCTTTCGCGATAAACCATGGCGCTTTATCAAGAAGTGAATTATTTGACGACACGCCCTAGAGATTATACCGATCGCCAGAAATATTATTTCCTCGCGTTGGGTATTACTATAGCCCAGCCGCTCTCCTAATATCCGAATCTTGTTGAAGAGTTTTATCCAACATCAGAAAAAGTTGATGAGAGCATTCCACAGCCCTTATGATTACTTCTCTATTCGCTTTCATTGAAGAATCAAGAAGAAAATATAGTTGTTCCACAGCAAAATTAATTTCCTTTAAATAGTTCATGAGAGTCATGACAAATTCTGCATCCGTTTTAAAATGGCGCGGTATAAACTGGTATACTTGTCGCCGTGAAGCAATTGCTTGAAATAGGAATTCTTTATTGCTTCTCAAATTTTCTCCCGCCCATCTTATGGCTTCGGGATCGAATTTCACAGTGGTGAGCAGACGCTCAGGGTCTTTCTGCATATCCTCAGTAAGATATTGATAAAAATGCATATCCGCAGAACGCAGCACTTTCAACCCCTCTAAAAGGAAATCTTTATGTTGGAGAAAGGGAGTACCGACCAAATTTCTTAGCATTATTCTTCTATTATTGATCACCGTAAACATCTCTGTACGGAACTCCTGATTATCGAGAAAAGAACTGTCTAAATTCTTTAATAATGTAGGATTCCCTATACACCTTTGGATAGTTCTTTCGATATCCGTTCTGGTTAGCATCGGGGCAGCGGGTTGCATCGACATTGCTGCCGTTTTTTGCTGCATCTCCTTGTATCCCGGAAAGTCTACACAAAGAGGTTCAATTTCCGGCTCAAGAGTAATCAGCTTACGGATAAAATCGGGGTCATTTTTTAACCTGTCGGAAGCCTTTGCAAGAAGGGAATAATGGAAGTGAACTACATTTAAGACGAATTGAGGAATATCATAAAATCTTTCAGGAGCGTAACAATGAGCCATCCCGTCCGTTTTAGTTGCCAGAAGAACGAGTTTCAAGTTTTCCAGCACGCTTGGATCTGCAAGATGCAAGATTTGGCCTGCTCTAGCCGGAACAAGATTC
The DNA here is from genome assembly GCA_001794905.1 of Chlamydiae bacterium RIFCSPHIGHO2_12_FULL_49_11. Classification (GTDB taxonomy): domain Bacteria; phylum Chlamydiota; class Chlamydiia; order Chlamydiales; family 2-12-FULL-49-11; genus 2-12-FULL-49-11. Next base: position 2,840 of record MGLW01000045.1, read on the forward strand.
ATTGCTTTTTCAAGGAAGGTTTCGTCTCTTTTGAATTGACGCGATAAGTGTACTATAGTTTCAATATTTGTTTGAACGGCCTTTAGCGAAAAAGATTCCTGCTCCTTAAGGGAATCTGTGACATTTATGAATGCATCCGGGAACATTTTGATCACTTTCAAGGCAAGAGCTTCATTTGAGCGTACACTCTCAGGACACACTTTAAAAAGAAAGTAGGTTATTTCGAATTCTCCCAGCGCCTCATCGAGGAAGCCGGCATGCTCGAGAAAAGGAGTGTTTTGCAATTCTATCGGACGAATGGCTCGAGCTTTCATGGCGTCTATGATACCATCGCGGAATACCTGATCATCCAGGAACTTACGGGGAACCTCTTTCAATAGGGAATGATCACTTTTACAACGGGTGACGGCTTCACCTGCGGTCCAGTCGAGATTGAATCGGGAGGTCTCGTTCTTCGGGGGCGCTTGTCCGGTGAGATGCGCAGCAGCAAGTCTCGCCACGGCAGCATCAAGACGTTGCATGATTGCATCACTGCTATCCTGCTGAGGTTGTTCTTGTTGAGATGACGTTGCTTCAGTATAATTAATGCCTTCCACCGGTCTAACCATAATATTTCTCCTTTAAAAACTTACCAAATTTTAAAGGTAATGTTAATTAAAAGCAAGGAAAATCTATGGCGCTATTTATGCTGACCCTTTCCAATGGAGCTTGGTACGAAGGGTAGAGAAATAGTCCTGGCGGTGGGGGTAAGAAATGAGGTCGAAAGTGTCTTGACTGCGAGTGATCGAGATGAGTTCCCCCGATTGCAGGGGGAGCTGATGGAGGCCGTCGAGGGTGGCAAAGACGGGTTCAAAAGAACTGATATATTCGATTTCGATCTTGGAGGTGTCGGCAATCACGAAAGGGCGGTTGGTGAGAGTGTGGGCAGCGATAGGGGTGATGACGATTGCGCTGAGGGT
>MGLW01000046.1 GCA_001794905.1 Chlamydiae bacterium RIFCSPHIGHO2_12_FULL_49_11
TCTCTACACGTTTGAGGTCGTTCTTAGCCTTCTCAAGATCCATTGCGGTGTCTGCATAGACGCGATCTAAGGCAGCAAGATCAATCCTTTTTCTTGCTATTCTTTCATTAATCTCTGTAAGTTGTTGCTGCAACGCTTCTTCAGATACATGGGGAATGGTTTTGGCATAATCTTCTGCGCTTATACGAATCTGTTGAATCACTTTCGGATCTGTTTTAACTCCGCGGAAAAAGAGGATAATGGCACGGAAAAGAGCCCCGATCTTTTCGAAAAGGCTATTGGCAACGTATGTTCTGATCACAAGCTCATGATTTTGCAGATAGCCGAGCCTTGGACTCCTGCCGGCAAGGTTAAGGTCTGTAAATTCTGCTATCACACCGAGGTTGTGGGCATTGATAACAGCATTGGTATTGAACAAGGATCCCTCCAATTTTAGGATTTAATTATAGCATAATCATGATAGATTTATAATTAAATTGTTATTTAGAGTTTATGTATCTGATAATATGATACTTGTGAAGAATAGCTGTAAGCATGGCTCGGGAAATTCGGACCGGGGTTTCCTCAATATTGATCCAACGTGTTGCAACTGCATCGATCAGCTCCTCTTTCTTCCGTTGCACCCGCCGCTCAATGGCTTGGATTAGATCTCCGGTCAGATGGTCGATGATTTGCCCTTTGTCCAGTTTCTGGATCAGGATTAGCCTCTCTTCAATCTTCTGCTCTGTACGAGAATCCAGATCTGCTTTCTTTTGCTTATAACGAGCTTCCCGTTCAGGATGGAAACGGAAAAGCTGGCAATAAAGGTTAAATTCCAAGTCTGCTTTATGTTTTTCTTCCTTGACAATGGATTCGGTCATGAACTTTTTAATTTCAGCCTGCGTCATCCCTTCCCATTTCTGCTTGGAAGCGGCAAGCTCTTGCTCGAGAGTTTCTCGGTATTTCTTGAGTTCTCCTGCAATTTCAGGGACGTTGCCTTCGATCGAGATCCAGTTGCGGAATTCATCGAGGGTAAATTCTTTGTCCCGGCCATTCACTGCTGTATCAAAAGCATCAAGTATTCGCGTTGTGGAATAGGCAGCATCAAATTCACATAGCACGGCCACCTTATTTATACGAGTTATATAGTGATCGCCAGCGGCCAATTCATAATCACAGGGGACTCCGCGCATGCGTCCGAGCAACGCCTCATAAGCATTGATCCCATGGACGTTGATTATTGTTTCGTCAGTTACCACCGCATCTTGGGAACATAGCCCCAACATAATATTCTTGCGCTCTTCCGCCAATATCTTGTTGATCTTCTCTTCGAAACTGATATTGCCCGTGGATTTGCCGGTTAAAAGCACATACATTGCACGCGCTTCCTGCATGCGCCTTGTTGCACACGCGTCTCCGCCCGCCGAAAGCCGTTGTAACACAAACGGCCTCATCTCCTCTTGTGTTTGCAGTTGAATCACGATGTGGCGGATCAGATTACGAAATTCCAGAAACCATTTGTTCCTCAGTTGCGGGCGTACCGGCATAGCAACCACTTCTAGATTGGGATTTTTGGCGGACGCTAAAATATTTTTTAAACCGTTGACCTCACCTCCCCACACGAGAAGCCGGTCAATATCGGTTTCGGGAGCTTCGGGAATCGTACGTTGCCTATATGAAATAGCATGTGAAAGAAGGGTTGCGTATCCTTTGTTATAAAATCCGGCCAGATTCCATGCCGGATACTCCTTTTCCAGTCTTATCAAAGTATCGATAAAATCCGATTCCAAAAGACAAGAATCTTTTAATATCTGAGGAAGTTCATCTTCCAGCCCCAGCAAATAGATGGCCTTGAATTGAACGAGTCTATCAGGAATACCGGAAATCGCTTTACAAACGGTAGCGCGGGTATGGCTTGCAAGCGGCTCGAGTTTAGGATCGAACGCTTTTAATATCTCTTTGCGTCCGTCGCCGGAAAGGTTCCATAACGCTTTTCTGGGAAGGCATCCCCTATCCAAGAGGTATTTTACGAGTTCTAAATGACCGTTTTGGCTTGCAATTTCGAGAGCACTGTCAAGATGGCCCGCACTCTTTTCTGCAAGAAACTTTGTTAGCCGTACGTGTCCGTGCTTTGTCGCCCATAGAATGAATTTTTCTCCCTTCACGGTCCAGTTTTCAATATTCCACCCGGGCAGCGTCTGACTCGCGACCCGCAAAATTTCTTCCTCGCTCTGCCTTTCTAGCCTGTTTAGCGGCTCGGCTGTTCCCGAAATATAACCGGTTATGAGCGCGTTATAGATGGGATCCGATTCAATTTTGAAAAGAGCCACCAGGCTTTCCATTTCGATTGGATTTAATACACAATTATAAAAGACCGGTATAAAGGCGCCCCTCTCAATCAAAAGCTTCCGAACGGCATTACTCTTTGCATGACAAAGATAATTTATCCGAGGAACGTTTCTCTCCAAAAGAAATTGAACAATCTCTTGCCGATCATGTTTTACTGCAATGCCTAAGGCATCTTTTTGCGCATGATTGACTTGATTGATATCGGCTCCTTTTTCGACTAGAGCGCGGCATATGTCGAGCATCCCGGACCCGGCAGCCTTATGAAGCGCCGATTCTCCCGCACTATTTCTACCATTGGGATCTGCTCCTTTTTCAAGACACCATTGTACTAAAAGAGGCATGTTGTTGCAGGAGAGGGTAACTAGGAGAGGGCAATAACCGTTTCGATACCGGAAATTCCAAAAATCCCAATGAGGAAACTCTTTATGCATCATTTCAAAGTATGGCACGATCTCCTTGTCAGTCAAACGAGTCCGGGAAATGATACCGTCGGGCATTGCCCGGTCATTTCCTTCTAAGCGCACCCTCACTAAAGCGTCGCGCAGGAGAGGAAGTTTTTCCGAAATGTTATAGGCCAAAAACAGTTTTCTCTTCTGTTCAGAGGAAAGCGTGGCATGATAGTTGTTATAACGGGCGCCGAAATCGAACAGGAGCTTTAATATCTCGATATCATGAGTATCACTACCGCCGCGCGCGATCGCATATTCCAATACAGTATTTTGCCGGTAGAGAGTATCGACTTTAGCCCCCCTTTCCAGGAAGAATCGGACCGACTTCGTATTCCCGCTCCCGATAGCGGCAATAAGGGGAGTAAACTCACCTTCGCCGTCCGGTGATATACCTTTTTGCAGGAGAAGATTGCATAAACTCAAATTCCCGCACGAGCTTGCATGGGCTAAAAGCTCGCCGGAGGCTTTGACCCCCATCTCGAGAAGTTCACCGGCAAGGGTCCTATATCCCTTTTCAGAAGCCCATTCAATGAAAGATTTTTCTTCAAGCGTAGTATTTACGACATCCCACGAAAGATTGTCCTTTTTAAACTCACCGATTCCCGCAATGATTTCGTCTTCACCCATTTCAAGGCACGAGCGAAGAGGCTCCTTTTCTCCCAGAAGGTACGCTTCTTTCAACCGCTCCCCGAAGGCATCACTTTCAGGACGGACAAAGCGGGCGAGAATCTCCCTCTTCTCTTCTTCCGGCAAATCTCTGATTACATTTGAAGGAATAACCCCTCTCCTCAAAAAATATTCTCGAAGATCGGTTGTGCCGGCAAAGACAAGAGCATCGTTTGGAACTTCCGCTCCTTTCTCGATGATTAGCTTGCACAAATCTAAATTTCCGGCCATGCTCGCTGCCATAAGGGGAGTTATGCCGTCCTCTCCCGCATTAGTCACATTTGCTCCCTGCCGGATATACCACTTGGCAAGCTGTGGATATTTCTGAATCAGAAATACAGGGAAAATAGAGACTTTTTTCTTGTACCAAGACCACTTTGGAAATTCTTTGTGCACCTCTTCAAAAGCAACGAGAATTTCCTCTTCATTTTCTGTTGTAATCTTGAAATTGCCTCCTTTCAAATAGTCCAGTATGATTCGATCCCGCACCGACCCGGGTGTTTTCGCAATCGGATAGAGGGCAATTAGTTCTTCCAATTTTCTAGGCGAGAGCGATCCAACTCCACTAAGACCACTGTCGATATAGAGTTTTAAATATTTCACACTGAGCTTGCCGCTGTTTATCTTTCTCATATCCAGGGAAAAACTCGCCCCCGCGTCCAGAAGAAGTTGAAAGCAGTCAGGTTGATTGGTCCGTATTGCCCTTTCTACCGAAGAACAAGGTCGACCCAGTTCATCCTGTCCGACATTATCGACATTTGCTCCCCTACGGATCAGGAGCTTTAGATTCTCGACTTTCCCCCCCATAATAGCGTTATCTAAGGCAGTATAATAGCCATCATGCGTATAAGCGCTTTTGTTCATATCCCCTCCCCTATCGATCAGTTTTGCCAAGATGCCGGAGTCGGTAGAACACCCGGCGGCAATTAAAATCGGAGAAATTCCATAACTATTGCATGAGTTGCAATCGGCTCCGGATTCGATTAGAAATTCGGCAACTTCTTTTCTGTTGTAGCGTAACGCTTCCATCAACGGAGTCCTTTCTATATTACTCATCGCGTCGATTTTTGCTCCCCGTCCGACCAGATATTGACATACTTCGAGGTTCCCTGCCTGTGCCGCAATGAAGAGCAATGTTTCCCCTTTACGATTCGTTTCATTTATGTCCCCCTGAAACCGGTCAATTAAGACACGCGCCACTTCCGGATTTTGCAAATCTAGAGCATGGTAAAGGGCATTTTTTACTTGCTGCGGAGAAAGGAATGCTTTTGCCTCCCGGCAGAAGGCTGCCATAGCTTCCCGATGCTTTATCTCTTCATCGGTCGCTTTCCGTGCCGGCATATAGAGGGACAGAAAATAGCTGCATCTTTCTTCCAAAGGAAAGCGGCAAAAAGCTTCTAAAGCCGTCTCTCTCTCCTTCTGATCCATTTGGGAAATAGTACGGCTTATATTCCCCATGAGTATCGAAAGAAACAGAGATCGTGCCACACGTGCCACAAAACCGGCAAGGGCAGCAACGACGAGAGAAACGCGGAACGGGAAGCTTTCATGCTCGGGGTGAACAGCCGGTTTCAGGGATAGGTCAAGGGCCGGTGCCAGAAAACGTGGAAATAAAGGGGCACGTGCAGAATCCATGCTGTAATTTTATAATTATAGTTAATTAATATTCAATTAAAATAATTATTATTTTACTTTTTCTTCTTCTAATTCTTTATTTTCATCCTACATATCAGGCATATCCCATAAATCATGTTTTGGCTGCGAAACGTTAGCCGGACAAAACGGATGATCTTCTTTTACAGAAAAGAATCTTGTTGAAAAAGATGCAGAGGAGGCATAATCTTATCCAACTTTGAAAGAGATGGTTAAGATGGACATTAGGGATCTCAAAAATGATTTTGACAATGCATCGGATCTATACTATCGTTTAGTCTTAACACGACAAGGGATTCCCCAGCACAAGGAACGAGTGGAAGCATTGGAAATGAAGATGAAGTTCCTTAGCAGCACGCTCGGTATTCTGTATTTATGGCACGAGCGGCAAACCGGCCATTCTCCGGGCCCGTGCGATCATGCACCGGAAAAGCAGTACAAGCGTATCCCCCCGAACAAACTCAACCGGTGTGAAAGGATCGTTAAAAAAATCTCTGCAAAATACCAACTGAACGGTTTCTAGAACGTGTCATAAATATCGCTGTACAAAAATAGGATATTGGGGTAGAACACCGTAGGAAATTATTGTTGGGGAGTTGTGCATGAAGAGCGAGAGACTCAAAAAATTGGAAGGGGAACTCAAGGATTTGGAAAAATGGCTTGAGCTCGACCTTGTGCCGAAAAAAGATTTGGAAAAACACCGGAAGGAAGTCGACCTTTTGAAAGATCGGATCGATGAAGAAAAACGGCGCATCCAAATGACCAAAGATACGGGCGATAGCGACGAATACGCGATCCCGAAACGGGGGCAAAATAAGCAGATGTACGAACACCAGTCGCTCCCCGGGATTGACGACGAGGGGGAAGAGGGAAGTCTCGAGATGGAGTCGACCTATTACGAAAACGACCATACCACACTCTTCGATATCGAAATGGGCGGCGAAGAGAAAACCCAAACCACACAGGAGCTTTCGCCCGATGAGGAAGACCCGTACAGCGATAAAAACAGGTGGAAACGCTCCACCGAGATCGTGGACCCGGAAAGCGACGACTGGTAGCCTCTACGTCCATATTCCCTTCTGCACAAAAAAATGCGGTTATTGCCATTTCTTCGTCCTGCCCGCACGGCGCGATCTGATTGAATCGTATCTCACTGCTCTTGCAGAGGAATGGGCAATACGGAAAGCCTACTTTACACCCGGGAGCACGCTCTATCTCGGCGGGGGGACGCCGTCGGTTCTCGAGCCGCGAGATCTGGAAAGGATCATGTCCCTTTTCTGCGGCCCCTTTGATGAAATCACCATCGAGGCAAATCCGGAAAATGTGACTCCCGAAAAAATCGTTTCCTACCGATCCCTCGGCATCAACCGCATCAGCATCGGCGTGCAATCGCTCGACGGGCGGGAACTTCTTCTTCTGGAGCGGCGCACCAAAGCGCAAGAAGCTATCGATGCCGTCCGGATCGCCCACAAGGGAGGTTTTGAAAACATTTCGATCGATCTGATGTTTGATATTCCGGGACAATCCCTCGCCAGCTGGAAAGAAACACTGATAACAGCCATGTCACTTCCTATTACTCACCTTTCCCTCTACAATCTTGTGCTCGAAGAGCCGAGCAAGTTTTACTACGAGCGGAAGCGGATCGAACCTATGCAGCCCACTCGGGAGACAAGCTGTGCAATGCTCGAAATGGCGTGTGAAATGCTCGAAAAGAAGGGACTGAGCCGGTACGAAATTTCCGCTTTTGCAAGGCCCGGATTCGAAAGCAAACACAACTCGACCTACTGGGAAGGGGGCCATTTTTTAGGGTTAGGACCGTCGGCTTTCAGTTATCTGCATCAAACCCGTTTTCAAAACACCCTCCATTTTCCCACCTACATCAGCCTGGTGAAGAAGGGAATCGAACCGGTTCACTTTGAAGAAACCCTCTCCGAAGAAAAGCGCCTGCGCGAGGGGTTTGTGATTGCACTCCGCCTCTTGAAAGGAACCGAGTGCCCTGCATTCCTTGAAGGGGAAGTGAAATCCCTGTGCGAAGAGGGTTTCCTCTCCCAAAGCGGCAATGTGGTGCGCCTAGAGGAGCGCGGCCGTCTTTTTTATGACACGGTCGCATCTACTCTTATCTGATCAGTTTGCCGTTATGATAAGGCATGTGCTCATGAAAAACCCGATCCGTGCCGTCGAAAACACGGGGAAGGAACAGGTAATCTCCTTCCCAGAGGGGTAAATTCATCAGGGAATCGAGATCATGCCAGCCGAGCTTTCCTTCGTCGTTTTCAGAGAGAAGGGTACCGGTATATTCGCTGACGAGAAAAACAAAGCCGAACCAGTCTTCCCCGTTTTTGCCAAAGCCGGGCCAATTGATGGTTCCCTTCAAAAAAGAGGCGGTAGCACGAATGCCGGCCTCTTCAAACAGTTCCCGCTGCATTCCGGTTTCAAGATCCTCTCCCGCCTCTAGCTTGCCGCCGAGACCGTTGTATTTCCCGAAATGGAGGTCATCCTCCCGCTTCATACGGCAAATGAGGAGCACCTTTTTCCGGTCGGGGGACAAAACATAGATTAATGTGCTTAAGATGGGCATGTACATGCATTTAGTGTACCAAATTTTCCTCTTTTGGTACAATTCCTCCCCTATGGATACCGATAAACCTCTCATTTACATGCTCGTCAACAATTTATTTGTCCCCGATAGCGCCTATCACGTACGCTCTACCCTCGGCGAGGTCACCGCCTTTCCCACCGACTGGGAAAAACGGGTCAAGGGACCCTTTCTCTATACCCTTGCCGGAGTTATCAGCTTAGCAAATACGGTCCTCTATGCCCTCATGGCAGCCGGCGGCTTCATCACCGCCTGCGGCGATTTTACGCACAAAGAGCGGTGGGTCACGGCAGCAAACGAATGGACAAACATATTGCGCTCTCTTATCGGCACCATTGCCCTCCCCCTTATCGGCCTCTTTGGAATCATTCTCCCTAAAGTATTCTTTCCGGAAATCAAAAACGGTTCAAACCTGAAACTTCAAGTGTCACAAGCTCCGGCTGCCCCGCAGAGTCTGCCTGCACCGCCGCACGTCACTGCTACTGCAACGCAAAATCTACCAACTGCGCCGCACGTCACTGCTACTGCAACGCCATCGCAAGTGTAGAACGGTTTACTTTGCCGACCAAGTCGTACTCGTCAAAAGCGGTAATGCGGACGGGATAGGTGCGGCCAACCGTCAAATTGTGCCCCTCGACGTAGGTGACCCCGTCGACGTCGGGGCATTGGAATTTCGCATGGCCAACGTATAGCCCTTCTTCTTCGGTCTTGCGGTCGATCACTACCTCTACTTTCTTTCCAAGAAAGCGGGGAAGAAGTTTTGCCCGGAGCGCTTCTTGCTGCGCCCCCACGATGCGGAGAAGCCTTTCTTGTTTTACTTCTTCGGAGAGGTGTCCCTCCAAGGTTGCCGAATGAGACAGTTCTTCGCGCGAGTAGGTGAAAAAGCCGATGTTATCGATATGCCCTTCTTTCACAAAAGCGAGGAGCTCTTCAAATTCATCCTCCGTCTCGCCGGGAAAGCCGACCATAAGAGAGGTTCGAATCACGATGTCGGGAATTTCGCGTCGCAGTTTTTGGATCGTCGCCTCTATATGGGCGCGGCCTGTTTTGCGGTGCATCCGTTTTAGAATGCGGTCGTTGATATGTTGGATCGGCATGTCGATGTAAGGCAAAATTTTGGAGCTATTTTGCATCACACGGATGATATCGTCCGTAATTTCGTCGGGGTAGAGGTAGAGAAGTCGGATCCAAAAATCGCCCGGGATGGCATCCAATGTTTCCAGGAGCTCGGCAAGGTTGCCCTTTACATGTCCCATATCCTTTCCGAAATCGCCGAGGTCCTGCGCGATCAGGATCACTTCCTTGACTTTCGATTGCAACAGGGCTCGAAACTCTCGCTCTACCTGCTCAATCGATTTACTCTGCAACTTCCCTTTAATGGTAGGAATAATACAGAACGAGCACCTCTTTTTGCACCCCTCGGCAATTTTCAGGTAAGCAAAGTGTTTAGGAGTGGAGGGAAGGCGCGGGGTTTCGGCCACCTGTAAAAAACTTTTTCGTGTCGGGGATACGGCCTCGCCGGGCGTCATGACGGTCAGAGCGTCTAAAATTTTATCTACATCGCCGGCGCTCAAAAAATAATGGATATCGGGAAAGCGTGCTTTCAGCGGGAGGCGGTGGTTTTGCACCATGCACCCCGCCACGATTACCTTAGCTCCCTTCTTGCGCTCCTGAAAAATTTCTTCCAGAGTGCGATATGCCTCTTCACGAGCGCTTTCCAAAAAGCCGCACGTGTTAACGACAAGGAAATCGGCTTCCGGGACCGTTTGGGCAAGGGCGTACCCCGCCTTCAGCACCGACCCGAGCATCACCTCGGTATCGACCAGGTTGCGGGCGCAGCCGAGCGAAATAAAATGGACGGCAAGGCTGTCTTGTCGGGCAAGGGAAAAATCCATGGGAGGCATTGTAGCTTTTTCCCCCTTCCCGCTCAATCTTTTTTCAACAAAGAATAGTTTTGCAATGAAGGGGTTTCTTTTATACAATATGTGACGATGGTCACCTGGGTAAGCTATGTTGTGCGAAAACTCGTCTGGATTCTTGCCTCGATTTTTGTCGTCGCTTCCCTTACCTTCTTTTTGATGAAATGCATTCCGGGCGATCCGTTCACGCAAGAACAGGCTATTCCCGAAGAGATTTTGAAAAGCCTGTACACCCATTACGGACTCGATAAACCTCTTTTCATCCAGTATCTGAAATACCTGAAAGGGATCATCACCTGGGATTTCGGCCCGTCGTTTAAATTTGAGGGACGCACGCTCAACGAGATCATTTCGGAAGGTTTCCCGATCTCGTTTATCCTCGGAAGTCTTGCTCTTATCCTTTCCCTTGGGGTCGGGATATCCCTCGGCAGCCTTGGGGCTTTTTTCCATCACCGGAGATGGGATAAAATCACGATGATCCTTGCCATTATCGGCCTGTCGGTTCCCAGCTTTATCCTGGCAACGAGTTTGCAATACCTCTTCGGCATGAAGCTGAAAATTCTTCCGATTGCCCGCTGGGGAGGATTTTCCCATATCATCATGCCGGTCCTCAGCCTATCCTTTTTCCCGAGCGCGTTTATAGCCCGACTGATCCGGTCTAAAATGATCGAAATCCTCTCCCGGGATTATATTTTGGCTGCCCGGGCAAAAGGACTTTCCTCATTCCGGATATGGAAAAATCACGTACTCAAAAACAGTTTCATGCCGGTACTGTCTTACCTGGGAAGCATTTCAACCAACATTTTTACCGGAAGTTTCGTTGTCGAAAAAATTTTCGGAATCCCCGGGCTCGGCCACTGGTTCGTCACCAGTATCATCAACCGCGACTACACGTTCATCATGGGGTTGACCGTATTCTACTCGGGCGTGCTCATGGTTACCATTTTTGTTATCGATATCGTATACTCTATCATAGACCCGCGCGTGAGGACCAAAATCTATGAATAATATCGAGTACGACTTTCTTCCGGGAGTGCTGCAACGGTTTTGGAGGGATAGCGCTGCCCGCTTCGGGTGTTTCCTGCTCCTTGCCCTCATCATTTTCTCCCTCCTCGGACCCCTTTTTTCCGACGTGTCGTATTCGGATACCAATTTGCACCTGCGTAATACTCCCCCGGGCCTACTTTTCTTTTTCGGATCGGACGAACTGGGGCGGAGCATCTTTGTTCGCGTATGCTACGGTGCCAAGATTTCCCTTTTTGTCGGCCTCTCCGCAGCCGTCATCGATATGGTGATCGGAACTCTGATCGGCGGTTTTGCGGCGCTGATGGGAGGTAAAACCGAAGAGCTGATCATGCGTCTTGTGGATATATTGAATTCCCTTCCCAATCTCCTCATCATCATCCTGCTCAGCGTCGTTTTACAACCCGGAGTCCTCACCCTGATCCTTGCCATGACCATCACAGGCTGGGTCAATATGGCACGCATCACGCGGAGTGAGTTTATCTCCCTTGGCAAACAAAACTTTATGGCCGCAGCCGTTTCGATGGGGGCTTCGAAAAAACACCTGTTCTTCCGCCACTTGCTCCCCAATGCTATCGGGCCCATCATCACTACCATGATGCTCACCATTCCACACGCCATCTTCACCGAAGCCTTCCTCAGCTTTTTAGGCCTTGGGGTGCAGCCTCCCCTCGCCAGCCTCGGTACGATGGCCAGTGACGGCCTCTCTGCCCTCGTTTTCTACCCGTGGCGCCTGATCATCCCCGCAATGTTCATCACCATCACGATTTTTTCTTTTTACCTGATCGCCGATAGCCTTCGCGACGCTTTTGATCCCGGAGAATTTTATGGGTGAAATCCTTAAATTCGAACATTACTCCCTTTCTTTCGAGAAAAAAGGGAACTTAAGCCCCATTTTACAAGACGTTTCGTTTTCGGTGAAGGAAGGCAGCCTAGTTGCCATTGTGGGCCGCTCGGGAAGCGGCAAAACCCTTCTCCTCCGTTCCATTTTGCGCCTTCCCGGCACAATGGCGAGACGCAGCGGCACAATTCTTTTTAAAGGGGAAGACCTCGATTCCAAAACGGAAAAGGAAATGCGAGAGGTACGCGGCGGAAAAATCGGTATGATTTTTCAAGATCCGGTCGCCTCCTTGAGTCCCCTCATGAAGATCGGAAAACAGATCGTCGAGGTAGCCTGCCTCCACCGGCCGACCCTATCGCCTCTTCTGGCAAGGGAAAAGGCGGAGCGTCTCTTCGACCTTGTTGGAATCGACAGGCCAAAAATGCGCATGAATCAATATCCTTTTGAACTCAGCGGCGGACAATGCCAGCGAGTATGTATCGCGATCGCTCTCATCACCGGACCTTCCCTTCTCCTTGCCGATGAGCCGACGACCGCTCTCGACGTCACTACGGCACGCCAAATCATGAAGCTATTCATGAAAATCAAAAAGGAACTAGGGATGACGATTCTCTTTGTCACGCATAATCTCCACCTGATCCGGGATTATGGGGATGAGATTCTCATGCTCTCCGGCGGATCGATTACCGAGACCCTGACCGGCAAGGATGAGCTCACGAATGAGGCATTGTATGCACGTTCTTGAACTCTCTGAAATCAAAAAAACCCACTATTACAAACGCCGCCCCTGTTTTCAAATCGGACCGATCACTTTCGCTCTCGAGAAAGGGAAAACCGTTGCCCTTGTCGGAGAAAGCGGCGCCGGAAAGTCGAGCATTGCCCGCATCGTCATGCTCCTGGATAAACCCGATTCGGGCCAAATCCTTTTCAACGGCACTGCCGTTACCCGCGCCGAAAAAACACGGTACCGATCGAAAGTCCAGATCATTTTTCAGGACCCCTATACGACTCTTAATCCGCGGATGACAACGAAAATGACACTCCTGGAACCGTGGGAAATTCACAAGAGCGGATCACTGCAAGAAGCGGAGAACAAAATGCGCACTCTTTTACAAATGGTGGGTCTCAGTAAGCATCACCTCGATCGTTTTCCTCACCAGCTCAGCGGAGGAGAACGGCAGCGCGTCGGTATCGCCCGAGCCCTCATGGTGAGTCCTGAATTCCTTGTCCTCGATGAGCCGACCGCTTCTCTCGACTACATCACTGCCGCACAAATCCTCCACCTTCTAGAACGCCTCCAGGCCGAGTTTTCTCTTGCATACCTTCTCATCACCCACGATTTGAGGATGGTCCGCGCCGCAGCATCAGAAGTTCTCGTTCTTCAAGAGGGAAAAATCATCGAAAGGAAAGAGACCGAATTATTATTTACACAGCCGGAGGCTGCTTATACCCGTGAGCTTATCGATGCAAGTTTCTAGAATTTGGAACCGCCTGGGTCAGCGCATCGAAATGTTGCACAACGACTATGCCGCAAAACTTTCCGGCAAGGTGAACCTCGTTGCTGTCCTCTCCCTTTTCCTCTACCCTTTTTATTTTCTTGTGGAACTCGTACGGACCTTTCGCGATATTCACATCAAATATGCCCTCGAAAATCGGAAATTTACGGTAATCGAGCGCTACGTTTCATTTGACGGGAATGTGATAGAAACCCTCTTCGGCCGCCGCCGCAAGAATATATTGCAACTGGCTATCGAAGAGCGCCTCCCCGGCATGCATCCCCTGGGCGGCCCCTTTCCCCGACAACTTCTAGAAATGATCCAATACTCCCGTACTCTGGAAGGGGAAAAGCGGGCTCTACAAAACCGGAACATTCAGGTGTGGCTGGAACAAAGTCCCGAACTCATGTGGGCCGACGACGACACGGTTCATGACCTTCTTTTCTATGCAAGCGGCGGCTCGTACGATAATATTCCGGCAAACGAGGAACTCATCGCATGGATAGGCAGAAAAAAAGAGGTACACGAAACGGCCTCCCTCATTCAAACCATCCTAAAACAAAAAAACCTCACGACCGTGTTTTTGCAGGAAGGACTGAAAACGGCCGTAGTTGGGCGGGATATATTTGCGATAAACGCTATCTTAGAACTAAAGCCCCCTCTGAGCGACGATCTTGCCCGGTATATTGAACGGTTCGGAAATGCAGAAATCCTTCAGTCTTTTTCCTCTTGCCGATAGAGCGATTCGCGAAGAGACGGCTCTCCCCCTTCCTGTCCGCTTTGACGGGCACGGCATACCCACACCCGGCACTTTGCTTCCTTCATGATTTTTTCGGTGACCGGCCCGAGGTGGTCGTAATGGCGCGTTCCCAAAACGACGAGATCGAAATCTTCTTTTTCGATCATGCTGAGAATCGCGCGTGTAACGGAGCGGGATGTGTACATACGGGTTTTGATGTTAACCCCTTGCTCCCGCGCGATCGCTTCAACGCGGTCGAGCACTTCCCGCGAATAGGTCTGTTTCTGGAGCATTGTCGTGGAAAGGGGCATCAAAAAAGGAACTTCGACGATATGCACAGCTACGAGCTCTGCACCGTACATTTTGGCAAGCTGGGCGCTGACGAGAACAGTATCGGTCGCAAGGTGGCCCCGTGTCGGAAGCAAAATTTTTTTCACCTTCACTTCTTCAAAATCGTCCACTTTCACTTTAGCTATTTCGATGTTGCCGATCGACGGCAAGTGGTGGCTTCTCCGATAAATCAGATACATGACAAGGCCAGCTGCGACCCAAAGAATCCCCAAATTCCTTCCATCCGGTTTTGTGACAAGAACCATGCACCAAACAGAAAAAGTGGCGATTGCTCCTATGACGGCCATGACCGGAATTTCAGCATTCTTGAAACGGATATTTCCCTTCACCTTAAAAGGGCGCTCCATATCTGGAAAGCGGATCCGATGCAAAATGAGGGAAAGGTGGGCGCAAAAAAATGCAAGCATCGCTCCGAAATTGTACAAGTCAGCAAGAAAGGCGAGGCTTCCCCTGCTCCAGACAACCACGACCCCGGCAAGGACCGCAAAAAAGGCAAGGGCCGCAACCGGCGTCCGGCGCGTTTTATGGAGGGTGTAGAAAAAACGGGGCAGCTGGAAGTATTCTCCCATATTAAATGAGACACGCGAGGCTCCAATGAGGCCGGCGTTGGCTGCCACGATCAAAATGACTGCTGCGAGAAGCCCCACCCACGGTCCGAGAACATTCGCACCCAGCGGGAGAGCCGAAACAATTCCGGCAATCGGGTTTTCGAGATACGTTGTGGAGAGAACTTCGGGTGTTACCGCCGAAAGGGCTACGGTCGAGGTGCCGACATACATGAAGAGGAGCACTGCCATCGAAATCATGATCGCCCGAGGCACCGTTTTGCCGGGACGTGTGGCTTCGGCCGACAGCTGCGACATCGACTCGACTCCGGTATAAGCAACCATCGCCATCGTCACGCCGCGCCAGAAATTCGGCCAGGACGGCGACCATATTGTATCAAGCCCCCCAATGGTAAGGTGGGAAAAGAAGGTCGGAAGGTGGACCAAAAAAATAAATCCGATGACCACAATCAGAAATTGTGTGATAAGGGTCATCCCTGTCAGCCACATGGATAGCCGCGTCGAATGTTTCGCGCCCCGAAAATTGATGACATAGAGAAAGGCGATGACGAGGAGAGTGAGCCCCAATTTCGCAGCAACAAACTGCAAGAAAGGAAAAAAGTAGGAGAGGTAGGGAGAAACCGAGTAGGCAGAAATGGCGATCGTGACAATATAATCGAGAAGAAGGGCCCATCCGGCAATAAACGAAATAAGGTCGTTGAACGCTTTCCGGGAAAAGGCGGCGCTCCCTCCACTATCGGGCATACACGCCGAGAGTTCGGCATAGGTAGAGGCTGTA
>MGLW01000047.1 GCA_001794905.1 Chlamydiae bacterium RIFCSPHIGHO2_12_FULL_49_11
GGGTATATCCGCTGATCATCGTGCGCATGCCGATTGCAACGGCCCCGAGAGCCACGAGTTGAACGCGCCGGGCCGGCTCGAATTCTTCCCTTTTCATGAGCGCGAGCCTTTTTCCGTGAGAGAGCACACCTTCGTAATGTCCATAGAGTGAAACTTCCATACCCTACCCCTTAAAATTTTAAAAAACATAATACCATATCGTCAAATATTTTCTTAACCTTTTTTTTATCTGCAAAGATATTGACGTGGAAATACCCGTCTTTTAAGATAAAAAATGTGCAACACCTTGATCACGGCGCTGTCCTTTCCGAAATTGCAACCTTATGCAAAAGTGGTACACGAAAATTGGTGCGAAACGCACTGACCAAAGCTCCCTATGATAAGGCCGCCACAAACTGGGATGTGACGCGACAAATTGAGCACCGGTTCTCCTGCGTCCTCCCCGACAAGCTCACAGCAACCAACCAGCATAGAAGCGGCCGGTGCTGGATTTTTGCCGGATTGAACACGCTTCGCATTTACCTCATGCGGAAATACGACCTCGAAGACTTTGAGTTTTCCCAAAGCTATCTCTTCTATTTTGACAAATTAGAGAAAGCGAATTACTTCCTCGAAAAAATCATCGAAACTGCCTCCGAAGACAACGACAGCAGGATCGTGTCCCACCTCGTATCCTCGCCGATGCAAGACGGCGGCCAATGGGATATGTTCGCAAGCCTAGTCCTCAAGTACGGACTTGTGCCCAAATCGGTCTATCCCGATAGCGAAGCCTCCCTCTCTTCCCCTGATATGAACTATGCATTAACATTGCGCCTGCGTGCCGCAGCTGCTGAAATCCGGCGGCAGCTTCGCGAAAAAGCGAGGCCGGACGTGATTCAAACCCTCAAGCGAGGCATCCTGAGCGAAATCCAGAAAATTCTCTTCGTCCACATGGGCGAGCCCCCACAAGCGTTTGATTGGACCTATTACGATAAAAAACAGAAACAGCACACGCATAAAAACCTTGATCCCCTCCGCTTTTATCGGGACTTTCTGAAAATCGATATTTCCCGGTTTGTGTGCCTGGTACACAGCCCCAGACAAAAAACCCCTTATAATGAGATGTATACTATTGATTACCTCGGTAACGTTATCGAGGGGCAGAAGATCCGCTATCTCAACGTACCGATCGAGCAATTGAAAAGTGTCGCCACCCTTTCTCTGCTCAAACACGACCCCGTCTGGTTCGGCTGTGACGTAAAAAAACAGTTCCACCGTGAGCTCGGAGTAATGGAAATGGACCTTTTCCCCTATAATATGCTTTATGACGGTGATTTTTCGATCTCCAAGGAAGAGCGCATGTTGTATGGAGAAAGTCAAATGACTCATGCTATGGTATTTACAGGAGTTCACCTGAATCAAGATAAACCGGCCCGCTGGCGTGTAGAGAACAGCTGGGGAGATAAGGTCGGGGATAAAGGATTTTTCATCATGGGAGACTCCTGGTTTGACGAGTACATGTTTGAAGTGGTTGTGAATCAAGAATATATCCCATCCAAATTCAAAAAACTCCTTACAAAGCCAGTGCGCCACCTTCCCCCATGGGATCCTTTGGGCGCCCTAGCATAATTAATTTTACATTTAAATTACTATTATGATATAATAGTAATTTAAATTAAGAGGTTTAATTATGCAATCATTGAACTACATTCAAATGTGCAACAGGATCTACTTTGAGGTGGTCACCGGCACTCACCACGACGACCCCGATACGGCAGAAAAAGTGGCAAAGATCATTGCTACCTATAGAAAGGACCACTGGGAGAGAGCCGATTACAAGGCTGTCTATGACAAGTCGGTGCAGGGCCTCACAATGAAATGCAGCCCCTTTAGCAAAAATCCTCCTCTCCTGGCAGCAGCGATCTCGAAACTGACCGATGGTTTCCTTCGGTTCGGCATGGCAAACCCCGGGACGCTAGATATTCAGGATATTCAAGCCCCCAAAGAGACCCCTTTTCAAAGAGCGCTAAAGCTGGCAAGCGATTCGAAAAGCAATATCGGAGAAACGGTCGGCCAATTCAATCTAAATGAAAGCGAGCGACTTGCTGTGGCTTTAGCCGAGCTCAAAAGTAATCCTGTCGGAATGATCACTCACATTGCAAATTACGCCTTGAGCTACGAGCGCACAAAGAAAATTGCCTATAAATTCTATAAGGGGGTCGATAGCTCCCTCTTTTCAAAGCATATTGTGCACCTTGGCCTAAGTACGGAAGATACAGAAGAAATCGTTCATAAATGGTTTATGGAGACCCCTGCCCGGCAGGTGGAAGAGCAGATGAAGACCATGAAATTCGGTGACAGTGAGCTTCGAGGCGCAGTCGCCCTAGCTTTACGAAACAGACTCGTGTAAAAAAATCTTTTACTCGTAAAAAAAAACGGCGAGTGCCATGAAAAGGGCAAACATGGCACCCTCCGCGCACCTTGCGGTGCAAACTTGGAACTCAATTATAATAGGCGGGTGGATTATATAAAACGCAAATTATGATTGAAATAATTATTTACATGATTTGTGCCGGAGCCGCGATCGGCTTTTTTGCCGGCCTTCTCGGAATCGGCGGCGGCATTTTTTTTGTCCCCGCCCTGTTTTTCCTTCTGCAAAAAGAGGGCATGTCCCACGCCGATGCGATGAAACTTTCGATCGGCACATCCCAGGCTATCATCCTCTTTACCACGCTCTCCTCTACCCTCACTCACGCAAAAAAGCGTTCCATTGAGTGGGGTTTTATCAGAAATATTGCCTTCGGACTCATCGCAGGAGCCATTATAGGGCCCATCGCAACAAGACTCATGCATGAGCGTCTCCTGGGAATCCTTTTTGGAATCGTGGAGTGTCTTTTTGCCCTCTATTTTGCCACTCTCAAACCCGATCGGACACTCATTGAAATAAAAAAAATCGACTTTCCCCTCATCACGCTCATCGGTTTTGTGACGGCATTTTTATCTACCCTCATGGGAATCGGCGGCGGAATGATCCTGATCCCGCTCATGGTGTTTCTCCATATCGGCCTCAAACCCGCGATCGCGACCTCATCCTTCCTTACATTTTTACTCGCCCTTGTGGGAACGGCCGGTTTCCTTGTCCCGACCGGATCTACGGAGCCATATTCAATCGGTCTTGTTTATTGGCCGGCTCTTGCAGCGATGGCAGGTGCTTCTATCATTACGGCACGCTTTGGAGCAATGGCAACCTATAAGATGCACCGGCGCCACCTCAAGCTTATTTTTTCTTTCCTTCTCATGTTTATAGGAATTTGGATGATTTACAAAGCGACCGGATAGCTTTTTTCTTCCACGAAACAAGTTTCCCGTCTTGAGGCATGATGACGCTGCCAAGGAGCCCCCGCAGATTTTTCTGAATGGAAAAAGCCCGATTTTCCCGATGCAAAAAGGCATAGACCGCTTGAAAGTAGAGAAAAAAGATCGGAGAGGCGGAAAAATGGGAATGGGTTTTGCAAATGAGGTCGGCAAGCCTTTGCGTTACGTGCATGGGCCTTGCTGCCGTCCTTTGTATTCCCTGCATGGGAGAGTACAAATCCGGTACCCGGACGGAACGCTTTACAAACCGTTCCTTTCCCTGTTTTTTTGCGTGCAGCGCCTTTTCTACACTCAGACTGAGCTCGATACAAAACGGATATACCTTAATCGCCGTTTCATCCATAGTAAAAATTATTTTACACAGGCTTTAAGTTTTTGTTAAGGGAAAAGTTCGCTAAATAAATATTCCTTTATGGTATTCTTTTGGCCATGGTGCAATTTAAAGGGGAAGAGGCTCCACTCGAGGGAACCTTTTTAAAGCCGGGCGACATCGCGATGAACTTCATGCTGGTCAATGACAAGCTGGAGAATGTGACATTGGAACATTTCCGCGGCAAAACGAAAGTGATCATCACGGTGGTCAGTCTCGATACGGGTGTCTGTGCTACAGAAGCGATGCGCGTGGAAGACGTCTCGCGCGAATTTCCCGATGTGGCCTTTCTCATCGTGACGCGGGATCTTCCCTTTGCCGCAAGCCGTTTTTGTTTGCAAAACAAGCTCGGCAACGTGACCGTCCTCTCCGACATTCGTCCCTCTTGCCTCTTCGGCAGGCACTACGGCGTGCAAATCCACAAACACAAACTAGAAGGCCTCTTCGCACGCAGCGTGATCGTGCTCAACGTCTCGGACAAAGTCATCTATAGCGAACTTGTGCCAGAAATCACCGAGGAGCCGAACTATGAAGCGCTTAAGTCCATCCTTCTTTCCCACCGAATGGCTTAGGGAGTATTGAGTATGCCATTAAGTCCTTTTTCGTACAGCCATCTAAGAATATCAGATCTTATCCTTTAAAGCATTCTATGTGTGTTATTTTGTCGCAATTACGGTAGGAAACATACGCGCTGTGTCATAAATCATTTCGACCTCGGTAAAGCCGGTAGATTTCAATAAATTGCGAGTTTTTTCTTCAGAGCGGTAAGTTTGCCACCTGCAATCTAAAATGTCGGCAAAAATGATCTTTTGGAGAAGCGCATCGTCCTTATTGATCGCATCCATTTTCCAAGAGCATCCATTGCCCTGCGCTGGGGGCGGCGTGATAAAACTGGTGACGAAACATCCACCGGACTTAAGAGCTTCGTAACACTCGCGATAAAAAGCTTCTACTCTAGCATCGTCCGGTTCGTACATAGTCAGGCCGTTGCTTGTGATAAGATCAAATGCTCCGTGAAACTGCAAATTCCAAGCATCCCTTAGCAAAAATGAAGAGTGGCTCTCAAGACCGTATTTTTTCGAATTATCCGCGGCCCTATCGAGCGATTCTTGATCGAGATCAATACCTGTTAAGGAAAAATCGGTCACCTGTGAAAAATCAAGTTGTAAACAATCGGCCATGAGTCCACAAGGGATTGACATGAAAGAGGCGCCATCACGAACTCGTTTTTGCATTTCGGATTTAAAAATCTTGTACCGCTCTTGAGTTGCTAGAATCAAAGGCGCCCTATTGAGCAGAAAATTCTCCATAGCATTCAGCCTATCCGAATGCTCAGTATCGGGATAGCTCATGATGTAATCAGTCCAATATCCATTCACGCCACCCCTCTCAATGAGAAACTTTCCCAATCCGAATTCGGAAAGAAGGTTCAAATACTCCAACTGTTTTTCGACTGAAACGTAGGACAATTCGCCGCGTTCTTTTATTTTTTTTGAAATACGCTCAAAAGTCTCTTCAAATGATAAATCCCTTTTCTCGTGGGATAAATTGTGACCCAAAGTCACCTTAGACTCTTCTTGCGCTGCAAAAACACTTGCCATCATAAGCATAAATGTAAAAAACATATCCCCTCCGTACACGGAAGATGTTTAACAGAAATTTATTTTTTTGTAAATTTTTTTCCTATATTTAACGGGCCGAGCTAAGTCTAAGAGAATTGGCAATAACTGATACGGAACTAAACGCCATGGCAGCGCTTGCGATGATGGGGCTTAAGAGCACGCCGAATACGGGATAAAAAATGCCGGCGGCAATGGGAATTCCTACGGCATTATAAATGAAAGCAAACCACAGGTTTTGCTTAATGTTGCGAAGGGTTTTTTGACTCAGTCGCCGGGCAAGGGCAACTTTTCGCAAATCACCCTTGACTAAGGTAATACCGGCACTTTCTATCGCAATATCGGTCCCCGTTCCCATAGCAATTCCAACATTTGCCTCTGCAAGCGCCGGAGCATCGTTGATCCCATCTCCCGCCATCGCGACAATGTGCCCTTCCGATTGCAGGCGCGCAATGATTTTGTTTTTCTCCTCGGGAAGAATTTCCGCTTCAATTTCATCAATCCCAAGAATTTCACCGACAGCTGAGGCCGTAACTTTATTATCCCCTGTAACCATAACAATTCGAATATTGTCTTTACGGAGCATTTCCATAGCTTCATAGGTAGATTCCTTGATCGTATCCGCGACGGCGAGTATTCCTATCACTTTGTTATTCAAAGCTAAATAAAAAACGGTTTGGGCTTTTTTTCGGATATCTTCGGACTTTTCCAGAGCCTTTGAAAGATCAACCTTGATGTGTGCAAAAAGCTCCCGATTCCCAATCGCAGCCTCTTCCCCCTGCAGCTTCCCAAGAATTCCTTTGCCTCTAAAACTTTGAAAGTCGCTGATTTGAAATAAGGGAAGATTTTTTTCTTGCGCGGCATTAACAATCGAGGCCGCCAAGGGATGTTCGCTCGCTCTTTCCAAGCTCGCGGCAATTTGAAGAATGTCATTTTCACTTTTTTCCGATAGGCTAATCACTTTTGTCAGTGTTGGTTTTCCTTCGGTGAGCGTCCCTGTCTTATCTACAACGACCGTATCGACCGCGGCCATAATTTCGAGAGCTTCTGCATTTTTAATAAGAATACCTGAAAGAGCGCCTCGTCCGACCCCGACCATGATAGACATGGGGGTTGCAAGCCCAAGCGCACATGGACATGCAATAATCAAAACAGCAACCGCGTTAATAAGCCCCAGTGCAAAACTAGGCGCCGGTCCGAAAAATTCCCAAATCAAGAAGGTAAGAATGGAGACAACCACAACAGCGGGAACAAAATAAGAAGAAACGACATCAGCAAGCTTTTGGATGGGTGCCCGGCTTCTCTGTGCCTCGCTTACCATATGAACAATCCGGGAAAGAAGAGTCTCGCTTCCTACCCGCTGGGCTCTCATGACAAAACTTCCGGTGCCATTTAAGGTCGCACCGGTGACTTTGTCATCGGCATTCTTGATTACGGGAAAGGGTTCTCCTGTAATCATGGATTCATCAACAGAACTCTTTCCGTCAATGACAACGCCATCGGTTGGGATCTTTTCACCGGGCCTTACCCGTAAAATATCCCCTTTTTTCACTGCAGCAAGGGGAATATCCTTTTCCGTTTTATCGTCGAGAATCAACCTTGCCGTAGTTGGAGCCAGCCCCAGCAACTGCTCAATCGCCCGGCTTGTTTTTCTCCTCGCCTTCATCTCCAGCACTTGGCCTAAAATAACAAGGACGGTGATGATGCTCGCCGCTTCAAAGTACAAATCGATTTGATTGTTTTCGTTTCTGAAAGAAGCAGGAAATAGCGAAGGCCAAATGGCGGCCGTAAAACTGTAGACGTAAGCCGTACCGACGCCAAGGCTGATCAAAGTAAACATATTCAAACGTCTTCTAGTAATCGAATGCCACCCTTTTACAAAAAAGGGCCCTCCACACCAGAACACCACCGGAGTAGCCAGAAAAAGCTGAATCCAGGAGCTATATCCTTTAAGGGGCAATCGTAAGATAACAAGAAAGAAAATTGGAACCGTGAAGAAGAGTCCAAGCCAAAACCGGCGACTCATGTCTCTCAATTCTTCGGCATCTGCATTGCCGGACCCATTGATTTTCAATTCGAGCCGCATTCCGCAAATGGGGCATGAGCCCTGATTTGATTGAACAATTTGTGGATGCATCGGACAGGTATATTCTTTTTGCATCTCTATTTCTTACTACCCTTCGCTGATACGACCCATCAAAAATTTTATACCATTTATCAAAAATAATCTCCATTTTTCAAGTATTATTTGATTATAGGCTTGTTCTTGACAGTATATTCATATTGTATTAAGATTGCGTGCATGGAAATTACCCCTTTAAAAGAAGCGTTGCGTTCCCGGAATTTGATGTGGGACAAAGATCTGAAGGACTTTTGGAGCGTCAGTCAGAATATTTCAGAGGCGCAGACCGTATCATTTGCCCCCTTATTCTATCTTGCGCGACTGATCGTCCGGGCTGTAATCGACCCGTTGCGTGCCATCGCAGGGATTTTTCTGATAGAAATACAAAGTTTGAGCGGTGCTATTTTCGAACTGGTTAACGGCAGAATTGGAAAAAGCCTAGTATGGTTTATCGGAGGCCAGCTAAGCGTCATACACATAGTAGTTTATCTTGCTTCTTCAATCATCGGAAACGCGGTGGCCCTTCCTATTTCCTGCATTCCCATTGCAGGTAAAAAAATAGCCCCTTATTGCCTGGCGCCTGCTTGGGCCCTTTCTAGCGAAATTTGCGCGGATTTCGTGAGCCTTCGCGCTCGTAGAGAGCAATCGGTATAAGCGGGATTCTCGTGCTGACACTATTTATGCCTTTCGATTCCAAAAATGTTGTATTCCATGAAGACAACGTTTCATGACTTGTACGGCTCCCTTTTCTGCGGCAATGCCGACTGTGCTGCCGGCCACGTTTGCTCCTGCGAGGACAAGTGCAATAGGAGAACTACCGGCACTAGTAAGAGTTGCCACCCCCTGACTTGCAACAAGGGCCGTTTTGGGATAACCTGCTCTTCGGAGCACATAGCCCGTAGCAGTGCCCAAAACGGTTCCGATAAGAGAACCGGTGGCAAGACCCATCGCTATGCTTCCTGCCATATGCACTCTCCGAATCGTATTTTCACTATATCCATAGTACCTCATCATGTCACCGGCCGCCTCGGAAACGGCCGAATAGGCGGCGCCTTGGATGGCCGCACCGGAAAGCGATGTCCAAAGGGTTGGCTCGGTATATTGCACATATTCGGTACGGTCACCCCGGCAATAACGAACATCACCTTGATCACTGCACCCGTACTTACCGTCTTCGAATTTTCCAATATCAAGGGGAGACAGCCAATGGACTACCCTGACCTTTCCCGGGTGATCTCCACTGCGGCAAACCAATGCTCCTTCGTAAGGATCGCAGCTCCATACTTCCCCTCGATCAGGCGAGATGACCGAAACGGGTCCATCGACGAGTTGGTCTCGAATAGCAGCAAGTTCACGCTGCAGTTCCGTCATCGCACGAGGAACAGGATGATTTCGAAGATCTTCTTGCCTATGTTGAATAAATTCCCCGATATCGGTTGTTTCCAAATGCTCTCCCCATGCCGATTCGTGAAGAATGGCAATGAGTCCGTTCAAGTTTTCTGCAGTTCCATTCTGTGCCAAAGAGGCAATTTGGAAAAAAAGCCGAGAAAGTATGGCAGGCTTTTCCGGCGGTGAAAACTCAGGATTTGCGAGAGTCACAAAACCCATTAAACGAGCATACCCCAAGAGAACATCTTGTGTGAGGTTGCTGCGAGCTTCCAAGGAATGATAATCCTTGACCAATGCTCCCCTGAACTCGCTGAGCTTCCTTTCCAAAATCGATCCCGTTTCAAGTTCTTTCAGAACAAGTTCCGTTTCGTTCCTTCGATAGAAATAAGTCTCGGCCCAAGCACCCGGAAAGCTACTCAGAAATGTATAAGGTTTGATATAGGTAACTACCCTGTAAGTGCTATTGAACCCATGATAGAGTTCAAGAGCGTGCCATGCAAAACCAGCCCCGCCATTATTTCTGTGTTCCGTTTCCCAGAGGTTTCCCTGTACAAGAGGAAATATTCTACCGTCGATTTTCACACCCGGTAAAACATATACCGTATAATCCCACGTATATTCTTCCCTACCGACAACCAGGGGAAAGTAAGCAATTGCCCGCCGAATAACATCGTAAGCTTCGTAGAGTTTTAAGACAGGGCTCCGGGCTGTTATTTCCCGGAACACTCTGCCAAGGGTATCGGTTGGATCTTGATGAGTAAATACTTCAAATTGCTTCTCTGTCAGGTGGAAAGAAAAATTTCTGGGAGGAATACCGTCTCTTCGAAGACCCCTTCCTGCGGTATGAATCAATTTTTCCTCTACCAAATCGTCTGAACGTTCTCCCGATAACCCGACCCAGTCCGGACGAAAAGGAGAAAGTTGCGATTGCAGTCTCTCTGCATTTTCAATCACAGTTTCTCTCAAAGACAATAAAGGAACGGTCTTATTTTCTATAGTATCCCGAAAAGCCATCATGGAAGCGTTACTTGTAAGTCTATTACTCAGAAGATCAAAATGGTGCTGATATCCTGCTACCAGGGATCTCCATATTTCAGGATTTTGCAGATGGGAATAAAAATCGATCACAGCTTGCGCGCGCGCCATCACTTCCTCGATTTGCTCTCGATACGCCCTACGAATTTGTGGTGTAGATCCGCGGAGCGACGTAGACCCCAGAGAAAGAATACCCAAATAAATCCTGGCAACAACAAGCCATTTATCAGGTTGTACCAACTTGGGGAAAGTGTGATTCGGCATCATATCTTTCAATATGCTCGCAAGAAGTCCAAGGTTAGAATTCTTCTCACTTTCAGGAGCAAATATATCCTGTAATTCCCGGGTGAGAACTTGTCCGTCGATGCTCAACCTTTGAAATCGGCGGGGAACATGTCCGGTACTTCCTGCATCGGTCGCCACACGAGTCAGCCAATCTGCAAATAGCGAGATATACTCGGGCAGTTGCGCTATGATCCGTTCATCCGACTCCAACCTCATTTTGAGGGCGACTCTTTGGATATCGCCGTCCAAAATGAGGTGACCGAATGAAGACAACATCATCCTGAACCGGTCCAATTGCGAAACCACCATCGCCGAATCACTTCGGAGCTGCTCCCGAAGTTCGTTATAATGAAAAGAACCCTGCTGCATCAATTCCGAAAACATTGCGACTGCGTTCTGCTGCATCTGAGACAGTTGACCTGAAACGGTTCTTAGCCCTTCTTCAATTTGTTCAAAGTGTTCAAGATTTTCTCGGTGCATTTGATCTATTAACGAATAAATTTGCCCCAGTGCCTGATTTTCTCCGTTTTCTTGAAAGAGCCCTATTATTGTAGCTCCGATTCCAACCACAGTTAAAGCAGAAGGAATAGCAAGGGGAATGCTTCCAAGAGACAGGATCGAAGCAGTCACATCGATGCCTTTCGCAAGATCCATCGCAGTAGACGCTGCAGCAAAACCTCTTGCAATATTTGCTACCTTTTTGCTGTGAGAAATCTGGGCTAATCTTACAAATGCAAAGGTGGCACTATCAAAAATATCCTGATAGTGTTCAGGACTCCACTTGTATTTTTTTAAAAATTCTTCAAAGGAAGAACTTTTTTCCGGCTGAGTAACGGAAATCACTCCGTTCCATATCGAATCGGCAGAAGGATCCGAAACTAATTTTTGACTTAGTGCAGAGATCCCCCGCTCCACCCTCCGTACTTCGGATGGCGAAGAGTTTCGTACGAACGATTCCGCCAGTCTTTGTTGCGCCTTCTGTTGCCACCTCAACGATTCCAGCGTTAAACGAGCTTCGGGTGAAAAAACGTTTGGATACTGTGTAAGAATGTCTCGTGCGTCAGGAGATCCCCAGAAATCAAGAGCATCTGTAATCATTTCTGTCGGAAACCTGGGAGGATCGGGTAGCAATATATTGGAAGCGACGTACATTGCTTTTCCCCAGGGAGTTCTCGTAAGACCATAGTTAACCTCAGCTCCCAGGTATAAACGTTCCCACCATTTATGCAAGTAACTATTTTCCTGAATGTTCCAGGCAATAAACTCAGCTGCTTTGTAATATTCGGGACGGGTCAACCCTTGGAGCGCCTCTCTACTGTTTAAGGCGGCCATATAAGGTCTGATTGCTCTTAACTGCCTTTCATCGGTATCATCAAAGGTGGCAGCAGTAATCCCCGCTCTTCTCAGAATTTCAGTGAACAAATGGTATGGCAGTACTTTACTACCCGGTATTTCAGGTGCCGGAAGAGGATTCCTTTGTGCCCTGCATTTTCTGTCAGATGCAGAGCAAAAAGAAAACGTTAATTCTGCCGGTGGTGTTGCATAAAGGTGCAGCACTCTCCGCTGCTCAGAAGAAATCACAGTATCCATGAACTATTCTTCGTACGTCTTGTAGGAAGGGTACCACATGCGCTGTTCCAGGGTAACCTGGATTTCCAGATCGCTCATGTTCGGCTCGATGAGCCCTTCCAGAATTGCCGCTTTGACGATATGGAAGGCAAGCGTCTCGGTGAGCTTGCGGAGCTTATAGAACGGTGGATAGAGCGATTTGTGCGGATCGAGCGCTTCGACCGAAAGATCGGCAAGAGCTCTAGCTGCAGCAAGGAAAAGGCCGTTTGTCACTTTCGGAATGGCAAAGGTAGAAATGGCAAGACCCATGGAAGGGTAGACGTAAACGTTGTTGCACTGGGAAATTTCGAACGTTTCTTTCTTATATTCGACTAGCGGGTAGGGACTACCTGTTGCTACGATGGCCTGCCCTTTAGACCATTTGATCAGATCGGCCGGATCGGCTTCGCACTTGCTGTTCGGATTCGACAAGGGGAAAATAACGGGGCGATCGGTATTTTCCAGCATCGCTTCGACCACCTTTTTATCGAACGCGCCTTTTGAGGCAGATACGCCTATGAGCATGGTGATTTTGGCAAGGCGAATCACTTCGGGTAGGGAAATTTTGTCCCCTTTCACATCCCACATTTCGATATCGCGACTCGGCGTTGCAAAGGGCCTCAGGTCGTCCGACATGTCGGAGGTGTTTTCATGAACGAGCCCTTTACTGTTGAAAATATAGATCCGATCGTACGCCTCTTCCTTCCGAACACCTTGCCGGATCAAGTAGTCGACGATCAGTTCTGCGATGCCGAGCCCGGCAGAGCCGGCACCGTAGATTGCGATCCTCTCTTGCAATATATCGCTCCCCTTGCGGCGGAGGGCGGCAAAAATACCGGCGAGAGTCACTGCAGCAGTCCCTTGGATATCGTCGTTGAAAGAAGGGAGCGCATTTTCGTATTTCAAGAGGAGCGTTTTGGCCTTCCCTTTGGAAAAGTCTTCCCATTGCAGAAGCGCTTTGGGAAAGTGCTTTTTGACACAGCGGACAAATTCTTCGATAAAGGCGAAGTAGCTTTCGCCTCCAACCCGTCCTTTGCGAAGGCCGATATAGTAAGGGTCTTTCAAGAGGTTTTCATTGTTGGTCCCCACATCGAGGACGATCGGGAGGGTTTTCAGAGGGTGGATTCCGGCAAAGACGGTGTAGAGGGCAAGTTTGCCGATAGGGATCACGATGCCGCCCACCCCCATATCGCCGAGGCCGAGGATACGCTCGCCGTCGGTCACGACGATGACGTCTATCTCGCGCTGTTCATATTGGGAAAAAATCGTGTCGAGCTCGTCCTTGTGTTCGATAGAAAGGTAGAGACCGCGTACTTGCCGATGGTGGAGGCTAAAGCCGATGGAAGCGTCGCCAACGGTTGGGGTGTATACATACGGAAGCATCTCGCCCACATGTTCCAGGAGGAGGCGGAAAAAGAGGGTTTCGTTCCTGTTTTGAAGGTCTACGAGATAGTAGTGGCGCTCGATGGGATTGGTACGCGTGACAAAACTTTTGTAGGAGCGCTCCATCTGTTCGTCAAGAGTAGAAACGTAGGCGGGAAGGCGTCCGAGGAGGTCGAAATTGCGCCTTTCTTCCAGAGTAAAGGCAGTTCCCTTATTCAGGTATGAGTCCTGGAGGAGCTCTTTCCCCTTTTTTGTGACTTTAAGAACCCTTTCCATATCTTCGGAAGTTTTTTGATTATCCGTGAGCAGCATAGCCACCTCTCCTCTTATTGTTCAAGGAAATTTTCCCTTACTTTCACATGGTAATGCCCAAACATGGACCGGATAAGCAAAATCCAGGCGACCATTAAAAAGGACAGAGTCACTGAAAGCAAGATTAGGATATTTTTAAGAAACAAATACTGCAAGAGTAAAATAATGAGTGAGGCGACCGCTTTGGCCGACCGGTAAGTAAAGACATCTATAATCGCCTTAGCTTTAAACTTTTCCTCTACTTTCAGGGGCTGGTATAGCATTTCTTTAATGATGCCGAAAACGGAGTAGTCAAAGCACTTGATGGTGCCGTAGGTAAGGGCCATGAAGGGGAAGCCCCCGAAAAAAAGGTAAAGAATTGTTTCACAGAAGAGGACAAGAGGCACAAATGTGTGAGCTCGCTGCAAGCCGCCCAGGTGGACGAGAAGCCATGCGCCGACGAACTGGAGGAGGATATTGACCGTATTCACGACGCCGAAAAAGCGGCCGAAGAATTCGGTGCGCATATCCTGGTCGGGAAGCTTGGCCGCTACGTGGACGTTGAACTGGAAATCGAGCAAGGTACAACTGACCTGCATGATAAGCACGATAAGGAGAATGAATTTGAGAAATGGCGATTTTTTGATCAGCTGCAATCCCCCCATGATATCGGTCGCATCGCGGTCAATGGTTTGGATATCCTGGGCAAGGTGGATCTTTTCCCGCGCGGCAAGGGACCACTTGTACATGAAAACGATCACAACGTAGAGCGGAAGGGTGAGGAGGAGTAGCTTTTCAGTTCCGAGACGGACGGCAAGAAAGCCGGGCACTAAGCTGCCGAACACCGACCCAATGCCGCCCATGCCGAAAAAGATTCCGTAGAGGTACTTTGCTTTTCCGATCTTGATCGTCGAGTGGATGACTGACCACAATTGCTGGAACATCAGAATGATAAAAATATCTTTCCACAAGTACAGGAAGAAAGCAAGAGGGCGGACGGCAGGGAGGAGGAATGCGCAGAAGGTGTTAATTATGAGTCCGACCGCGACGGTAATCACCATGATGCGGTAGGGACCGATCCGGGTGATGAAGTAGTTATAGAAGGCGACCAGAAACAGGTTCAGCGGGACCGATGCAATCCAGACGTAGGGAAAGTGGGTGCTGCCAAAGATATGGGTATAGATCGACTGGGCAGCGTTGCGGGTGATGGCGGCTTCCATGGAGACGAAGAAGGAAGACAGCATCATCGCGAGAACAAAGAGCCTCTCCCCTTTCGAATACTCTGCAAATTCCCTCCGTATTTTGTCAAAAATCTCTTTCATTGCAGCGCAAAGTATACTATATTCTCCAAAAATGGAGGTACCTTAATTGCCAAACGATGATATAAAACTTCTTTTACAGCTGAAAGAAATGGATGAGATGCGAGATGATCATGGCGAGGCTGTCATTGGAAGACGTGAGAAAAAATCGGATGAAAAACTTTTTTATAAAAGAACAAAAAAAAATCGAAATCAGCCCGAAAAAAAATAACCGGTCTCCAGTCCTGAATATTAAAGGGGTCGGCGGTATCGGAGATGTTTTCTGGATTGAACCGGTACTGCGACATTTGACCGGACAAGAAAAAGAAGTCCATTTTTATACTCCTTATCCCGAGCTTCTCCAGAACTTTCCAAGTCCATATTTGACCGTTAACGAGCCGATCAATGTAGATCAGGGAATGCGTCAGCTTTTGGCTCTTGTAGATAGGCCAATGATCACCCTTGGCTACCTCTACGATATGCCGAAAATGCACGTCTTGGACATTTTCAAGTACAAATCCAACGTGCCGGAAATGGGCCTTTCCTATCCCCGCCTCTACCTTTCGGAGGAAGAGAAGCATCCCAGGTTCAAGCATGACTACGTCATTTTGCACCTGGAACAACAATGTGCCCATTTACAACACAGGAGAGTTTATGGAATTGACTGGAAAGAAGTTGTCCGGGATCTCGAAAAGCAAGGATACAAAGTCTATCAGGTAGGTCAAAGCACTGATGAGCCGTTTGCTGAATATCTCCACTGTGCCGATAT
>MGLW01000048.1 GCA_001794905.1 Chlamydiae bacterium RIFCSPHIGHO2_12_FULL_49_11
ATACGTGCCGACGCCCTCGATTTTGATGAGGGCGGTATGTCCGCCGGAGATGATCAGGCCGAGGGCGGGAAATGAATATGGAAGTGGGGTGGTCATGACGGCAGCATACAGGTGGGCTTCGATATGATTGACCCCCACGAAGGGGATGCCCCGGGCAAAGGCGAGCGCTTTGGCAAACGTAACCCCCATGAGGAGAGAGCCCATGAGTCCGGGAGCGCAGGCGACGGCGATAAGGTCGATCTTCTCGGTCTCTTCCATCGATTGATATAGGGGGATGAGCGACTTAAAGTGCTCGCGGGAAGCTATTTCAGGATAGACGCCGCCGAACTCCTTGTGGAGGTCGATCTGGCTTCGGATCACATGTTCGACGATTTCTTTCCCGTCCACGACAACGGCCAGGGATGTTTCGTCACAACTGGTTTCAATTCCAAGAACTCGCATGGGAATAGGATACAGGACGAGGAATTTTTATTGAATATTAATAGAGCCATTCATAGTTGTTAAGGTATGACTGAAGAAGACTTGACCGAACATACTAATATTCTGGAAGCGGTAAACAACCTTTCTTCCATCGCTGAAATAAATCTGAAGGGGGTGGCAGGAAAAACACGTCCCGGCGGCCAAATTTTAGAAGCGCACCGCTGGTTCGATGCGAAAAATGAGGTGAAAACGATCGGTCGGGTCAAAGGAACTCTCAAAACCGTTCACAAATATCTGAAATATATTTATGCCAAAGAAACGGGTGAAGTACGTGATCCACACATCCAGAAAGGGATACGTTCGATCATGGAGCTTGCGAAAGAGGCGGCTGAAAAGATCGATACTTATTACTCGCTCCAGGGGTATCAGAAAATTGCAGAAAGCAATGAATTCAAATCCCTTCTCGATTTTTACAAAAAAAAGATCCTGTCTAAATTCAAAGAGACGCTGGAAGAAGAAGAAAAGTGGCAGGAGGAGCTCCAGAGGGAAGAGGACGTTCTTGATATTCAGCGTCGCGGGCTCAAGGATTTGGAGTCGGTTATCCGCGACCGCGACTATGAACTCTTTTACCTGACGAAGGAAGACGGAAGCCTCTTTTTTAACACAAACCTGCTTCGCCACATCCGCCTTGTAACCGATTTTGACCAGATCATCGCTGCATTCCGAGAAGAAGACCCCCTTTTAAAATTGCAAGTGTTTGAAGACAGGATGGTCATGCACCTTGCGAAGCATATCGCTCTTCATATCCGGCTTCCTCTGACCGCTTTTTTGAAAAGTGCCGGCAAATATCGTGACGATATTTTTATACGCACGATTTTTAAAGCGATCCTAGCCCTTTTTCTTGCCTCAAATGCAAAAAATTCGATTTTGACAACGACCACAAGAACCTGCCGCCAATTTTTCCGTGATTTTATGACCTATTACAAAGAGGCTCTCAACTCGATCGATTACCGCGCCGTGATGGAAGGGGAAGTGCAAGACGGCTTCATGATCCTTGCTGCCGAACTTCTCCATGCTTTCGCACAAGCAATCTATACCCATAAGAAGGATCACCGTGAGATTTTGGCCTATCTTCTTTCCATGATCAGTTTCGGAGAAAAAGACGCCAAAGTACAAAACGCCCAAATTCTATTCCATATGACCCTCGATTTTCACGACGAGCTCACGGCTAAACTGCAGCACTTCCCAAGCGGGCCTTTGTTTAAGGCCCTCGACGTGTTTCATGCCCGCGAATACGAGACCCATTTTGATCCATTCCTTCTCGGCGACTTTCCCACGTACACATTTTCTGTAAAAGAAAACGGCCGCACCGTCCGCTTTTTGCAATTCGGATCGCCTACCGTGCAGCGCAAAATTGACGAAGCCCACATATTACAAGAATTTCGGGCGCTGGTGCGTTCCTTTGCGGCAGCCGAGGACAAGATTCTCATTGTCAACCTGCAGGACCGGACCCATTGGAAAGACCATGCTAGGAGCAAGGCTATAGAAACATTTCAGCAAGGGGCCGAATTTCGTCCTGCGATCGAAGTGGTTACCCTTGCCGTCAACACTCCTTTCTACCAGCAAACCGACGACTATTTCGACATGCACTCCAAAGCCGATTTTACGCAGGCGCTCTATGAGCAAATTACCGGTGGGGAAGCGTGCGGATATTTTTTCCCTCACAAAATTCTGGACGACAAGGTGAAAAAAATCATCGAATTTACAAGCCGCACGTTTTTCGGGGAGTCTAAAAATATCAATCGGAAAGAGCGGCTCGATTTCATTGAACTTGTTCACACTTTTCTTATCATCCATCTCATTTTCAGCTTGAAGTGCACTTTTGTCGGGATTATGGGGAAAGACGGCCTTGATCTTGCATCTGTATTTTCCGCAGGATTGTTTGCCGTTTTCCATCTCTTCAATGAGCGTGTATGGAAAGAGGAAGAATACACTTTTTTCCTCGCTCTCATGTTTGCTCCCACCCTGCTTCTCCGTGAACGGGCAGTCGACGGCATGCGCCTTTCGCGCACGGTGAGCATGCTTTCGACCTTTGCCGGCATCGGAGAAAAAAAATGGGAATCGACAAAAAGCTCCCTTGCCTCCCTTCTTGAATTCCATCCCGACGACCTCACCTTGCAACTCAAAGAATTGACTTAGGCCGTGTTTATCACTATCTAATATGTGTAGGATCGGTTCCGGTCCACCGGTGGTAATAATACGATCTGTTCCCCAGTTTGCACCAAAGCTCGAGGGAAAGCGCCGAGTTTTTCATTTTTTCAACGACAAAACTCCGATTCCATGCCTGGAAATTCTGATAATGCGCCAAAATTTCCTGATCGACTTCAGCGAAATGGGAAGTGTGAGCTTCCAACTTGTCGTGATTATCTTCAAAAAAGCACAAAGCTTCTTTCGCGCTATTTACCAGTCGATAGATGAATTTGCTTTCGCTGAGCAAGGTGTTGTAATCTTCGGTGATTTTATGTGCGCGCACGTTGCATTGACAATACATGTTGTGCTGATGGGATCGTATCGCCTCATAAAGATGGATTCGATTGCTGATACAACAGTTGATCAGTTCCAGCCGTACCAGAGTGTTTTTACAAAACATCGTCACGTTCCGACACTGCTTAAAAAATGATTCCTTCGCCTTTTCGTCTTCCATAACGAGGGCCCGGATGCGTTCCAGTGGAGGCGGAATGAACCGACCAAGGGCTTCAAGATCGTAATCGGTGGATAACATAGAATTAAGAGTACCAAAAGTTCAAAAAAGATAAAATAAATTTTACAAGCCCACTAGTTTAAGGAGAGGTCTTTGGGGATGCGGGAGAAGAATTCGAAGCCGCGGCCGAGTTTGGAGGCGGCGGTCTTGTAGATGTTTTCCATGGGAGTGTTGAAAAGAAGTTCATGGCATGAGGGGAGGACGAGATAGCGCTGCTCGGCCGCTTCATTATCGAGTTGACCGCCAATCCAGGCACGGTAGCCGAAGAAGATGAGGAGTTCGGGGCAATCCTCCCGGAGGAGAACTTCTTCGAGAAAGAGGATGTCGCCGCCGAGGTACACATTTTGGTAAATGTGAAGCATATAATCTTTCGGCTGGCTCGTTTCATGCACGCACATCATTTGCAAAGGTTCGACGTCGCCGCCGCAGCGAAAGGATACCTTGGGATGGAGAGAAAGGTCTTTGAGAATTTCCAGCTCTCCCTGAAGAACCGAATCGTCAAAAGGTTGATTGATCGTCAGGCCAAAAGATCCGTAGTCGCTATGTTCGCATAGTAAAATCACTTCCTGCTTCTTTTGCGTATTTTGCAGATTCGTGATCAGGATATTACCGGGGACAAGCTTTTTCACACCCATGCGACGCCTTTTGGTTAAAGAGCTCCAGGTTGTATAAGTCAACCTCATGTTGCAGCGCTTTGAGCTTTTGTCCGAATTCGTAAAACTCTTTCTGGAAGTCTTTATTGCAGCTCAGCTCCCCCGTTGTGCTCGCCTCGGATAACATTTTCATCCTTCCGAGGGTGACATTGAGCTGGTCGATTTGCGCCTGCACGGCCCGTTTGAATCCGCCGGGAGTGGAGAGCTTTTGCATGTCGATCGACTGTTTTTCCCGGACGCGCTGCCATTTTTTGTTATACTGGAAGAGCAGACCGTAATTATTGATATCGTTGAGAAGGGTGTTGATCTTGAGCATCACCGCATTGATTTCGAGATAGAGGCCGTCATCCTGGATGATTTTTCCAAGGGTGCTTGTTCCCGCCGCAAGCGGGTAGGTGATTTGGGTGATGTTTTGCATCGTCATGGCGAGATTATCGAAGAAGCAATGTTCTTTCAAGTATGTGAGGACCATGTTGATCATATCTGTTGTGATACTGACGTTCGTCGTGATGTGTTCTACGTCTTGGATGATATGGCTTTGGTTGACGCTTTTTACGAGGGTGCCTATCTCCTTTGTCGTATCGGTAAAGGTGATGACCGCTTGTCCGACGTCGTCGCCGTAATGATTCATCCAGTCGATCACTTTCTGCAGCGTTTCTTCAAACTTGTTGGAGAGTGCTGCAAGCTCGTTCACGGCTGTCTCCAAAATGTCGGTTGATTCGGCATAGACGATATCGTTGCTTGTGATGACGTGTGGGTGCTGGCCCGGCATCAGCGGTTTCGGAATGATTGCGATCGACTTTTCCCCGAGCAGTCCCGCCGTCTGCACGGTGATTTCGTCGGTGGCAAAAATTTTGTAGTGGGAGTCGATATGGAGGGTGAGCAAGTAGAAATACACGCGGCCGAGGTGGTCTACTGCTTTTTCCCGTGCGAGCGGAACACGCGAAATTTCGGTCACTTCGCCGATCGGTTTGCCTGCCATGGTGACGCGTGTGCCGATCTGAATGCCGTTGATATTATTGAATCGCACGTGGATTACCTGTTTCGAATCGCCGACCGACGGCTTGATAAACAGAATGATGGCAATCACGAGGGTGCAGCCCGCAATGACGAAAAGGCCGATGAGGAGGTTTTTGATTTGTTTATTCACCGAAGGCTCCCATGCAGCTTGTAGTCCCCGACGACATGATTGAATTTACGGATCGTGGGGTGGTTGTATTCCATGAATTCTTTGGGTTTGGCAATGACTTCGATCACTCCGTTTTCGATCAGGGCGATTCTGTCGGCGATCATGAGCGAGGTGGCAATGTCGTGGGAGACGACGACGGAGGTGCCTTGCAGTTCATTTTGCTGGGCTACGATGAGTCGTCCGATATTTTCTGCGGTGACCGGGTCGAGGCCGGTGGTTGGCTCGTCATAAAAAAGGTACTTAGGCTTATAAATCACGCTACGAGCGATGGAGGCGCGTTTTCGCATGCCGCCCGAAAGGTCTGCCGGGTAGAGTTCCATGGTTCCTTCAATGCCCACTTTTGCCAGTGTGCTTCTCACAATTTCTTTCATATCGGATTTTTGAATTTTCTTTCCAGCAACCATTTGATGTTCTTTCAGAAAAAAGCCGACATTCTCTTCGATCGTCATGGAATCGAAAAGGGCCCCCATTTGAAAAATCATGCCGATATTCGTGAGGGTAGAGTACAGTTTAGGCCCTTCCAGCTGTGTCATATCAATCTCATCGATGAGCACTTCGCCCGAATCGGGTTTCATGAGACCCATGATGTGTTTGATGAGGACGCTTTTGCCGGAGCCTGACCTTCCCACGATGACGAGGATTTCATTATTGGAAATTTCGAGGGAAAGACCTTGCAAAACCTTATTGGGGCCGAACTGTTTGAACAGGTTTTTGATATGGATCATTCAAACCACCTGTTGATTTCATTACGTACCACGTTGATTCCCAAGGTGAGGAAGAAATTTGTGAAGAGGATCACGACATAGGCGATGACGACGCCGTGAGTCGTGCTTTCGCCGACCCCCTTGGCTCCGCCGCGCGTCGTAACCCCTTTAAAACAGGCGATGGAAACGATGAGAAAGGCAAACACATAAGCTTTTGTCATGCCGATTATTAAATCGAAGCGGTCTACGTATTCGGGGATGGGGTCCCAGAAGGTGTTGGGGGCCATGCCGAAAAAATAGACGGCGATCAGATACCCGCCGAAAACACCCAGGACGATACTATAAATAGTGAGGATCGGAAACATGATCATACCTGAAATAAAGCGGGGAGCGATCAAAAACCTGTTCGGGTCGACCGCCATCGATTTCATGGCGTCAAGCTGCTCAGTCACTTCCATCGTTCCGAGCTCTGCCGTCATGGATGCGCCCACCCGACCCACAATCATGAGAGCGGTAAGGACGGGGCCAAGTTCTGTGAGCATGGCCTTTGCCACCATGAGGCCGGTAACGCCGGCAAGACCCTTGTCATTCAACTGGTAATACGATTGGGCCGCAAGGACAAGCCCGGTGAAAAAACCGGTGAGCGAGACGACGCTCAGTGATGTTACCCCCATCGAGTAAAGGCATTCGCGGATGAGCTCCCACCGCGGAAAGCGTCGCAACATCGACTTCAGCACGGCACCGATGAAACAGATAAAAGCGCCGATATGGGTGAAGGCGGTAAAATTGGCCTCAAGCTGTTTTCCCAGCTCTCTATTTCCCTTCTGAATCGACTCTTCCATACAAATCGGAATGTAAAAAAAAGGGGAAAAGAAAGCAAGTGTTAGGGATATATATCCGGCGAATCATTATTCGCGGTATTATGGAGGGGAAGAGTTTTTATGATCGGTTGCAAGTTGAACGGGTTTTTTTTCTCTTACATTTTGCTTTTTCCTGCGCTTCTTCTGTCACCCTTATCAACCAAAGAACGTATATTTCAAGCAAAGCGCTTTAAAATAGGTAAGTCATTCACTGTATTTTTGTTACAGTTATCCGGAGCTCATCATCGAGATTTGGCGTGAGCGGGCTTCATGAGCGCTGCGCAGTACATCGCGGATGTCGTTTAGGAGACGCATCCCTTCGTCCCGTTTCGTGTTGCCGCGGCTGAGGAGGTCGCGCATCTCTTCCAGAAAACCCTGTATCCTCGTCTCGTCGCGTTTTCGCAGTTGCACAAACATTTGTCCTGTACGGTCGCCCATGTTGGAAATGGCGGTAGTCAGGCGAGCGCCTGAAGAGTCTGCAGGCAGAGCGCTTCCGATGGCAAGGAAAAAGTGAGCGGCAATGCCGATTGCATAGAGGCCCGCTTCGGTGCGCATCTCGTCGGACAGGTGGTCGTATAAATCTTTCAGGTATTCTCGCACGTTTCTCTGGAAATGTTCCTCATTTCCGAGGCTTTGGTGCAAAAGCTCGGAGAGGACGCTCTCAAGCTCATAATAAGTATTTATCCGGTGCGCATTTGTTTGCTCACGGAGAATTTGGGTCCGGGCAAGCGGTGGTACAGATTCCATATTAACCTCTCATGTTAATGGAGTTCATCAATTTATATTCTTTAACAAGGGCTGCTACTACGACGCGAAGGGTGCGGGTAGAGTCGAGGGCATCACTTGCCGATTCGCGCACCAGTTTGCTGATGGTGGCAAACTGATTCCTTTCTTCATCTTTCATCTTGTCGTGCTGCGTTTTTTCCATCCTGAGGAGGGCGGTTTCGCGATGTAAAACACCTTCGGCCATTCCTGCTATAGCGGTGCTCACGCCTGCGGCCGCTCCGATGAGGCGGTAAATGAGGTCGAAGCCGACAAGTCCCGAGTAGAATGCATAACCTCCCCCCAAAATTCCGAAGGCGCTCCCCACAAGGGTAAGAGCCATGCCTACGTCCGCGTACCGGTGCGAATCGAGGAGGGCTTGGCCGATAAGGGTCGCTCCGCCCGACAAAATGAGAGAGGCTCCTCCAATCAGCGCCGGAATTGCAGCCACAGTAAAGGGATTTGAAGCGAGCACGATCACTCCTACCACGATAGCGGCTGCTGCGGCCAGACAAAAGGCCGTTTGTTTCAGCATCTGGACAAAGCCGGTTTTACGGTTTACCGCGCTGATTTCCCTGCTTGTCTTGAGGTAAGCTTCGAGTTCGATTTGATGGACTTCATCGAGATATTCCATGGTTGAAGCAAGGCCTTCGCGGGTGAGGTCGGTCGTTTTTTGCATGCCGGTGATGAGTTTATACACGATCCCTTCGAACGAGTGTCTGGGTCCTTTTCGGATAGGCTCACGAATCAGGGCGTCGGGATGATCGATGAGCGGCATAATACGTGGAGATAGAGGTTTGATGGAGGAGGTTTCACAAAAGGTATAGACGGGAGAAGAATAGGGGACGAGGGGTGAGAAAGGGAGATCGGGAGGCATGGCGGGGGTGGCGGAAACGGCTTCAATCTGCGCTGTCATAGCTTTTGCTCCATAAGTTCGATTTTGGTCAAAAGTTCCTTGTCTTCGTGGGCAGAGCCGCGGGCCATTTGGAAGGCCTCTTTCGCTTCCGTCTTTTTCCCGAGCCGGACGAAACAGTCGCCGGCCTGAAACGCAAAATAGGCGCATCCGGGTTCGAGGACAAGGGCGTGCATCCAGCACTTTGCCGCTTCGTCAAACAGTTTTAACATTTGGTAGCAGGAAGCCAGAGCCTTGATGAAACGCTCTTCGAACGGATAGTCGAGGATGAGCCTTTCGAAACACAGTTTGGCTTTTTCCAGTTCTCCCGATTCGTAGAGGTGGTATCCGAGGGTATAGAGCTGGTAAGCGTCATCGAGGGAAAGGGATTCCTGTTTGATGTTGGCACACGCCTCGACCTTTTTTTTAAGGGACAGGGTGAACAGGTCGAATTCGTGGTTTTTATGCATTATGGGTCTTCTCGTTATTCAACATGGTCCGGATGAAAGCCTTGTACATTTTAAACATTTCGATGAGGGTTTCGAATACGTGGAGTGATTCGTCGCTACTCATGCGTAGGTCGCGGGCTATTTTGCCGAGTTCGTTACCCTGATGCCCTTTTAATGTGTGGAGGTGCTCAATGATGAGCTCAACCCGATCGAGATCCACCTTTTCTTGTAATTCAAGACCCCCTTCGGTTTCTTTCACAACCTCGGCAAACGGGTTATCGCTCCCGAATTTGGCATGGCTGAGTTTCAAAATATCGGGCCAAATTTCTTTGATAAAACAGGTGATTTCGCCCTTAAAGTTTGATAAAGAGACCTTGTCGCTTTTGGCTTTGCGCGCTTTGCTGAGTTCGTTCTGCATTCGGAACGTCAGGGCTTGGAGACTTTCCATATTGGAGCGGATGTTCTCTTCTCTCTGTTCCAACTCCTCCATTTTATAGGCATCATGCGCTTCGCGATTTTTTGCGAGTGACAGAACGATAGAACCAATCGTGTCAGACATAAACTCCTCCCCAATTAAGAAAAAAATTGTAAATCGTTTATGATGATGATGTCAAGCGGTTCTTTGCCAGTAGCACTACTTTCTCGATCTCTCCTAGTTTGTAAGGAGAGGTCGCACCGCTTTCATTCGGTCCCACAACGTAGATCATGTCGGGAGAGCGTCTAGCATTGACAGCTCCGCCCCGGGCCAAGTTTTTCAGGCGGCAATTATAAAAATGAGAGACGGCTCCTCCGGTAGAGGACACTCTGCACACGCCGCACAGCCAATATCCGGTTGCTCCCGTGTGGTCCGGGTCGTAGGTTACGGGGTTTTCGTAATTTTCAACTTGTACGGAATTTGCAATCAAATCAGCAATTTTCATATAAAATATGTTAACAAAAAGACGCGAAAAAAGCAAGAATTAAATAGACGTGGAAGAGTCGTCCGTTTCGGGCCAGTCAAGAGTGGCGATCATTTTGACCTCCACTTTTGATTCGGCAATCACGATTTGCTTATCACCGATCTGGAGATGGTAGAGGAGTGTCTGGTTGGAAAGGGGGCGGCGCTCCAAAATTTTGATGTTCTTGCGGCTGTTGAGCGTCAGCGGTCTTGTTTTACCGAAAAATCGGATCAGCCAAATGATAAAGAAAATGAGGACAACGAGAAGGGCAAACACGAACAGGATTTTAAAAAATTGGGATTTTGCATCTGTCGACGGAAGGGTCGTATCGGATGTAACCGGGAGCGAGAGGGAAGGCTGCGTTTCTTCTTGGGCCGGAGTTGAAGGGGAGAGCGGTTCGGAGTAAAGGAGCGAGCACAAAAAAAATAGGACGACAAGCACTCTCATTCTTTCACCATATCAATTTTGCTTATTTAGAAAAAGGTTTTCATGATGTGGTCGAGTGCTTCGATAATTCCTTCTTTGTGAGCGGGCGGAGCGATGATATCGGCGATCGCCTTCAACTCGTCGGCTCCGTCTTCCATTGCAATTTTGTACTGCGCCGCCTCCAGCAGGGAAAGGTCGTTCATCTCGTCACCGGCGGCGATGACGGGACCTTTCAAAGAAAAACGTCGGACCAGTTCCCTGAGAGCGTGGCCTTTGGTGGCAAGCGGGTGGCCGACAAGAAGCATCGAACGCTCCTTTTCGATCGAATCGTTGATGCAGGTCGAGGCAAACCGGAGCGGATCAATGCAAGACTGCACATCAAAAAGAACGGGACGCGTTCCGAAATATTTGATGAGAGGAAAGCCTTCCCCTTCCACTCCATCAAACGAAGAAAATGCTTTCCACGGAGAGGTCGATATCATTTCCAGTTTTTTCAGATAGGAAAGCATTTCCGGCCCAAATGCCTGCGGGCGGAAGTAGCAAAAATCGCCACAGGTCGAGCCGGTGTAAAGAAGGTAGCTTTCTGGGAAGGGGGAGAGGAGTGTATCGATTGTCCGTACATCATTTCTGGTCATAAAATGGGAATAGACCCGATTTTCTTTCGGCATCGCGAACACTTCGGCGCCGTTTTGTACGGCAAGGTAAAACGGAACGCGAAAGCGGGAAAAGATGCGATGTGCAAAGGAAAAGGTCCTGCCGGTTAGGAGCATTAGGGTCCATCCGGTGCCCTGCAACCCGTGAAGGTAATCGAGGACGCGCGGGGAAATGGAAGAAATATCATGGGTAAGCGTTCCATCGATATCGAGTGCGATAATTCCGTTCATAGGGTGAAAGCGGGGCTATCTACAGCGACTGCCATGCACGACATGCCGAGGTCAACGGGGATAACGGCCCCCGTGATGGCCGAGGCTGCGGGTGAAAGGAGGAAACACGCGGCAGCCCCAACCTCATCAGCGGAAAGCTCACGTCCGAGAGGAGAGTTGTTTTTGGTGTATTCGATCATTTTTTCGATAAAACCGATTGCTTTGGCGGCACGGCTAGCAAGGGGACCGGCCGAGATGCCGTTGATGCGCACGCCCCATGCTCGTCCCGCTTCAAAGGCAAGCATCTTCGTGTCGCTTTCGAGGGCCGCTTTTGCCGAGCTCATCCCGCCGCCATACCCGGGAACGGCTTTTTCGGCAGCGATATAGGAAAGGTTGATGAAGGCTCCGCCCCGATGCATACGTGGTCCGAAATGGCGGACGGCGCTGACGAAAGAGTAGGAAGAAGCGCTGACGGCGGCAAGATATCCTTTGCGGCTTGTCTCTAAAAGGGGCAGCTTTACTTCGGGCCCATTGGCAAGGGAGTGTACGAACATGTCGATTTTACCGAAATCCCGCTCCACGAGGGCGGCAATTTCGCTGATGGTAAACGCATCGTGTTCCACATACCGTTTGTTTTCGCGGATTTCCTGCGGCACGTCCTCGATTTTATCGAAAGTGGCGTCGAAGGCATATACTTTGAGGAAAGAAAGCATCGAACCGTCGCTTGTACGGCGCGACTCGTCAAATTTCCCTTTTTCGAAAGAGCCGGTGAATATATTGTAAACCGGAGGCCACACTCCGAGAATGATGTCGCACCCTTCGGCAAACAGAGCTTTAGCGATGGCCCAGCCGTATCCGTTGTCATCTCCGACTCCGGCTACAAAAGCTTTCTTTCCCGACAACTTTTTCATAGATACGAAAAAGATACACTTTTTGAGAAAAAAAATATACAGATTTGTTATTCTAACGGGGTGAAATTTACCGGTCAGCGCCCCTTTTTTGCCCATGTTGTTGAAAGTATGAAGGAGGGGTGTGCCAAACTTTTTACGCTGGCCGTGCCCGAGGACTCTGAAGCCCTCGTTTTGGAAACGTGCCGGAAAATCGTCAAAACCGATCTGGAGAAGGTGACCCTCACCGAGGTAGGCGCTTGCATTGAAATCCTTTCCTCTCTCGATCTTTTTTCTACCGGGAGGGTTATTTTTTTTCTCCCCTCGGAAAAGATGAGTCCGGAGGAATTGAAAGCCGTCTTTTCCCTTGTCAATGCGGGTCCCGACATTCTCTTTTTGATCGTAACCAGGACGGACAAAGTGTTGGAGCATGAAGCGACATCCCATGGTTCTTTTCTGGATGTACTCCGCCAGAAGCCGTGGGATAAACGGAAAGAGTGGGTAGCTTTCCTCACCCTCGAGTTTCGTGCAGCCGGTTTGAATGTGGATGAAGAAATGAGCTCCTTTCTGTTCGAACTGTACGGGGATGATGCGCTCCGCGTGCGCCGCGAACTCGAAAAATTACAGAGCGCCTTTCATGGAGGCCGGAAGGTAACTAT
This sequence comes from Chlamydiae bacterium RIFCSPHIGHO2_12_FULL_49_11, assembly GCA_001794905.1. Lineage (GTDB taxonomy): Bacteria > Chlamydiota > Chlamydiia > Chlamydiales > 2-12-FULL-49-11 > 2-12-FULL-49-11. Next base: position 12,464 of record MGLW01000048.1, read on the forward strand.
CCTTGAAGCGGAAGAGTTTCTCTCCCGTCCCGGCGAATTCAAAGTATCGAAATATGCGGAGGAAGTGGTTTGGAAGGGGGCGCCTCTCAAAGAGGTTGAGGGGAAAGAGGTGATTTCGATGATTGCACTACTCCGCTACCATTATCGCACTCTTCTTGAGCTTTCTACGGGAGAAGTGCCGGCCGGCAAAAGCTACCTGATATCGCGCTACAAGCCCTCTTTTACGGAAGAGAGGCTGCACAAGGCGCGCACAATGCTCCGCTTCCTTTTCGAAAAGGAAATCCAGGCAAAGCGGGCCCCCGCACGACTCCTTCCCCACTTTGCCGAAGAAGTCCTGATCCATGCTTTATACGAGCCCCAAGGTTAAAAGTTACGCCGATGCTTTTTTTGATTGCGAATAGTTTGGATGACGAGGCAAGGACGGTTGACTCGTTTGCAAGTTCGATGGGGCAGCTTCTCGAGTCGCTTGACGGATTCTTTGTCGAGGAGGCAAAAGCGGCCAGGCGTCTTCTTATGCGCTTCAATTTCGATAGGCTGAGGGATAAGCCGATGATTTCCTGCGATAAAGATACGACCGATTTTACCGAGCATCTCTTGCATCTCAAACGGGGAGAAAGATGGGGTCTTATTTCCGCGTGCGGGCTGCCGTGCATCGCCGATCCCGGGTCGGCCCTCGTTCGCCTGGCAAGAAAAGAGGGCTTTGGGGTTGAGGCGACTGTCGGTCCGTCGTCGATATTCATCGCGCTCATGCTGAGCGGGTTTTATAGCCAGCAGTTTACCTTTGCAGGCTACTTTCCCAAACAAATCGACCGGTCCATCCGGAAAAAAGGGCTCTTCATATATATAGAGCGCCCCTATCATAACAAGCAAACATTAGATGCCCTCTTTGAAGTTCTCGAGCCGGAGGATGAAGTTTGCCTTGCTATCGGCCTTATGACTCCTTCCCAGCACGTAGTCACTGAAAAGGTTAAGTGGCTACGCATTCATGCGGATTCCCTTCCGTTGAAAAAAAATCCGGCCGTTTTCTTGATTAATATTCTTTGATGTGTTTCCACTATCATTAAGAGGTGGATATTATGAAAAGCGGCGACAAGCAAGGGGTTATCTTAATTACCGGTAGTGCTGGACGTATCGGAACTCGGATGGCAGAACGTTTGGGCGACCGGTACCACATTGTCGGATTCGAATTGTTGAAAGCCATTTATGCTTCGAAGAACGAAGAACTCGTCCCTCTCGACATTGCTTCCGATGAGTCGGTCAAACAGGCGTTCATGCACATCAAGAATTTTTACGGAACTAAAATCACATCGGTCATTCACCTTGCCGCTTACTACAGTTTTTCCGACACCTCCTATGATAAGTATAAAGAAGTGACGGTGGACGGAACGAGGCGGCTTCTCGATGCACTCCAGGAGTTTGAAGTGGAGCAGTTCATTTTCTCTTCCACGATGCTCGTGCACAAGCCGCAAAACCCGCCCCATTTGATCAAGGAGACATCTCCCCGCGAAGGAAGCTGGGCTTATCCACGTTCAAAGATCGAGACCGAAGAGATGATGCACAAACATGCGAAAAATATTCCGACTGCAGTTTTACGCATCGCGGGCGTGTATGACGACAGGTGCCACTCGATTCCGATTTCCAACCAGATCCAGCGTATCTACGAAAAGCAGGTCACGGCACGGTTTTTTCCCGGCAACCTCACTCACGGCGCCGCCTTTTTACACATGGACGATCTTGTCGATGCCATCGAACTTTCTGTGGAAAAACGGAAGGAACTTCCCAAAGAGACTGTTTTTCTCATCGGGGAGGGGGATACGATGAGCGTCGACGAGATGCAGAAGATGATCAGCAAAGAGATCTATGATTTTGAAATGGTCACGGTCCGCATTCCGCAATTTCTCGCCTACATCGGGGCGTGGATGCTGTGCCATATTCCGTTCATACCGAAACCGTTCATCCGTCCCTGGATGATCCCGTTTTCAGATGACAACTATATCCTCGATATTTCGAAGGCAAAAAAACTGCTCGGATGGCAACCCAAAAAATCGATCCGGAAAGAGCTTCCCAAATTGATCAAACTCCTTTTGAAGGATCCGGCGCAATTTTATAAAGATAACGGGCTGATTCCTCCGAAAAATAAGAGCAAGTTATGGAAAAAACAAAAGAAAAAACATTGAGCGACCGGCACCGCGGTACGCTCTGGTGCCACTTTGCAAATATCTTTTTGGGATTTTGGCTTTTATGCACGCAGTTTCTCTACGCGCCCGTGCAAACTTCGATGATGATGAGCGATATAATTACCGGCGGAGTACTCATTGTTTTCGGATTCCTCTCCCTTTCGCGCCGTTTGATTTTCGCGCCGTGGGTGATTGTTCTTGCCGGTTTTTGGCTCCAGTTCGCCCCCCTCATTTTTTATGCCGTAGATATGGCGGCCTATCTGAATGATACGATGGTAAGTGTGGCATGCATTTCATTTGCCCTCATCATTCCCGGTATTCCCGGTTTTGCAGAAGAAGAAGGACACGGTATTCCTCCCGGATGGTCATACAACCCGTCCGCCTGGATCCAGAGGATTCCAGTAGTTGCCCTCGGGTGCGTTGGGTGGCTGATTTCCCGTTACCTTACTGCATA
>MGLW01000049.1:0-15071 GCA_001794905.1 Chlamydiae bacterium RIFCSPHIGHO2_12_FULL_49_11
GAAGGTGTGGGTCTCGAAGATGTGGATCGTACGGCTCACATCCATGAAAATTTGGACGCCCATTTTCTGGAGGAACAGAATCAAGTCGAAGATTTCAGGCTCCGAAGCAGCATTTTTGATGATCGTGCGTCCTTTGGCTTTCACTGCCGCCATAATGAGGTTTTCGGTAGCGCCGACGGAAGGGTAGGGAAGCTCGATGATGGTACCGACAAGCTGTTTCGGATTGTGCGCGATGTACACTTCACGTTCTTCATCGTAGACAACAGAGGCTCCCAGGGCTTTTACCCCTTCGATGTGAAAATCGACAGGACGTTTTCCGAGCCTGCAGCCGCCGACGACGGGAAGAGTGATTTTTTCACGGGTGCGTCCTAAAAGGGGGCCGAGGAGCAAAATCGGAATCCGGTTGGCTCCCGAAAACCGTTGCGGAACGAAAGATGTCCGAATATGGGGCGTGATGATTTCGATCGTTTTTGCTTCTTTGTCCCATTCCACGATCGATCCTATCTCACGGCATAAATCAACCGTTGCTGTGATTTCGGTCACGTTGGGCACATTGGAAAATACCGATTTTTTATCAGACAGAAGCGAGGCAATCAGCAATTTCGTCGCGGCATTTTTAGCACCGCTCACCGTCACTTCTCCCTTAAGAGGCACTCCTCCCGTAATTTCTAGCACGTCTGACATGGGTCACCCTTCCTGGAGGCATTCAATGCGACTTTTTCCCAGAGTGATGGAAAGTCCGCCGGAATCATAGGTTCTTTCTTCCCCTTTTTTCACGAGGAATCCTTGATCCACCGGCCCCTGCAAGGTAGAAAGGGGTTTTCTTGGTTCATAGTGAGTGAGAGCTTCTTTCATATCGTCAAGTGTGGTCTGAAGGACGAAACTCGAATTCCGGATTTGGGTATGAAGTAGTCCGGCCAAAGGTAAATACCGCTGCAGGGCAAGGTCAATCGGTTCAGAGGTTAGTTTCTCAATGAGAAGAGCGAGTAAAACGCTATTGCTCACAGTGGGGAAATAATGGCCTCCCGGCGGGGTGGTAAATCCTTTTTTCATGATGAGTCCGGCGACCATTTCAGGGGGATGGTAGGTGGAAAAGAGGGGGTGGTCTCCGTCTCGAAGTTCTTCCAGTTGGTAAAGCCCCGAAGTATGGTTTAAGAGGTCAGAGACCGTGAGGTTTACTTTCTCAAGCTCAGGCCAGTAGCCCGGTTCGAAATAACCGGCGAAAGGTCGGGAGACATCGACATTCAAGATGTGTAAGACTTGACGAAGAAAAAAGACCGAAAAAGGGCCGACGAAAAATTCGGGCTTGGCGCCCTCGAAGGTTTTTTTTAATTGTACGATGCCGTGATTGATCAGAAGCGCATTGCCCTCAAACGACATTTCGGAAAGGGCCGTTTCCAACCTTTCCCCTTCATTGCCGTCAATCACTTCGATGTTTTTGATTCCCAAACCGTGTAGCTCTTTTAACAAACCGTCCTTGGAAGTATATGTTTTTTGAATAATATGTTCCACAATTGCAGTACTTTTTGTTACACCCCTTTCCGAAACTATGCTCCAGCGCCTCTCATCTCCATTATAGCGGAGTCTATAAGGAGTATTTTCGAAAACAAATTGGATGTTCATAACTCAATTTATAAAAAACAACATCGTTTTCATCCATCTAAATTTGAAAATTTGTTACAATGCTTACGATGATAGTATCGGTAATGGCGAGTTTGGCGTTTGCGGCTATGGTGGGAATCGTGCTGCGCTCTTTTTCCCGGTACCGTTCCGGTGAGGATGTTCTTCTTGCGGAAAATCCCAAATTTTCCATTTGCGTGAATCGGAAGGAAAAAGTAGTCCGCTTCGATCCGCGCCTGATTGAACTTTTTCCGGTTATCAAAACACCGCCCCGGAACCTCGCTTCGCTGGCCCTTCTTTTCCCCGAAATTGCAGAGATTGCCGATCGGGTTTGGAAAGAGGACTTTGTCTTTCGAAAGGAAATCCAGATTTTCGGATCCAAGGAACGCATTTTTTGCGTGATGCGGCGCGCAGGGCGCAGGCTATGGATTTTCCTCGATCCACGCCAATCGGAGGTGAAAGTGATCGAAATGGGAAAAGCGTTCATTGCAAATGCATCGCACGAACTGCGTACCCCGATTACTATTATCAAGGGGTTTGTTGAGACGTTGCAAGAGGTCGGCGATTTATCGGAAGAGATGTTCATGTCGATCATGGAAAAAATCGAAAAGAGTTGTCGGCGGATGGAAAACATCATCAAAAATCTGCTCATCCTGGCCGATCTTGACCGTGATCCGATCATCGAAACCGATACGGTTCGCATCACTGAATTCATCGAAGACGCAGCGCGTCAAGTGATCGAACTATATCCCCACATCACCATCGAACAGGTGCTCGACCATGCCGAGATGGAGATTGCCGCCGACCGGTCTCTAGCCGAAATTGCCCTTATAAATCTTCTCAAAAACGCTGCCAAGTATGCGGGGGAAAAGGCAAAAATCGAGGTTGTGGCGACCGAAAGCGGAAGTGAAGTCGAAATCAAGGTGATCGATTACGGGATCGGTCTGCAAAAGGAAGAGCTCGGGCGCATCTTTGAGAGATTTTATAGCGTTGATAAGGCCCATAGCCGAAAACTGGGCGGAACGGGTCTTGGTCTTTCGATAGTGAAACTGATCATGGATAAACATAGGGGCAAAGTCGGTGTGACTTCGACCCCCGGCAGCGGCGCCGTCTTCACCCTCACCTTCCCCAAAGCAATGAACTTCAATTTTGTTAGCTAGTGCCATCAAATAATTTCTTGGGATTGGTATAGCAATTTGATTTTTCGCCCGCTTCATAATTGGCCGTATCGTGCTGTTCATTTTCGTCAGATTGAGAAAAACTAATGAAAGAGTCGATCATTTGAGCATCAGAACAATAAACCCAAAACTCAGGTTAAAAAGATAATGGGCGAAGGTGAACACAAAAACGGAGAAAAAGAGGAGGGACAGTGCTAGTTCTTGCTTCTTCTTCGATTCTAAGAAAAAGAAGAACCATCGATATGCAAATGCAAAAAGATAGAAGTACATGAAAAATGAACCGTACCATTCCACCGAAGAACGCATGTCTAGTCCGTGCAATATTAAATAGCTCAAAAAGATAACCGCCATGACTATCCATACAACCATTTTATAATCGAACTTCTTCTTTGCGAAGCTTTTAATAAAATCAAACATGAAACTAAAAGAGGTGATCAATATTGAAACGATTCCCCAAAAATACGGATTTAATATCATACTTAGTCGTCCCTTTGGCTATCATAATATTGTTCTGCAAAATTGGATTCTCCGGCAGAAATTTCAGAATGTTCTCTTTCTTCCCGGTATTCACGGCAAGCATTGTCAAAATGCTCTTTTGCTGACCTAAATGACTGAATTGCAGCTCCGACACCACCTACCGTTCCCATGGGGTCGCCCCTTGCAAAGCTTGCTCCTGCAACAACTAGAAAGGTGCAACCCAATCCGAATTCAACGATACATTTTTCGTGTTCTGCATTTGCCGCGAGAGTAGGTTTTTCGAGTTCATTTGATACACGTACACAATAGTTGAAGCGGAATCTATTTAATTGTAAATAGAACTGAGGCAAGTCATTTAATATTGGATCGAGAAGAATTGGGTCATCGATCCTTTTCTGCAGAAAATTTAGAGCAGAAATTGATTTTTGATAGGTTGTTCTAATGGTTCTTTCTCGTGTAATGCAAAGGGAACCTTCCGCATATATGGCAGAATAGCAATAATTATAAACTAGAATCAGGCATGTGATTACAAAACATTTCAACCCCATGGCTAGAACAATACGGAATTTCCTGAATTAACTGAAACAAAACTTTTTTTAATCTTGTTTATATTAGACTTTTTGAGGACTCAGCCTAGACACGAGGTTCGGCGGCTATGGTAACCCGAAGGTGGGTGACGGGATCAATGGCGGTGATGGTTTTGTCAGTGATGGTTTGTGCGCGGAAATGCATCACCTTGCGGATATCGACGGGATCAAAGGGGAGATTGCAATTGGTAATCAGGTTCCATTTGGTTTCCCAGGAGAGCTTTTCTTTCGTCGCATTTTTTTTGCTCTCCCTGTGTTCTTTTTCGATTTCGAGGACGGCAGCGGCCCCGCGTTCCCCTAAGGTAGCCACGAGCACGTGATAATGCGCTTTACACAAACAAAACAGCCTCTCGTCACCCGGCCGGATTGTCAGGTAATCGGACAGTTTTTCCCAGGTGTCGCCGGTTTGGTCCTTTGTCTTCATGAAGGCTACTTTGCCGTCTTGCAAGGCATTCCATAAATCTTGCGTGCGCGCATCGGTGAAGGTGATATCGGTGATCGAGCGGACCGAGCCCGTTTGCCCGTTTTTAGAGAGATCGAGCACCTTCTTGTAGAGAGCTCCTTTGATCTCTCCGAGCCGGGGAGCCAGAGAGGTTTTCCGGTAGAGTTCGTCGAGGAGATTTTCGACATATTTTTTTGCGATCGTCGAACTCGGATTATTGAGATAGGGAAGAAAATTCAGTTTCGAGTTTTGCGTGATCCGGTCACGGAACCGCCCGCTTTCGGGATGGGGAGAAAAAGTGAAGAGGGAAGAATTTTTGCCGCTCTGGATGTAGGTGTGAAACAGGTAACGCTCCCGCATGGCAAGGGCGGTATGGCGGGTCTTCATCAGGGTTTCGAAATGGGTTTGGACGACCGAATTTTTGAAGAATGCATCGGAAAAAAAGAGCAAAAAATAGGAAAATACCAACATGAACATGAAAACAATCGGCAGGAGGTTCATTTGCCTCCTTTTTGTAATTTGATCAGCGCAGCGGTCGGCGCGCGCGGTGTGAAAAATGTGAGCGAGTACGGTGCGGAGGAGGCGGGTGTAAGGTCAAGCGTGACGATGGAGGGGGAAGTGACGGTGATCTTCACATCATGAAGGCCGCCCATAATGGGGTCGACGGTGACCAAAGCTCCCTTTTTCGAGTGGAGGAGAAGTTCCCCTTTTTCAAAAACAACGGCAAGCTCCGGATTTTGGGAAGCGAGCTCGAGCCTTGTGGAACTACTTTTTTCTTTTACCGGTGCATTGGTATCCAGGATAGAGGCCAATTTGAGATAGACGAACTCTTTGTTCATCAAGGCGGTTTTCGTTTTTTCCAGGCGGGCCTCTTCTTTGCCGTAAAAGACGAGCAGTTGAAATGCCGCACCCAAGATGAGGGCGGCAAGGGCCGCTCCAATCAAGATTTCAAGCAGCAAAAAAGGTCTACTTTTCTTCATAGAAAACGGGGGGAGGCGAACAAATACGGCTATCATACGATGCCGGATGCAAAAGCGCCGAATCGATCGGGTCAACCGGAATTTCAATGCTTTTTAAGTCGGCTTTATATGCTACGAATTCACGAAGCCGCCCGAATTCATCCAAGATGAGCCACATGGCATCCATTTTGAACCTTTCCGGGTCTGTTGTCAATCGGATTTTCGCCGAAGGTTTCGGTGTAGAGATTGCTTATCTCTTTCTTTCTGTCGGCAAAAGCCCCTTCTAAAATTTCTTTGGGACTCTCGATCACGTGCCCTGTCTTGTGAAGCTTGAGAGGGCGGTACGTTTTTGTTTTGAGGAAGAAAAGGGGCCTTTGGAACGAGAGGAAATCGTAACCGATCGAAGAGTAGTCTCCGAGATAGACGTCGACAATATTCAGGAGAGGGTAAATGGCGGGAAACGCGGAGCAAAAGAAAAAATGACCTGTCTTTTCGGCTTCGAGTTCGAGCTTAAGCCATAAAGAATAATTATCAAGGATAAGCCGCGGGTGGGGTTTGACGATGAGTTGGAATGCATCTTTCAGATCTTCTATTACTTGCATCGCATGGTCGAAAAAAGAAGAGCCCAAATTCTTATCATTCCAGGTAGGGGCGTATAAAAGCACCGGTTTGGTGGGATCCAAAAAGGGGACGATTTCTTTTTCGACAAGGCCGTCGTAAAAAGATCGGAATTTTTCGTAAAATCGGCGGCGGAAGTTCCCTCGCTCTTCGATGGTTGGGTGATGAGGGGAAAGCCGCTGCTTCTCCAGGGGGCCGTAGACGATCGAAACGTCAGGCCGGTTACGATGCAGGGGCCCTTCTTTTTCAGACCATTTATCCGACTGGCCGTGGCACAAATAAGTGAATTTGGGCAGCTGAAGGCCGTACAATGGAAAAAAAGGCTTCACAATATCCTTAAACCTCGAGTGCGAGGAGATCCACGTATCGTATTCATTCCTGAGTGCCAGGATTTCGAGAAAAACACGATGCTCATGGTGAACCATCGGGTAGTATTTCAAGAGAAGAGGAAGGAGATCCTCTACTATGTAATACAGGGTAAGGTCGCTTTCATGGGCAAACGGGCAGAGATGATCCAGAAGGTTGGCATGGTTTGAAATAAGAAATACGGCGCTATTCTTCATGGAGAAAAAACTCGTAGACTGATTTTTCCGATTTGAATCCCATGAGAAGACCTTCCCGTTCCACTTCCACTCCCAATTTGACGAGAACGACATTTTTATGCGCTTTGTTTTGGGATTCGGTCGGTTCAATGATCTCTTCAATGCGGCCGGTGGCTTTCAATACGATTTGGTGTTTCGAATCCGAGGAGACGATGTAATGTTGCACATGAGGGACAGTCCCGAGATCCAGGAGTTTTTCTCGTGTCGGGGTATCACGGATGACGGCGAGGGTATCGGCTGCCATCCTGTCTTTGATGAAGAGCGCCTCTGCCATTAAAAAACAGTTTTCTTCTTTCCGGATGTAGCGGAACACGTATACGCCCACGGCAGAAAAGGCGATCATGAGGAGAAAGGTAGCGATCATCACTTCAGTGAGCATGAGGGGTCGTTTCATAATTCCATCACCAGTACCGGTTTAAAATTTAGGTAATCGGCGGCGGTGAAAATGTAACGAATGTTGTTTTTTGTGAAATTGACGGGGGCGTCAGTCGAAAGATTGTGCAAGTGGCCATACACAACATGCGTGACACCATAATCTTCGAAAAGGCGGGTCACTTCGGTGTCGGCATGTTCGGGTCCGGTGGGAGGGTAATGCACCATGCAAATGCGGACGGGAAGAGACCGGTTCAGCTTTTTAAGGCTCATTTCGAGCCGTTCCAACTCGGACTGAAATATTTTTTTGTCTTTCAGCTTTTCCTGCAAGGAGTCGGGCTTCTTATGCACGTTGATGCCGAACGTATCCCGAAGGATAATATAGCGCGAATAATTGATGGACGGATCTTCCCATAGGCGGGAGCCTGCGATGGAGGCGCTGTTAAAATCTATTGCGTCGAGGTGGATGGCTGCCACGGAAGGAGGTAATATGGCGCGTACTTTCAGGATAGAATGGAACCATGAGTCGTGGTTTCCCCGGATCAGGACCTTGGTACCGGGAAGCTCTCCAATCCACTGCAAATCGATGGCAGCCTCGTCGAGAGTGCGAGCCCAGGTGATATCTCCCGCAATAAGGACAAGGTCTTCTTCCTGAACGGTTTCATTCCATCGGCGTAATATTTTTTCCAAGTAGCCGACCCAGGGCTCCCCAAATACATCCATCTGTTTATCGGGTTTCGAGATGGAAAGGTGCACGTCGGAAAGGGACCATATCCTCATGCCCTTCATGATACCTGATCTAGAACGCGAGAGTCAAATTCTTTACACGCCTTAAGCGGCGAAGAGTTCGTAGTTGTCGTCGAGCTTTGTGCCGGCGCGGAGGATGATGATGCCGTCACGGATGACCACCTTTTCCGAGTCGTACCGGTCGAGGTTTTTTGTGTTCACGAGGGTGACGTTGTTTCCGATGCTGCACCCTTCATCGATGATCGCTTTTTCAATGTAACAGTGGCTTCCGATGGTCGACGGACGCGAGGAAAAGTCGGTGTTGCGGTTATTGCCCAGAATAATCGAGCGAACGACCCGTGTGTGCTTGCCGATGTGGCTTTCGGCGCCGATCATCGACCCTTCGATGAGGTCGGCTTCGATGACGCTGCCGTCGCACACGATCGCATTTTTGATAAGGGTGTTGACAATTTTGGGGGAAGGGAGGCTTCTGTTATGCGCAAATATAGGGTGTTTAGGGCTGTATAAGTCCAGGCACATTTCTCCCGAAACAATTTTCATGTTTGCTTCATAAAATGAGGCGATCGTGCCGATGTCTTCCCAATACCCGTCAAAAATGTAAGCAAAGGTATTGCAGCATGTCAAGGATGTCGGAATGATGTGTTTGCCGAAGTCTTCGCGCGGATCGTCGTGGAGCAGTTTGATGAGCGCCTCTCGCTTGAAGAGGTAGATTCCCATCGAACCGAGGAAAGAACCTTCATTCAACTTGTCATGGTAATGCGCTATGTGTTTGCGGATGCGAAAACGGTCCAGGAGCGGGTCGGTTTGCGGTTTTTCATAAAAATCGGTGATTTTTGCTTCGGAGCCGATCTGCATCACCCCCATGCGCCTTGCCTCCTTTTCTCGTGAAACGATCGTGGCAATCGTCACATCGGCATCTTTTTCGATGGCAAACTGGAGCATCTCATTCAAATCCATCCAGTAAACTTGGTCTCCCGATAAAATGAAGAAATATTTTGCTCCGGAATTCAAGATGTGCCTCAAATTTTTCCGCACCGAATCGGCCGTTCCCAGATACCCCGCTTGGTGAAGGGGCGTCTCTTCGGGCCCCAATATTTCCAGATGCTTGGGTTGCATATGCTCGGGTGTGTAGGTTTCCGCAAGGTAATTATTCAGAGTCGACGCCAAAAATTGTGAGATCACGTAGATGTTTGCCGACTTGGCCATCAAAGAGTTGGCGATCGGTATGTCGATGATCCGATACCGTCCGCCGAAAGTGACGGCCGGTTTGCACCGCATTGAGGTCAAGGGAAAGAGCCGCGTTCCTTCTCCTCCTGCCAGAATCACGGTAGCAACATCTTGATCTGTAAGAGCGCTTGGATATTTCACGGGGAGAGGGATGCCTGCCGGAGACGGTTTCATGAACCTCTTTATAAAAACCACACACGTAATTATCAAATAAAAAAAGAAATTAATTCCAGTTTTTTATAATTAGCTGGGCTTCAGAAATCAGGTCTGTTTTTTCGAGACCCTCTACCCAAGCGGTAAATTCGCGCCGGTCATTTTCATGGTCCAAATTTTCCGACAGGAGGATCAGGTAGGCATTGAGGGTGTCATTTTTTTGATACTCAGGATCTTTCAGAACGGTCCAGGCGGCTTTTCCGATTTCCGGATCGGAGGAAAAACAGCCGAGGCATGCACAAGCGGAGTATGTTGCGCTTGTCACCGGTTTTGTATAGAGGCGTTCGATGAGAAAAACCTTTGCTGATTCGCCGAGGCCATGGAGTGCAGTCATCATGCATTCGTCGGCCCAAAAGTCACCTCGGCCCACGGCTTCAAAGAGGGGAGCGAGGGCCCTCTCGTCGGGCATTTTTCCAAGACATCGGGCGGCAAGGGCGGGAGAGCGGCCGTATCCGGGGTAAAGGGGGTCGTAAAAATGGTCCGAGCGGATAAGGTCGATGAGATGAGGGATCATTTCGGGACCCATGCGCATGACAGCATCGATTTCATCGTCGGGAGAATCTTCTTCGGATAAAATCAGGTCGCTGAGTTTTTTTGCGACTTCCGAATCACCCTGGTATACTTCCCGAAAACGGGAATACATTTCTTTGGCCCCGGAGACTTCCTTTTTTGCCGCTTCGGGCAGGGCTATGTCGCAGAAATTCTTGCCGTACTTTTCTTCCATGTATTGGAGCTCTAACAGGCGCTCACTTGAAAAGTCACTCATGACTCCCGGTCCGCCTTTTCTGTAATATTCGACCATGATGGGGAAACTCGAAGAAAAATGCGCATCGCGGTGCATCAAAATTTCCATATCGACGGCATCAAGCATGGGAAAATCGTTCATTCATCACCTCTCTGATTTCTTTGGCGTTAAAACTGGAGCGGACAAAAGGGCCGCTGTATATGTGAGGGATGCCGAGCGATTCGCCCCGGATTTTGTATTCTTGGAATGTTTCGGGAGTGACGAATTCTTTTACCGGAATCTTTATCCTCGAAGCCTGGAGGTAATGTCCGATCGTGACAATGTCAACTCCGACGCGATGTAGGTCGGTCAAAGTTTGCACTACTTCTTCACCGGTTTCGGAAAGGCCCACCATGATACCCGACTTGATGAACGGCACAAGCCGGGACGCTTTTGCGTGGGCAAGCACGGCAAGGGAGCGCTCATAGGTTGCCCTATGGCGCACACGAGGAGTAAGGCGCTCTACCGTTTCGAGATTGTGGTTAAAAATTTCCGGTTTTTCGGCAAGGACAAGGTCGAGAGCGCGCCAATCTCCGTTGTAGTCGGAAGTTAAAATTTCGAGGGTCACGCGAGGATTTTCCCGCCTGACAGCGCGCATCACTTCGACAAGGTGGGAGGCCCCCTGGTCGCTCAGGTCGTCGCGAGCGACCATTGTGATCACGACATGTTCGAGTCCGAGCTCATGCACCGAGAGCGCTACTTTCATCGGTTCCTCCCGGTCCAGAGGTTTCGGCGTTTTGGCAAAGTCGATGTCGCAAAATCCACACGCGCGGGTGCACTCTTTTCCCATGATGAGAAATGTGGCGGTTTTTTTCGAAAAGCAGGTGGTGCGATTGGGACATTTGGCCTCTTCACACACCGTATTCAGTCCGTACTTTCGCAAAATCGATTCGGTTTGGAAAACTTCATCCCCTTTGGGAAGCGGCCTGTGCAGCCATTTCGGAAACCTTCCCGACTTCTCTGCATCGGGATTTTCGGGGAGAAGGGGAAGGCGGCGCCTTGCTTGGTTTTTTATCTGGTCCATTGTCATCGCTTGGGGAGGTGTATGGGTTTTCCGAGAGCCAGGTGGGCCGTTTCGAGCCATACTTCGCTGAAGGTGGGGTGAGGGTGGATGGTGTTTCCAAGAGATTCTACCGTCAGTTCATTTTCAATGCACACGGCAATTTCGGAAATCATGTTGCCCGCTTCGTGTCCAATCATGAAGGCGCCGTAGATTTGCCCCGTCTTTGGATTTGTCACGAGCTCGGCAAACCCTTCTTCGTCCCCGACCGCTTTTGCTTTTCCGAGTGCCCGGAACGGGAATGTGGACGAGACGGCATCAAACCCTTTTTTGCGTGCTTCTTCCAAGGTATAACCGATCGTAGCGATTTCAGGGTCGGTGAAAATCACTGCCGGAATCCGGTCGTAGTGCATCCGTTTTTTTTGGCCGAGCATGTTATGGACGGCAACGATCGCCTGATGGGAGGCGGTGTGTGCCAGCATCGATTTTCCCGTTACGTCTCCGATCGCATAAATGTTTCCGGCCTGTGTTTGGAGAGAATCGTTTACTTCGATAAAGCCACGCGCATCGGTTGTGACGAGTGCGTTTTGCAAACGGAGTTCGTCTGTGTAAGGGGCTCTTCCGACACTCACGAGGAGAGCATCCCCTTCCACTTTTGTTCCGTCGGAAAGGAAGCAAAGGATGCCGTTTCCGGTTTTTTCCACCCGCTCCATTTTCACGTTTGTCATGAGTTCGATCCCTCGTTGCCGGAATGCATTTTCAAGAAATGAACTGACCGATTTACCTTGGAGCATGACGATATTCGGTAAAAATTCGACGATGGTAACAATGCTGCCCAGGGCATTGAAGAGAGAAGCGAATTCGCACCCGATGTACCCGCCTCCCAGCACAATCAGTTTTTTTGGAACGCGAGTCATTTCCAAAATGGTGGTCGAGTCGTGAATCACCGTGCCGTCGACCGGACAAAAAGGGAGCGCCATCGGAACGCTGCCGGAGGCGATGACGGCGTGTTTAAACGCGATCACTTGGGCCTCATCGCCGCGCCGCACCTTGATCTCGCTACTAGATACAAAAGAGCCCGTCCCTTCGAGGATGGCGATGCCGTGGGATTTGACGAGACCTTTGACGCCGCGCGCAAGTTCGTCTACTACCCTATCTTTACGCTCTTTCATGGCGTCATAATGGACGGTAAATCCGGCCACATCGATGCCGAATTTCTTCGCCTCGCGGATGGTGTGTACAATTTTCGCGTTGTTGAGCAGAGCTTTGGTCGGAATACACCCTTTGGTAAGGCACGTGCCGCCGATGCGGTCTTTTTCGACGAGGGCCGTCTTCAGACCCGAGAGGGCCGCATAAATGGCAGCTACGTAACCTCCGGGCCCGCCGCCGATAATAACGACATCATACATGGCCCAGATTGTACATTTTCACGTTTATTTTTGTCGATCATTCAGGTAATATTTGAACATGACTCAAGAAAAAACGCGTCTTTGCCCCTCCTGTGAGGGAAGGGTCGAAAACAAGGCTAGAGCATGTCCTTATTGCGGCATTTCTTTATACAAAAAAGTGGAACCGGAAACGGACGACCAGCTTCGTTTCAAATTTGCGCCGCCCTACCAAACCGAGATGGGAAAACAGCTTTTCGAATCTTCCAAAAAATTATTTCAATCGGACACGCCGGTAATCCCTGTGGCTCCGAAAAAGCCCCGCACGCCTTTTTTTCACTCCGATTTTGTGACTAAAGTGGTGCCGACGTTTCTTTTAAGTCTTGGCTCTCAATTGTTTGTATTAGCTTTTGCCATTTTCTTCTTCAGTGCCAAAAATTCTTTTGTGCTCGAGTGGAACGCGCACTCGTGGTGGAAATTTCTCCTTTGTTCCGCTGTACTTAGTTTCTTGGGATACCGCTTTTTGGGCAGACGAAAAATTAAAGATCCCGCGTAATTTTTGTTTCTGTAATAATAAGACCCATGTATGCGTTAAAACACCCGACTGCCATCGTGGCACGGGGAATTGAAAATATTATCATAGTGGAAAAAAACAGTACCCATTTTCCCGTCCGCCTTGCCTGCGCTGCACTCAGCCGCCTGATCAGCATCACTGTCTTTCCCGTGATTCTCCTACTGGAGACCCTCTTTTATCGCATTCCCCGAATGTTATGTGCGATCGATGATCAAAAAAAGTTTAACAGCCGGGCTGATACGGTCGGCAAGTACCTCCTTGCCTTTGTCTTGTTCCCTTTCGGCATCCGTGCCGGAGACGGCGTTTCGATCTTCTTTCTCCGCCGCTTTCCGAGTCCGTCGGTTCTCCCTTTCGGCCGCGAAGAAAAACATGGGCTTCGGATGGATCGGGTGCTTCACCCCCAGAAGACGTATGAGCTGGAAAATATCGTGAAGGAAGCGATCCGCGATAAGAAACAGGTGTCGGTCGTAGGAGCGGGAATGAGCCAAGGCACGCAAACCGTGCCAAAAGATCCGCACCAGGTAGTCGTTACTATGGAAAACTTTCGGCAGATTGAGGTATTTGAAGAGCGAAATCTCGTGAAAGTGGGTGCCGGTGCTACCTGGGAAAAAATCCAGATGGAATTGAACAAGAGGAAAAAGTCGGTCATAGTAAAACAGGCATCCGATATTTTTTCTGTGGGCGGTTCGATTGGAATCAATTGCCACGGATGGGCCCATGAAGCGGGGCCTCTTTCGAATACGGTTGTTTCCCTTGATATCATTGATGCAAACGGGGAATTTAGGACACTCACGCCGGAAGATGAGCTGTTTGGCTGCATATTCGGCACTTTGGGATATTTTGGCATTGTCGTAAATGCAACCCTCAAAATCGTAGATAACGTGAGGCTGGAAGAATCGACCACCGAGATTGATTCTGCGGAGTTTGCCGCACATTATGCACGGGACATTCAAAATCATAATTATCCTCTCTTCGGCGGACGATTATCTCTCGACGGAGGAAAAAAAGATCCTCTCGGCAAAGTATGCATGGTGCAGTATGAGTGTAAGGGAAATACTCCTCTGGTCACGCCGAAATTCATTTTTGAACCGAGGCGGGGGACAGTGGTGGAAAGGATCGGCCTTAATTTACTCGCACATCTCTACGATGTTTCTGCAAAAATACTGACCCGCTGGTTTTGGAGCAAAGAGAGAAAGGCAATGCTTCGCGGGAATAAATTCCTCACCCGTAACGCAGCTCTTCACCCCCCTATCAATTCGTTTACGATGTTGCATCATTCCGATCTGCATGCACAGTGGCTTCAGGAATATTTCGTCACAAAAGACCATCTGGCAGAGTTTCTTTCTTATCTGGGAAGTATTCTCAAAAAAAATAAAGTACGACTCGTCAATGCCACAATCCGTCCCGTGCTGCGCGATACCGTATCCATTCTGCCGTACGCCGAACAAGACAGGTTTGCGGTTGTGATCAGTTTTGCCCAGTGGAAAACAAGAAAAGCCGTGCGTAAAACAAAAGCGTGGGTACAAGAGGTCAATCGCCATCTCATTGCCCGGCATGACAAATATTACCAAGCCTATTTTCCGTTTGCCTCAAGAGATGAATTTAGGCTCTGTTACGGAGAAGACTGTGTGGACAACTTGCAGCGGCTGAAAGAAAAGCACGATCCTCATCATGTTTTCGGAAACAGGTACACAGCCAAATATTTTGATAGGGAGAGTCAATGAGCATACAAACAGTAGCGCCATCGCCGTTTCGGCACGTATTTGCCACGACGCCTGAGATGAGAAACCGCTTCGTCCAATTTTTGACGACGATTTTTTACCGGCTCGATGAAAAAAAGGTGCTCTTCCGAATGAACTGTCTCGTGAACGATCTTTCTCTCAGCGACGAGGAAATTTATACCGATCTTGCCTCTCATATCGGAGAAATGGAAAAAAGTTTCGGTGCCATCCGGCAGCTCTACTCTCTCCGCGTTCTAAAACGGGGGATGGCAGACCAAGCAAAACGACTTTTAACCCCCTTCAATCCCGATGCGTTTCACGACTATCTTGAAATTTATAACCGAAGATACCTTGACGTATTGCGATCGAGGGCCGGGCTTTGTCTGGACGGGCAAACGGTAGCAGCTGCCGATTTTCCTCCCGACGGAACCGCTGCATCGAAACTGGAAGCGGGCGCCCTCTTTTCCAAATTTCCGTACCAAAAACATGTTTCCCTCAACGATTCCGAATGTTCCAATCCCTCGCAGCACCCCGAAATGACCCATAAACCGATCGGACCGGAGGT